>JAHEKN010000020.1:0-13112 GCA_024638305.1 Gemmatimonadota bacterium | reverse complement strand
AGATCTTCAAAGCGCCTTCCAATCCGGCGATGCTCATGCGGGTCACGCGGATCATCGCTTTCCGCTGCCGATTGAAGAGGCTGGGTGTGACGATGGCGGCGAGCAAGATCAGAATCCCCAGTACGAGCAGGACTTCGAGCAAGGTAAAGCTCCGCGGCGTTCCCCAGCCTGATCGGGCGCTGCGGGACGGGCTATTCGAAGTCGGGGTCATTCGCGAAGCCATTGTTTGCCTGCTCCTGCTAAGCCAAAACGCCGGAACTTTGGAAGATTGGCAACAACAAGGCGGCCACGACATTCGGTCCTCCGCCTGGTTGCCGTTGCCCTGGCCATCGGAGGCGCCCTCGGGAACCTGCTCGATCGCCTGCTGTCGACGCGAGGCGTCGTCGACTTCATCGAGGTGCATGCGGGCGGGCTCGTGCTCCCCGTGTTCAACGTCGCGGACGTGGCCGTGGTGATTGGCGCATTCACGCTCGCCGGCTCCATCTGGTGGGACGAGCGCTCGGTCGTATGAGCGACGAGCCCGACCCGGCCGGGCTCGACCACCGGGGGCCGGGTTCCGGCGAGATCCGCCGCGTGCGCGTCGAGGACGGCCAGGACGGGCGTTTGGATCGCTACCTGGCGGACGCCTTCGGTCTGTCCCGCACGCGGGTCCAGGGGCTGCTCAGAGATGGAAACGTGCGGATTGCCGGGCGGGTGCCGGGCAAGTCCGAGCGTGTGGAGGCCGGCCAGGTCATCGAGGTGAGGATCCCGCCGCCCGAGGTCACCGAGATCTTGGCCGAGGACCTTCCCGTCGACATCGTCTACGAGGACGAGCATCTGCTCGTGGTGGACAAGCCTGCCGGGCTGGTGGTCCATCCGGCCCCGGGGCACCGGTCGGGGACGCTGGTGAACGCCCTGCTCCATCACGTGCGCGACCTCTCGGGCGTGGGAGGGCGACTCCGTCCGGGGATCGTGCACCGGCTGGACCGTGACACGTCCGGGCTGTTGGTCGTCGCCAAGACCGACCGGGCGCACCTGACCCTCTCGGAGGAGCTTCGTCGACGCGAGATCCGTCGCACGTACACGGCCGTATCCTGGGGACATCTCCCGGACCGCAAGCTCCGAATCGAAGCGCCGATCGCCCGGGACCCCAGGAACCGGAAGCGCATGGCCGTGGTGGAGGGCGGCAGGCGGGCCGTCACGCACGTCGAAGTTCTGGAAATCTGGGTGGCTGCGGAGCTTCTGCGCGTTGAGCTCGAAACGGGTCGAACCCACCAGATCCGGGTCCATCTCTTGCATGTAGGACACCCGGTAGCCGGCGATTCGGTCTACGGAGCAGGTTGGGACAGGGGAATGGACGGCAAGGGACGCCGCTGGGCGCGGGAGTTCCTCGCTCTGCTCCCGAGGCAGTTTTTGCATGCTTCGGGGCTCTCTTTTTCTCATCCCGTGGACGGACGGCAGCTGACCTTCGAGTCGGCTGTCCCTCCCGACCTGGCCGGGGCGCTGGCATGGGCGCAAACTCTCGCGATCGGGTGACATCGTCAGCCCGTCGCGCACACCCGCGAGGCGGGCTTGATACGAACCGGTTCTCGTATCTCAGATGGCACACGTCCGAAGCGGCGCCGCAGAGGCCCGTTGGACGTCGCTCTGGACACGTTCGTTCACGAGGCGGGCGCCGAGCGTGTGCTGCTCATGAACCGCGCCGGCCGTCTTCTCCTACAGCGTGGGTTCACCGACTCCGGCGATGTGATGAAGGCCGCGACGTTGGCGGCGGGGATCCATGCCACGGGCAAGCAGATCGGCCTCCTCGTCGGCGACGAGCGTATGGCCCAGGCCCACAACCGCGGGTCGTCGCGGGAATTCATGCTCAGCGAGCTCTGGACGCCCTTCGGACCCATTCTGCTCCTCACGGTCTTCCGGCCCGACCGCAAGAAGCCTACGGCGCGGCTCGCGTTCGAGTCGTTCGCCCGCACGCTCGGTAGCCTCGCGGGAGCGATGGACTCCGGGCCGGTCTCGGCCGAGGAGTTCGAGGCGTCGCTCATGGACAGCCTCGACCGGCTCTTCCCGGATCGATGATGGCGTTCGAACTCGATCCTCGGATGACGTTCGACACGTTCGTGGTCGGACCGGGCAACCGGCTGGCGTCGGCCGCGGCACGGCGCGCGGCGGATTCCCCAGCCGCGAGCTACAACCCGCTCTTCCTGTACTCGGCGTCCGGGCTGGGTAAGTCGCACATCCTGAACGCCATGGCGCACCACGCCGAGCGGTTGAACCCGGAGGGTCGCGTCCTCTACCAGACCCTGGAGGGATACCTCGACGAGCTGGCCGAAGCCATTCAATCGGGACACCAGGAGGAGCTCAAGGACCGCTACCGCGATCTCGACATTCTGCTCCTGGACGACGTGCAGTTCCTCACCGGCCAGCCGGAAGCCCAGGATCTGCTGCTGTTGACGCTCGACTCGCTCAACCTCTCGGGCAGCCAGATCGTGCTGGCCAGCGACCGGCCACCGGCCGAGATCGACGGGCTCGATGCCCGGCTCCTTTCCCGCTTCTCGGGGGGCCTGATGGTCGACATCGCCCCACCCGAGTACGAGACCCGGGTGTCGATCGTCCGCAAGAAGCTGGAGGGACGGAGCGGCGGACTCGACGACGACGTGGCCGACGCCATCGCCCGCCTTCCGTTCCGCAACGTACGGGAGCTCATGGGGGGGCTCAATCGAGTGTTGGCCACCCAGGATCTCGAGGGCCGCTCGATCACGTCGGAGGACGTGGCCCGGCTCGTCGACATGCCGTCGGACCGCCCGCGCCGGGTCCGGCGTGCGGACCGTCTGACCAAGAGCTTCATGCACGAGGGCATGTTCGAAGCCCCCGAGGAGCCCTGGCAACGCCAGTTGCGCGAGGCCGCAGAGACAGCCGAAGCCGAAGGGTTCTCCGCCGCGAGACTCCGCCGGATCCTCGAGGGCGATCTGGAGCCCACCGATCCCGATGCCGTGATCGCGGAGTTCGAGAGCGTCCTCGAGACCCTGCGCCAGATCCGCTCGGACCTCGACGTGGTCGGGAACCCCTGGCCCGAGGCGGCGCGGGGCGTCCTGATGGATCCCGATCGCCTCGAGGAGGCGCGGGCCCTGCTCGCTTCCGCCCAGGAGCGCGTGCGGGCGTTCCCGCCGTTCTTGCGCGACGTCGACATCGACCACCTTCCCGACGGCTACCCGGCGATCGCCGTGAAGGCGGCCCGTCAGCTCCTGTCCGAGGAGCCACCCGAATACAACCCGCTGTTCGTCTGGAGCAAGGACGGCCATGGGGCTCGTGGCCTTCTGGAGGCCGCGGCCACCACCTGGGAGCGCCAGCGCCCGGGGGCACGGGTGGCAATGGTCTCAGCCAAGGAATTCGCCGACGAGTTCATCGCTGCACTCGCGGACGGAGTCGCCGGAGCCTGGCGGGAGCGCTGGTGGACGGTCGAGTTCCTCCTGGTCTACGGTTGCCAGGAGCTCTCGCACGCTGAGCGGGCGCAGGACGAGTTCTTCCATCTCTTCGAGGCCGTAACACGGCGCGGCGCCCGCGTCATGCTGGCGGCCGATCGAAAGCCGACGAAGGTCGGCAAGGTCGACGACCGGCTGAAGTCCCGCTTCGAGAGCGGACTGGTCGTGGAGGTCGAGGTGGTCGGCTCGCCGCCGCCTTCCCGCGAGGAGCTGCTCGCCCGCTACGCCCAGGAAAACGCGGGGGCGATGGTTACGTCGCTCGACGGAATGGACGAGGGAGGAGAGGTGCGCCCCGACCTGTCCGTTGCGCGCCCCGAGGACGCCGACCGCGCGCCCGAGGAGCTCGATCCCGAGTTCCAGGCGTCCCTCCAGGGACTCGAAGCCGGCTCCGAGCGTCATGCTCTGATCCCACCCTCCGCGGCCAAGGGCCCAATGCAGGCCGCGCTCACCAACCTCTCGCTACAGCCCGACGATTTCCCCACGCTCCTCTCCGAAGCCGAGAAGGGCCGCCGGGCCGCCGGTGTCGAGAGGGGCGAGCAGCCGGACGGAGTCGAGGCGTCTGCGGACGAGAGCCGCGAGCCCGAGCACGACTCCAACGAGCGTGACTCCTCCGAGCGCGACTCCGCCGAGCGCGACTCCTCCGAGCGCGACTCCTCCGAGCCCACCGGGGCCTCCACCGCTGGCGGCGTCGTGACCGCCGCCGACCTGGACGTATCGCCCGCCTCCCCGGTGGTCGGACAAGACGGGGGAGACGCCGCGGACGCCGTGGCCATTCGGGAGGAAGGAGAGGCGCCGCAGGGTGCCGCGACGGACTCGTCCACGGACTCGTCCACGGACGCGCTGGTGGACGCTCCAGAGGACGACGGGGCGGAAGACCCCGCCGCGGCCGGAGACCCGGACGAGACCGATGGGCCCGAGCTACCCATGGCCGTCCTCGACCGAGTCGTGGACGCCGTCTTCGCTCCGTACGAGGACGCGCCCACACCCCCGAATGGCTCCGGCGTTCGGGTACGCTCCCGGTCACGGGTCGCCACGCAGGCAGATCCCATGCTCGATGTCCACACCGCGACCGACACCGCCGCCGCCGCGGTGGCCGTCTCGGACAGCGAGCAAGGGCAGGAAGCGACGGATGGCGGCGTCGCGCCCACGACGAGCGAGCTCCGGGCGTCCACCGCCCCCTCGTCCTCCACGGCATCCTCCCCCGGCCCAGAGGGCTGGGCGCCCTCTCCCGAGAGGGTCGTCTGGCATTGGCCGGACGTCGAATCCCGAATCGTTAGCGACGACTGATGGCGCTCCGCGGATCTCTGAACGAAGTGAACCTGGCGGACATCTGCCAGCTGCTGGCCCTCGGCGCCAAGACCGGATGCCTTTGGATCACGGACCGGTCGAACTTCGGTTACGTCTACTTTTTCGAGGGGCGCGTAACCTTCGCCTCGGTCCTCAACCGGCCGGACCGCCTCGGCGAGATCCTCGTGCAGAACGGGGTGATCACGCGTGAGCAACTCTCGGGGGCCATGGAGGGCCAGGCGATGGCGCCCGGTGCCAAGCTCGGCCGGATCCTCGTCGAGCAGGGCGCCATGAGCGAGGACGACCTCAAGAGATACATCACGCTGCAGGTTTCCGAGGCCGTGTATCACCTCTTCGCCTGGGGACAGGGATCCTTCCACTTCGATCCCGAGAAGGCGCCGGACGACGTCGACTCCGACCTGATTGCGATCAACGCCGAGAACCTCTTGTTGGAGGGGGCACGGCGGGTCGACGAGTGGAGCCAGATCGAGAAGAAGGTGCCCACCTTCGACCTGATCTTCCAGGTCGTGCGGGAGCCCGAGGAGGAGGTCGAGCTTACGCCTCACGAGCGGAAGATCCTCCCGCTGATGGATGGCCAGCGGAGCGTGGACGACCTGATCATGAAGTCCGGACTGGTCGAATTCGAGGTCGGCAAGGCGGTCTACGGGCTCATCCAGGCGGGATACGCCGAGCAGGTCGGACGTAAGGAGGGCACCAGTCCGGAGACGGAAGAAGCCCGGGTGCACCGACACCAGAAACTGGGTCGCGCCTTCTACCGGGCGGGCATGTTGGAGGACGCCGCCCGCGAGTACCGTCGCGTTGCCGAGCTCGAGCCCGAGGACGTGGAGTCCCGGACGCGGCTGGCGGTAATCGCTCTGATCTCCGGCCAGTCCGGCGAAGCCCTGACTCAGTACGAGGACCTTCCGGCGACCGAGCAGCGCACCTACTCCGTGCTGCGGAACCGAGCCCTCGCGCTCGAGATGCTCGGTCGTCACGACGAGGCGCTCCACCTCCTCGACGTGGCCGAGAGCGCCAGGCCGGCGGATGCCGAGGTCTTCCTCCAGCGCGGCATCACCCACCTGAAGGCCCGCAACCCGGCCGGCGCTAGTGACGCGTTCGTTCGCTACCGCGAGCGAGTGGGAGACAGCGAGCCGCCACCGATCTATTACGCGCACGCGGTGCTCGCCGCCGCGATGGAAGGCGCCCTGGACGAGGCCGTACGTTTGGGGCGGGAAGGTCTCGCCAACTATCCCAACGACGGCGCGATCCTGGTCAACACAGCCGCGGTGCTCGAGTGCGGCGACGAGCCCGACGCCGCCGAGGCGTTGTATCTTCGTGCGGTGGCGGAGAGTGCTCCGCCCGCGCAAGCGCACAAGAGCCTGGGGGACCTGTCGCTCGAGCGCGGCGACTCGGCCGCGGCGTTGGCGCACTATCAGAGCGCGATCCGGCTGGATCCCGAACTCGGGGATGACGTATACCTGAAGCTCGCCAAGCTGGCCGAGATGGACGAGGAGCGCGACGCGGCCGAGCGCTACCTGCGCAAGGCCCTGGAGCTCGATTCCACGAACGGGGAGGCCCGGAGCGCCCTCGAGCGGCTCGTCGCGACCGAGGGCTGACGGGAGGCCCCAGGCTCCGCACGCACGCCTGGCGGGCCCTCACGTGGGCCGGGCTCGCTCGGACGTCATTCGGCTGGGTAGCACTCGGCTCGGTGGCATTCGGCCCAGTTGCGCTCGGCTCAGTGGCGCTTGGCTCAGTGGCACTTGGCTCGGCCCCGATCTCTGCCGCGGAACGCTCCGCCGCCCAGGGGCCGGATACACTCCAGGCCGGACCCGTGACCGTGATCCACTCGCCCGAGAGCCGTGGGCTCGCAGAGCGGGTGGCCAACTCGCTCGGACGCGTCCCGAGCCTGCCCGGGCTCCCGCCGGCGGCGTCGCTCGACGTCACCGTGGTGCTCGCGCCGGACGAGCGGGCCTTCCAGGAGGCGGTCGGCGCCCGCGTGCCCGAGTGGGGGGCCGGCGTGGCACTTCCCACGGAGGGGCGCATCGTCCTTCCCGCCTACGCGTCCAACCGTTCGCGCGGCCGTGACCTGGACGCTCTCGTTCGTCACGAGTGGGCTCACGTGGCGTTGGGCCGTTACCTGGACGGCCTGCGCATACCGAACTGGTTCCACGAGGGCTATGCGGAGTGGGCGTCGGGCCAGTTCGACGCCAGCGAGGGCTGGCGTCTTCGCGTCCTCCTGGCGCTCCGCCGGGCGCCACCGTTCGATTCGCTCTCGCTCGACTGGCCAGGCGACCGGGCGAGCGCCGAGGTGGCCTACCTGCTCTCGGCCAGCGCGGTGGAGTATCTGGCTCGATCTTCGGGACCGACCGGTCTGGCCACATTCCTCGCGAGCTGGCGGGAAGGCGGGGGATTCGAGTCCGCGTTCCGAGCCACGTTCGGGGTCACCACCGCCCAGTTCGAGGAGGACTGGACGGCCTACGTGAAGGGCCGCTACGGATGGCTTCTGGTCCTCTCCCACTCCCTGGTCTTCTGGACGATTACCGTCGTGGTGCTCGTCCTGCTCGTGTGGATTCGGCGGCGCCGCACCCGAGATCACCTCGCGCGCATGCGTGCCGGGGATCCGCCCGAAGCGCCCGCCTACTGGGCCGACGCACCACCGCGGGGGCCACCATGGGGACCGCCGGGGGGACCGCCCGCGGCACCCACGGGGGGACCGCCCACGGCACCCACGGGACCGCCGACCGACGTGCGAGCGGGTCCGAACACCAGCGACGACGGCGGGTACTTCGGAGACGGCCCCTCGGAGGAAGCCACCGGAAGCGATTCCCCCCGCACTCGAGCGTAATGCCGTCCCGCATTCTCCTCGTCGACGACAATCCGGATGCTCTCACGGTCCTAAGGGACCGACTCGAGTATTCCGGCTATGTCGTCGGCACGGCCGAGAGCGCCGAAGAAGCTCTGTCCAAGGTGGCGGAGTTCCACCCCGCGCTGATCATCACCGACCTCCGCATGCCGGGCATGAACGGGCTCGAGTTGCTCGAGCGGATCCGTTCGAACATGAGCCAGGTGGACGTGATCGTGGCCACCGGACACGAGGACATGAGCTCGGCGGTGGCGGCCATGAAGGCGGGGGCGTTCGACTACATCACCAAGCCCTGGGACTTCGACGACGTCGAGGCGCTCGTTACCCGGTGCCTCAAGGCCCAACGGATGAACCGGCAGGTCCCCGAGCCGGCGGTGGAGGAGCCCGAGCCGTTCGGGGAGAACACGGTCACCGGGCGCGATCCCCGGATGATCGATATCTACAAGATGATCGGGGTGCTCGCTCGCAATCGGACCACCGTCCTCATCCGCGGGGAGACCGGGACGGGCAAGGAGATGATCGCCCGCGCCATCCACGACAACTCGGGGAACGCTCGCGATCCGTTCATCGCAGTGAACTGCACCGCCCTCTCGGACACCTTGCTCGAGTCTGAGCTTTTCGGCCACGTGAAGGGCTCGTTCACGGGGGCCGTCTCGAGTCGGAAGGGGTACTTCGAGCTCGCGGGCGCAGGCACGATCTTCCTCGACGAGATCGGGGACACGTCGCCCGAATTCCAGACCAAGCTGCTGCGCGTCCTACAGGAGCGGCAGTTCTATCCGGTCGGAGGCGAGTCGCCCAGACGCACCGAGGCGCGCGTGATCGCGGCGACACATCAGCCGATCGAGAAGCTGGTCGAAGAGGGTGGGTTCCGCGAGGACCTCTACTTCCGTCTCAAGGTGGTCGAGATCACCGTCCCCCCGCTCCGTGAGCGCAGGGACGACGTCACCCTCCTGGCGGATACGCTCCTGCGCCGCATCGGCCGCGACCTGGGGACGGACGCCCGCCACATCACACCCGGCGCCATGCGGCGTCTGCAGGCGCATCACTGGCCGGGCAACGTACGGGAGCTCCACAACGTCCTAACGCGGGCCACGGTGCTCACGCGTGGCGTCGCCATCGGCGAGGAGCACATTGCACTCGGTATCGACCCGCTGCCCAAGCGGTCGGTCGATTCGGCCGTCCCCGCGGGAGACACCCTGGACGCGGTGATGGCCGCGCACGTGGCCAAGATCCTCCGCGATTCGGGCGGCAACAAGAGCCGCGCCGCGCGCACGCTCGCCATCTCGCGGTCGCGGCTAGCAAGGATCATCAAGCGCTTCGGCCTGGACGGGGCCGATGAAGGGACAGACGACGACCTCGGGGACCTGGACGAGGACTGAGGCGGACACGGGACTACTGGATCGGTCATGACGAAATCGAATGAAAGCCGACGGCGCGCGGACGTGGACAAGATTGCGACAGCGTCCCTGGAGTTCTCCGGAAGGAACTGGGCGCTCGCGGCGGCCGCCCTGGGGTGCATCGTCCTCGGATACGTGCTGCTCGGGCAGGGCTCCATCACCGCCGCGCCCTTTCTCCTGGTCGTGGGTTACGTCGTGCTGATTCCGCTCGCCATCCTGCTCTGAGCGGTCGGCTCGGCCGGCACCTTTGCCCGCCGGCCGGGGCTCAGCAGCTGGTGGGCAGCCTGGAGCCGACGCCGACCGCGTCCTCGACGACCGTGTCGCCCGCCTGCACGTCGACGACCACGTCCGGCATCCAGTCGAGCTTTGGCTGGAAGGTCTGGACGTTGCTCAACCAGCTGCCCGTCGCCAGCGCCAGCACCGTGAGCGTGATCCCGATCAGGGAAACCGTGGGGGGTGTTCTGGTCATGGTCCGCCGCCTCCTCCTCCTCATCGTCACATCCCGTGCCTATTATGACGCATGAGTGACCGGAAAGGTTTCCAGGAGAGCCGCGTGCGGCATGTCCGCCCGACACCGCGCCTCGGCGTGGTTTTTTTGGGCGGGATACTGATCGTGGCCGTGGGCGCATGCGCACCGGGGGACTCCGGCGGCAACGATCCGTTGGAGCCGGCCGGCGAGCCCGGTCGTCCGCTCCCCGCGCTCACCGAGGGAGAGCAGGGCCGATTCCTTCTCGGGCGAGCGCTGTTCGAGCGACTGGCGACGCCGGAGGAGGGTCTCGGTCCACTCTTCAACGCGGCGCGCTGTAGCGCCTGTCACGCCGAACCGGCCGTGGGAGGAACCGGCTTCCTGCTCGTGACCAAGGCCTCTCGTTGGGAGGGGGGCGTCTGCAGCGAGCTGCGGGACCAGGGCGGGGGCAACATCCAGCAGCGCACAACTCCCGCGCTCATGGCCCTCGGTGTGCAGTCGGAGCCGATGCCCTCCGGCGCGACCGAGGAGGCCCGCTTCCTGGCGCCACCGTTGTTCGGGCTCGGGCTGTTGGAGGCGGTTCCGGAGGACGATCTCCTCGCGTTGGAGGACCCGGAGGACCGGGACGGGGACGGCGTGTCCGGGAGGGTCCACCGGTTGCCCGACGGCCGGGTCGGTCGGTTCGGATGGAAGGGGGATTCGCCCTCGATCGCGCACTTCGTGGACACCGCGATTCGCTTCGAGATCGGGCTCACCACGCCGGACTTCCCGGTCGAGGAGGGCGTGAACGGCGCTCCTCTGCCTGAAGGCGTCGACCCCATGCCCGAGCCGGAGATCGACCGGAACGGGGTGTCGCTGCTGGTGGACTACATCCGATTCCTGGCGGCGCCGGCCCGGCTCCCGGACTCCGCTCTGGCGGAGCCCACCGGAGACGTCCTGGCGCAGGTTCGCTTGGGTGAGGCGCTGTTCACCGAGGTGGGGTGCGCCCGCTGCCACGTGCCGGAGCTCCGGACGGCGGCGTCGGGCACGCCGGCTCTGGACGGCCGGCGGATTCGCCCGTACACGGACCTGCTGCTACACGACCTGGGACCTGAGCTCCGGGGGACCTGCGGGGGGAGCGCCGGCCCGACCGAGTACAGGACGCCGCCCCTCTGGGGATTGAGGCACCGGGATCAGTACCTGCATGACGGACGAGCGGGGTCACTCGACGAAGCGCTCAGCCTGCATGGAGGGGAAGCGTCCCGCGCGCGTCAGGCCTTCGTCGACCTGTCGCCCGCCGAGCGCTCGGCGCTCCTGGACTTCCTGGCCTCCCTCTAGTGGAGCGACCCGGCGGACTCAAGCGCTCCATGGGGCTCCCCCACGCCACGGCCATGGTGGTCGGGACGATCATCGGGGCCTCGATCTTCGTGCAGCCATCCGAGATCACCGGGCGCATGCCCTCCGTGGGCGGCGTCATGGCGGTGTGGGTCACGGCCGGCCTTCTGACGCTGTTCGGCGCGCTCGTCTGTGCTGAGCTCGCGTCCATCTTCACGCGCAGCGGCGGCGTCTACGTCTACCTGCGGGAGGCGTTCTCACCCGCGCTCGGGTTCCTGTGGGGATGGGCGATGTTCTGGGTGATGCACACCGGTATCATCGCGGCCATCGCCACGGTGTTCGCCCGCTATCTGGCGTACTTCGTCCCCGGCCTAGGCGACACGGGGATTCGGTTGGTCGCCATCGCGACGGTGCTCGTCCTCTCGGCGGTCAACTACGTCGGCGTCAAGCATGGGAGCCTGCTCCAGACGTGGTTCACCGCCGGAAAGCTGCTCGCAATCGGCCTCATCATCCTTCTGGGCGTTCTGTTCGGATCGCGGGCGGATGCGGGCGCTCTGGCGGCCGCGTCGGCTGCCGCCACCGGCCCTCCTCTCCCAACCGGGCTCACGATCAACGACTTCGGCCTCGCGGTCGTGGCCGGGCTGTTCGCGTTCGGGGGCTGGCACATGGTCACGTACAGCGCCGAGGAGACCATCGAGCCCAACCGCACCATTCCCCGGGCGCTCGTGATCGGGACGATCGTGGTGACCGCCTGCTACCTGGCGCTCAACGCGGTCTACCTCTACGTCCTGCCGATCGAGGTCGTCGCCCGCTCGACGCGCGTCGCCGCCGACGCCGCGGACGCCCTGTTCGGTTACGGGGGAGGGGCGGCCATGTCCCTCCTCGTCATGTTCTCCACGTTCGGGGCCCTGAGCGGCATCGTCCTGGCCGGCCCCCGCGTCTACTACGCGATGTCGCAGGACGGGCTCCTCTTCAGGAGCCTCGGGTCCGTCCATCCCCGCTTCGGGACACCGCATCGCGCCATCGTGCTCCAGGCAATCTGGGCAGCGGTGCTGATCATGACCGGCACGTACCGAGCGCTCTTCACCCGGGTGATCTACACGGAGTGGATCTTCTTCGGCCTGATGGCGTTGGGGCTGATGCGGCTGCGGCGTCTCGGGACCCACGAGCGCGGATACTCGGTGTGGGGGTATCCGTGGGTGCCGCTCCTCTTTGCGCTCTCGGCTTTCGCTGTGGTCGCGAATCAGGTCTTTTCCGAGCCTGGCGACAGCCTGGGCGGCCTCGCCATCGTGTTGATCGGACTTCCCGTTTATACGCTCTGGGCTCGCCGCGGACGGAGCGGGAGAACCCCATGATCATCGATTTCCACAACCACTACTACCCACCTGAGTATCTGGAGGAGCTTCGCCGCGGCTCCAGTCGGTACCGGATCACCGAGGACGAAGCGGGGAACCCCGTGCTGCACTCGCCGGGAGACTACAACATCGTCGTGCCGGGCCACCGCAACGCGGACGTGCGCTCGACGGTGCTCGACGAGGCGGGGGTGGACCGTCAGGTCCTCACGTTCACGGCGCCTGGCACGGCCATGGAGACCCCGGCCCGGGCCGTGGAGCTCTGCACGATCGTGAACGATGCCCTGGCCTCGGTGGTGGCGCGCTACGACGGTCGCTACTCGGCCCTGGCCACCCTCCCCATGCAGGATCCCACCGCCACGGTAGCCGAGTTCGAGCGCGTCACCGGCCAGCTCGGAATGCCGGGCGCCATGCTGTTCAGCAACGCGAGCGGAGTGGCGCTCAGCGACCGCCGCTTCTGGCCGCTGTACGAGCGTGCGGCCGACCAGGGCGCCGTGCTCTACATCCACCCCACCTATCCAGTGGGCGTGGAGGCAATGACGGAATACATGCTGATGCCGATGGTGGGCTTCCTCATGGACACCACGCTGGCCACCGCATCCCTGATCTATGCCGGGGTCGCGGAGCGATTCCCGGGAATCCGATGGGTGCTCGCACACCTCGGTGGCGCCGTACCGTACCTGGCGGAGCGCTTCGATCGCGGCTTCGAAGCATACCCGGAGTGCCGGGAGCACACGACGATCCCCCCGAGCGAACAGCTCAAGGAGTTCTACTACGACACGGTGAACTTCGACCCGGCGGCGCTCTCGCTCGCCCTCGACTTCGCGGGGCCAGAGCGGGTCATCGCCGGGAGCGACTATCCGCACCAGATCGGAAGCCTGGAGAAGATGGTCTCCAGCCTCGAGGATCTGGATCTGGACCCCGAGGACCTAGAGAACATCCTGGGTGGCAACGCCGCCGGGCTCCTGGGGCTCG
>JAHEKN010000146.1 GCA_024638305.1 Gemmatimonadota bacterium | reverse complement strand
CGCTGCGCCAACGCGTCCTCGGCCCGACCGAGGCCAGCAGCCTGGGTAATGCGAACGAGCTCCAGCCCCGTCGCCAGCCACGGCGGCACCGGGGTCGGTGTCGAGGGGGCGACAGGAATCTGGAAAGGCTGTCCGGTCAGATCGGCGGTCTGGACCGCGTAGTACGAGACCGGCGACGTTTGCCGGAGCACGCCGAGCATGCGTTCGGCGCGCGCGGGCTCACCCGCCTCGAGCCAGCTCCACGCCGCCCAATAGGTCGCCTCCTCGGCGTAGCTACCGCGCGGAGCCGCCCGCAGGTAGCTCTCGAACACGGTCGCGGCTTCCGGGAACTGACCGCGCGTGATGTGGATCTGCCCCAGCCGCATGCTCGACAGTCCGCCCCGCATGGTCGTGGGCGCGGCGGCCGCGGATCGCCGATAGAGGGCGGCGGCTTCGGTGAAGTGACCGTTGTCGTGACTGGCGTCCGCGCGGAAGAACAGGACGGCCGCGGTCTCCGAGGCGTTTGGAAAGCGACGCAGCAACTCCGCCTCGAGCGGCTCGACGTCCGCCGAGCGACCCTGTCGCCGCCGGACGGCGATGAGGCTCTCGATGGCCTCGGGAACGATGGCGTCGTCATCGAGGGCGGCGAGACTCGTCAGGATCGCGGCCGCGGCCTCGTTCCGACGCCGGTTGGCCAGAAGGTTCGCATGGGCGAGCCGGGCCGAGGGGCGGGCGTCGGCGCCGGCGAGCGTGCCATAGAGCTCATAGGCTTGGATCGCATCGTCAACACGGCGAGCACCCTCGAGCGCCCGTGCCATCCGCAAGGCGAGCCCGGGATCGTCCACGCCGATCCCCCGGAGGCCGACCGAAGCGCGTACCGCCGCCTCCCCCTCCGCGCCCGTGTCGAGCGCGTTCATGAACGCCTCGCGAGCTCCGGCCTCGTTTGCGCTCATGCGCCGCAGCTCGCCGATCGTGGCCCAAACGCGAGCGCGATCGGACGCCTGGTCCAGGTGGGAGAGCGACTCCTCGTACGCCACGAGCGCACGTGCGCGATCCCTACCGTTGAGATGCGCTCGTGGAACGAGCTCCCATTTCCGCACTTCTGCACCCGGGTCCACGATGAGCTTGAGGAGCCGGGCCACCGTCTCGGGCTGGCCCTCCCTCGCAGCTGCGTCCGCGAGCTCCAGGGCGACCCAGCTCGCGAGACCGGCCGGAGCCGACTCCAGGGCCGCGATCTGCGCCATTGCCTCGTCGAGCCGCCCGTCTGTGGCCAGCAGGCGCGCGAGCCGGATGCGCGCCGAGAGGATGTCCGGACTCCCGAGCGGGGCAACAGTGAGGTAATGCAGATACGCCCGCGTCGCCGCGCCCGCGTCGTCCTCCTCCTCGTGGGCTCGCGCCAGGAGGAACGCGCCCCGACCGTTCCCGAGGCGATCCCGCCAGTCCGCGTCCTCGAGGATATCCCGCACGGCACCCCAATCCCCCCAACCGGCCTCGGCTTCGGCCAGCCGGAGCTGGTCGTCAGGGGCGAGCGCCACTCCGACACCCCCTGCCAGCAACTGCTCGCGGGCATGCCAGAACCGGCCCATGCGAAGATCGTCCTCGCTGGCGACGCGGTGAGGCGCGCGCGGGGTCGGTGTGACCGCCGGACGGCCCGGAGGCCCCACGCCCGATCCGAAGCTCGGACCGGAGAGGGTGAGGGCGGCTACGAGAAGGGTCAGCAGATTCATGACGGCAAGCTAAACAAATGTTTGGGCCCCGCAAGCGACCGCCATGCGACGGGCCTATCTAGACAATACACCAGAACATCAAGAAGAAGGCCAGCCGAGCCGGACTCGATTCCATGGACCATCGGTCCGGGAAGGCCGACCCGAGGACGGAAGCGGGCGGTGGGGTACGGTCGACCCGCGGCGGGAAGGATGGACACCGCCCGGAAGGGACAAAGAAGAAGGGGCCACCGACCGAGTCGGTGGCCCCCCCTGCGGGAAGTTCTGCTATGGGCTGGCGGTCAGGCAGCCTCGATCGAAGCGATCGCGTCGACCATCTTCTGGGCCGACTCCTCCATGTCGATCACCAAACTGTCGATCCTCGACACGAAATAGTTGTGTGCGATGCTCACGGGGATGGCGATCACGAGGCCGGCGGCCGTCGTCGTGAGGGCGATCTTGATTCCGCCCGCCACCAGGGTCGCCTCGACCTCTCCGGCCGCCTCGATCGACTGGAACGCCACGATCATCCCGATGACCGTCCCGAGGAAGCCGAGCAGCGGCGCAATGTTGGTGAGCGTGGCCAGGACCACGAGCCCGCTCTCGAGCTTGCTGAGCTCGATGAGGCCTTGGTTCTCGATGGCCTTCATCACCCGGTCGGTGCCTTCCTCATGGCGCTCGAGACCGGAGTGCAGGATCCGGGCGGCCGGCGACGTGGAGTTGGCGCACACTTCGAGGGCCTCGCGCAGCCGACGCTCGGCCAGAAGCCCCTCGACCTCACGCAGGGTCTTCTTGGTGGAGCTGCTCTTTCCTACGAGATCGAAGAACTTCCAGACGATCACAATGAGTCCGACCACCACACAGGCGGCGAGCGGATACTGCATGATCCCCAGATTGTCCCAGGTGAGTGCTACCTGCTCCCCGAACGTTAAATCCGGTGTGTCGATTCCGGGGATCTGTAGCAGTCCGTACAAACCAATCAACCCGCCCAAGACAACCTCCCGCTGAAGTTACTTCAGGGTTGAACCTGACAACGTGAGCCGTCCCCCTTGCGGGGAACGGCCCCCTCAAATGACGCGGGCCTAAATGAATCGGACCGGCGAAACCTGTCAAGGGTGCCGTAGTGCTTGCGGAATCGCCCTCAGAAGGCTTTTGGTGTAGGGGTGTCGGGGCCGATCGAACACCTCCGGCGTCGGCCCCGTCTCGATGATCTCGCCATCGTGCATGACCGCCACGCGGTCGGCTACCTGCTCCACGACGGCCAAATCGTGGGTGATGAGAAGGTAGGTGAGCTGCCGACTGGCCCGGAGATCTTCGAGCAAGTGGAGGATCTGGGCGGCCACCGAAACGTCGAGGGCGGACAGTGGCTCGTCGAGCGCCAGAAACCGCGGCCAGACTGCGAGCGCGCGCGCGATGGAGATACGCTGTCGCTGGCCCCCGCTGAACGCGTGCGGGAAGCGATCCGCAGCGCCCGGGTCCACGCCTACCTGCTCGAGCAACTGGTCGACGGCGTACGACCGCTGGTCCGGGAGCGGATGCACACGCAGGACCTCCCGGAGCGCCGCCCCGACCGACATCCGCGGGTTGAGAGAAGCGTCCGGGTCCTGGAACACGATCTGGGCGTCGCGACGGAACGACTGGAGCTCCGCCCTGGAGAGCCGGTAGACGTCCTGGCCGCGATAGAGCACCCGTCCCGACCGCGGCCGGACCCGGAGCAGGGCGAGCACGGCCCGCGCGAGTGTGGACTTCCCGGAGCCGGAGCCGCCGACGAGCCCGAGCGTCTCACCCTCCTCGATTTCGAGCGAGACGCCGCGGAGCACGGGCGTCTTCCCGTACGCCACCACCAGGTCCTCCACCTTGACCAACGGATCGCTCATGGAGCACCGCCTTCGTTCACGAGCCAGCAGCGAGCGGCGCGGGCGTCCGGGAGGAGCAACAGGCCCGGTGAAGCCTGGCAGCGATCGTGCGCGTGTGCACATCGTGGGCGGAATCGACAGCCGGGGGGCCAGGCACCCGGCACGGGCACCGCACCCGGAATCGCGGCAACTCGCACTCCGTGTCCAGCGCGGCCGGGCAAGCAGCGGATGAGCCCCTGGGTATACGGGTGCCTCGGGTCGGTCAGGACCCGGTCCACCGCGCCGCGCTCGATGATCTCTCCCGCGTAGACCACCTCCACGCGATCGCAGACTTCGGCGACCACGGCCAGGTCGTGCGACACCAGTACCAGCGCCATACCACGACGCTCGCGAAGCCCCTCGATCAGTGTGAGGAGTTGCTCCTGCACGATCATGTCCACACCCGTGGTGGGCTCATCGGCGATGAGCAGAGCGGGATCCCCTGCCAGCGCCAGGGCTACCCCGACGCGCTGGCGTTCTCCGCCCGAGAGCTCGCCCGGAAACCGACGTGCCTTGGCGGCCGGGTCAGCGATTCCCACCTCCGCCAGGAGCTCCAGGGAGCGGGCGTGGGCGTCCGACCGCGACGTCCCCTTCAGGGTCCGCACGACCTCCGCGATCTGATGTCCCACGCGGAGCACCGGGTTGATGGAGCCTGCAGGGTCCTGAAAGACGAATCCGATCTCCCGGCCCAGAGGCGAGGGTTCGCACGCTTCGATCGGCCGGCCACGGAAGAGCACGCGGGACTCGGCTGCCTTGGACACGTCGGCCGGCAGCAGGCCGGCCATGGCCAGCACCGTGAGCGTCTTCCCACAGCCGGACTCGCCCACCAATCCGACCGACTCACCCGCGGCGATCTCGAGGCTGACGCGATCGACGAGCACCGGAGCCGCGGGGTCGCGCCCGGCCCTGAGGGTGAGAGATTCGACCGACACCAATGGCGTGGCGGCCGCTGTGCCCTCGGCCGTCATCGGTCGTCACCGGCGCGGGGGTCGAGTCCCTGACGGAGGCCGTCGCCGACCATGTTGGCGGCTATGACCGTCAGGACGATCGCTAGCCCGGCGAACGTGGTCAGCCACCAGGCGGTGTGGATGTGCTCCCGTCCGCGCGCGATCATCACGCCCCAGGAGGGATGCGGAGGTTGCACCCCGACGCCGAGGAAGGAGAGACCGGCCTCGAGGATGATGGTGTTCCCGACTCCGAGGGCGGCCGCGACGATTACCGGACCGAGCGAGTTGGGGATCACGTGACGGAAGAGTACCCGAGTGCGAGAGAAGCCCAGTGCCTCCGCCGCGCGCACGAACTCCCGGTCTCGAACGGAGAGCGCCTCGGCCCGGATGAGCCGCGCCGTCTGGGGCCACTGGGTCAGTCCCAGTACGAGCACCAGAAGCAGCAGCGAGGGCCTGCCGACCGCGCCGACCAACACGATCAGCAGAACCAGACGCGGCACCGAAAGCACGGTGTCCACCACGGCCATCAGAGCCCGGTCCAGCCATCCGCCCAGGTAGCCTGCCGCTGCCCCGAGCAACGTCCCCAGCGTGCTTGCCAGAGCGACTGCCAGGAACGCGATTCCCAGGGAGACCCGAGCCCCGTGCAGGAGCCGCGAGAGGACGTCACGGTTGATTTCGTCCGTGCCGAGCAGGTGAGCCGCACTCGGGCCCTGCAGCCGGTCAGTGAGTGGTCCCGTTGCGAGCGGATCGGCCGGGGCCAGGATGGGAGCGAGCACTGCGACCCAGCCGAGACCCATCAGCAGAAACGCGCCCAGCACGGCTCCGCGGTTGGCCGCGAATCGCCGAGCCAGGCCTCGCCAGGGCACGGACATGCGAACCGTGCGGGCTCCGGAGCGACCGCTCGAGTAGAGTGCGAGCGACCACACCAGGGCCAGGCCGGTCACCAGCGCCAGCGCCGCACCGCGCCCGGATACCTCGCCCGACAGGGCCGCCGCCACCCGCCCGCTCCGCGTCAGCAGCACGAACAGCAGGAACGCCCAGGTCCCGAGGAGCGCCCATCCCGTGAGGGGCCGCCCGGAGCGGAGGTCGCCCAGACCCGGGATCAGCGCCACTGCCCAGCGTGGGGTGCCGTGGGGTCCTCCGCGCCGGTCGCGAGCCGTCCCCCGATCAGTCACGCTCATAGCGCACCCGGGGATCGGCGAGGGCGTAGAGGGCGTCCGCCAACGCGTTCGAGAGGACCACGATCACCGCGAACATGAGCCCCGTGCCCATGATCACGGGCATGTCGCGAGCCGCCACCGAGTCGTACATGAGGCGTCCCATCCCCGGCCATCCGAAGACCGCCTCGACCAGGACCGCGCCGCTGAACAGGAACGGGAGGGACAGACCCAACTGGGTGACGATCGGTAGGAGCGCGCTCCTCAACCCGTGCCGGTAGACCACGGTGCGCTCCGACAGGCCACGCGCCCGCGCCGCCCGAATGTAGTCCAGGCCGAGGACCTCCAGCATGCTGTCCCGCGTGTAGCGAGCCACTCCGCCCATCGACACGAGCGTGAGCGCGGCGACCGGAAGGACCAGGTGGTGCAGCCGGTCGAGCAACCTGCCGGGGCCCGACAACGCGTCGTAGTCCACGCTGGTCACGCCAGCCGCCGGAAAGAGGCCGAGCCCCTGCGACAGGACCAGGATGAGCATCAAAGCCAGCCAGAAGGCGGGCATGGAGTAGAAGAACAGCAGGACGGTTCCAAGCGCGCCGTCCACCCATCCCGGCCGCGTAGCCTGGATCACCCCGAACAGGATCCCGAGCCCGAACGCAAGGACGAGGGCGAGCCCGGAGAGCAACAGCGTGTTGGGCAAGAGCTCGCCGATCAGATCGAGTACTGGACGAGACTGCCGGTGGGAGTCCCCGAAGTCGCCGGTCAGCGCGCCGACCACCCACGTCGCATAGCGCGCGTGAACCGATTCGTCGAGGCCCCGGTTGGTGGCGATCTGCGCGCAGACTTCGCGGGTCATCCCCGGCCCGAAGCAGGGCGCGTCGCCGGGCATGAGATCGACCGCGTAGAAGAGCAGCGTGGCCACACCTGCGACCAGCGACAGCTTGTAGAGGACCCCTTTGGCGACTCGCCTCACCGTTGCCCCGTGGGCGGCGTCACGGCCGGCCGGGAGTGGCGTACTTGCGTCGATCGCGCGGGATCGTCCAATCGCGCACTGCGACCCACTCCCCACGGGCATCCATGGTCACGTCCTGCACCCGAGCGGAGAGGCCGACGATGCGGTCGGGATAGAACAGGTAGCTGAACGGCTGCTCCTCGAGGACGGCTGCCTGGTATTCTCGCCACACCGGTAGGGCCTCTTCCTGGTCGACGATCGTCTGCAGGGTGTCGATCAGCCGATCGATCCCGGGATTGCGGGTGCGCGACCACGCATACCCCGCGTCGGACGATCCCGAGTGGAACAAGTCGCGGTCGTCCACCCTGAAGTCCGTGCTGTACGTGAGCAGGAAGGCGTCGTAGTTCCGGTCGGACCCCAGGATGTCCCTGAGGAACTGGCTGAATTCGACTCCTGTGGGAATCGCCTCGACTCCCACGCTGGCAAACTGCGCCTGGCTGAGCTCGGCCAACGTCTGTCGGAGCTCACTCTCCGGATTGAACTTCAAGGCGAAGCTGAGTCGCTGGCCTTCGGCGTCTTCGCGGACTCCGTCTCCGTCCCGGTCCTCCCAGCCCAGCGACGAGAGCATGCCTGCTGCCCGAGCCGGGTCGTAGGGGAGTGCGCTCGCGTTGTCCGGATCGAAGGCCCAGTGGACCGGCGGAACGCCCGAGTTGGCGACCGCGCCCCGGCCACCCAGCAGGCCATCGACCATGCCTTGCCGGTCGAGCGCCATCGTGAGCGCCCTCCGGAGCGCGGGGTCGGCGAACGCGGGCCGGCTCGAGTTCCAGGCGATGAACGTGTAGTCGCGCGCAGGGAAATTGAGCAGCCGTGCGCGCCCGGACGTCTCGATGGTCCCGGCCTGGTCGGGGCGCATGGAGACGTACACGTCGACGTCCTCGTTCAGCAGCTCGGTGAGGAGTGTCGAGGGATCGGGGACGATCCGATAGACGTAGCGGTCGACGGACGGGCGGCCTCCGAGGGCCTGCGGGAACGCGGGGTTGGCGGCGAACGTCCACGACTCCGACGGGCGATGGCTCGAGAAACGGAAGGGACCGTTCCCGACCGGACAGACGGTGCCGTAAGGATGATCTCGCAGCTCCTCGGCCGGCACCTCGGACAGGAGATGTGCCGGCATGATGGGCACCGCTCGCCAGGTGTCCAGCGGCTGGGCGTGGGGCCGCACGTGGAAGCGCACCGTGAAATCGTCCAGCACTTCGACGCCTTCGTAGGCCTCGAAGTAGGTCGGGTTGGCAAAGGTCGTCGCGGGGTCGGTGGCGCGCAGGTAGGTGAACTCCACGTCCGGAGCCGTCGTGGGCGTGCCGTCGTGCCAGTACACGTCGTCGCGCAGGTGGAACGTCAGCTCGGTCCCGTCCCCGCTCCACTCCCACGAGTCGGCCAGGTAGGGCTCGGGCTCCAACCGGTCATCGTAGCGGACCAGGGTCATCAGGTTCAGGAAGACCTGATGTTGGTGCGCGTTGTAGTCGGAAGTGGTGAGCCCCATCATCCCGCCGTCGAGCTCGGCTGTCGCCCCCACCACCACGGTGCCGCCATGGCTGTCGCTGGGGCTCGATGGCACCGTTGCCATGTACTGCTCGACCCTCGCGAGGGCGTCCTGGCAGAAGGCTGCCGTCGCCCCGACAGGCTCGCGGGGCTCGTCAGCGCAGGCCGCCAGCAGGAGCAGAGTTGGCGCGGCTGAGAGCGGGTTCCGGAGTCGTCGGGTCATGTCCGCGGTGGCGAGAGTCGTGGCAATATCTCGGACGGGGACCAGTGGTTCAACAGCAGCCCATCAAGTTTCGCACCGCCGCTCGACTCTCCGGCCCCGTTTCAGCGTCGCCAGGTCCAGGCAGGATCGGCATAGCGCTCCGCGAGACCGTGGGCCGTCTCGCGCTCGCGGCTGCTCAGCTCGTCCGGCACGAGCTCGGCGCCAATTGCATGCGCGAAGGCGCGAACGACGGCGTCGCCCACCAGCGAGGGCACTCGCGGTGCCGCCAGACCGGCCAGCGTCGCGGCGACCGGGGCTCCGGTTGGCGCCGCCGAGTCTCGATTCCGCACCAACTGCCCCAACGCGCTCTGATCGTTGATGGTCAGAATCGCGCCGTGCTGGAGCACCACACGACCGATGCGCGCCTGCGCGCTTCCCACGAGCTTCCGGCCGTGCACCTGGATCTCGCCCGGGGCAGGGTCTGCGAAGCACGGTCGGGCGTCCAGTCCACCCACCCCCTCCCCACCCGTGGACAGCTCGGCGGGCACCCCGAGCGCGGCCAGGCCCGCGAGAAGCGCACGGTGAATGGCCACGTAGGCGGCACGCGCGCCACCGAGACTCCGAGGCTCCACGACGACAGCGTAGGTGAGCTCGCGATCGTGCAGTACCGCCCGCCCGCCCGTGGGTCGTCGCACGAAAGCGTAGCCGACCCTCTCGGCAGCCTCCCGATCGTACTCCTCGCGAGCGGGCTGGTGGCGGCCGAGGGAGATGGTCGGTCGATCCCACTCGTACAGGCGGAGCACCGCCCGGCCCGGAGCACAGCAATCGGCCAACGCATGATCCACCGCCATGTTGGTCGGGCCATCGAGGGGCC
>JAHEKN010000019.1 GCA_024638305.1 Gemmatimonadota bacterium | reverse complement strand
GGCCCGGGGGCTCCCCGACGAGTTGTTCGACGGCGTCATAAACGAGCCGGTGCTGCACCGGGTCGTGAAAGCGTTACGGGCCAACCGGCGCCAGGGCACGGCGGCTGCCAAGAACCGGTCGGCGGTTGCCGGCGGGAGCCGGAAGCCGTGGCGCCAGAAAGGGACCGGGCGCGCCCGTCAAGGGACGATCCGCGCGGCCCAGTGGGCCGGTGGAGGCCGGGCGTTTCCACCGCAGCCGCACGGGTGGCGCCAGAAAGTCCCGCGCAAAGTACGCGCCCTCGCGCGCAAGTCGGCGCTGAACGCGCGGGCCGCCGACGATCGGGTCGTGCTGGTCGATGCGTTCGAGTACGGCGAGCCCAAGACGTCGCGGTTGGTGGGTTTCCTCTCCGGGATCAAGGCGGAGGGGAAGGTGCTCATCCTGACCCACGGCACCAACCACAACCTCTACCTCTCCGCGCGCAACGTGCCGGGAGTCGAGGTGCGGCCCTTCGGAGAAGAGTCCGTATACGATCTTCTCTGGGCCGGGACGGTGGTCATCGAGCGAGGCGCGCTCGAGGGCGGAGCCCCGCCCGCAGGGGCAAATGAGGCTGCGAGCGAAACGGACGAAGCGCCGGAGGCACCGGCTGCGGAGGCGGCCGTAGCCGCGGTGGCGGTAGCGGACGCCGCCGGGACCGACGAGGAGCCGGTGCCGGTCGAAGACACCGACGAGGCCGCGGACGAAGGCACCGACCCGTCCGGGGAGGAGGAATAGCCCGATGCGCGAGCCCTACGACGTGATCGTCCGGCCAGTCGTGACGGAGAAGACGGCCGAGCGCGCCGAGTTGGTCAACGAGTACGTGTTCATCGTGGCCAAGAACGCCAACAAGCATGAAGTGGCGGAGGCGGTGGAGAAGCTCTGGAACGTGACCGTGGAGGACGTTCGTACCATGCGTTACCCGGGCAAGGCCAAGCGGGCCATGCTCGGCCGCATGGTGAAGCGTTGGGAAATCGGTCGCCGCCCCTCTTTCAAGAAAGCCGTGGTGCGGGTCGCGGCAGGCGACCACATCGAACTGTACGAGGCGGGCTAGGACTATGGCGCTCAAGAAGTTCAAACCCGTTACGCCGGCCAGTCGCTTCCGATCGGTGGTGGAGAATAGCGAGGTGACGCGGGCCGAGCCCGAGAAGTCGCTGACCGAGCCGCTCAAGGGGAGTGGGGGCCGCAACCATCACGGGCACATCACGATGCGCCGCCGGGGTGGCGGTCACAAGCGCAAGTACCGTCGGATCGACTTCAAGCGGAACAAGCACGGAATGACCGCTCGGGTCACCGAGATCGAGTATGACCCGAACCGGTCCGCCCTGATCGCCCTGGTCTGCTACGAGGACGGAGAGAAGCGTTACATCCTTCATCCCCGAGGGCTCAAGGTCGGCGACCAGATCGAGTCCGGGTCGGGCGTGGACATCCAGCTCGGAAACGCGCTGCCCCTGGGTGAAGTCCCCCTCGGGACGACGGTCCACAACGTGGAGCTGAAGCCCGGCAAGGGCGGTCAGATGGCGCGTTCGGCGGGTGCGGGCGTCCAACTGGTGGCCAAGGAGGGCGACTACGTGACGCTCCGTCTACCGTCGTCGGAGGTGCGCCGCGTGCGCCAGGAGTGCATGGCCACCCTCGGGTCGGTGGGGAACGTCGATCACAATCTGCAACGGATCGGGAAGGCGGGCGCCGCCCGCTGGCGGGGTCGGCGTCCAAAGGTCCGCGGTGTCGCCATGAATCCGGTCGACCACCCACTGGGCGGTGGAGAGGGTCGGAGCTCTGGGGGTCGTCCTCCCGTTTCCCCATGGGGGACGCCGGACGGCAAGAAGACCAGGAAGAAGAAGAAGGCCTCGACGAAGTTGATCGTTCGGGGCCGCAAGCGTGGCAAAGCCACGAAATCCTAGCGCGTAGAACAGGCGGACGAAGATGCCTCGTAGCGTCAAGAAAGGACCGTACATCGACCTCCGGCTCCTCGAGAAGATCGAGGAGATGAACTCGCGTGGGGAGAAGAAGGTGGTGAAGACGTGGGCGCGCGCCTCGACGATTTCGCCGGATTTCGTCGGGCACACCGTGGCCGTACATAACGGCAACAAGTTCATCCCGGTCTACATCTCCGAGAACATGGTGGGGCACAAACTCGGCGAGTTCGCGCCGACGCGCTTGTTCCGCGGCCACGGAGGCAAGCTGGCCGACAAGCGCTCCAAGGTGCGCTGACGGCGAGAGCCACAGGGAGTCGATGATGATGGCGAGAGCCGTTGCCAAAGAGATTCGAATGAGCCCCCGGAAGGTTCGACTGGTCGTCGACCAGATCCGGGGACGCTCGGTCAATGAAGCGTACGCCCTCTTGGAGTTCTCCAAGAAGGCGGCCGCCGAGCCCGTGCGTAAGACGCTGCAGTCGGCGGTGTACAACGCACAGCAGAAGGCGCAGGACGAGGGAGACGTCCTCGACGTCGACACCCTCGTGGTGCACGAAGCCTACGTGGACGAGGGACCGACCGCGCGCCGCTGGAGAGCGGCCGCGATGGGTAGGGCCATGCCGCGTCGGCGGCGTACGAGTCACATCACCCTCGTCGTGAACACAAGGGACTAGCATGGGTCAGAAGACACACCCGTACGGATTCCGCCTCGGGATCGTGAAGGACTGGAAGTCGCGGTGGTACGCCGAGCGCGACTTCCCCCGCCTCCTGCTGGAGGACAGCACGATCCGCAAGTACATGCACCGGCGACTGGCGCACGCTGCCATCGCGACGGTGGACATCGAGCGGAAGCCCTCGAAGATCGTGGTGACGCTCCATACGGCGCGTCCGGGCGTGGTCATCGGGAAGCGCGGCGCGGAGGTCGACAAGCTACGGGACGAGCTCTCCGTTCTCACGCAGAGCGAGGTGTCGGTCAACGTCGAGGAGATCAAGCGTCCCGAGCTGTCGGCGCAGTTGGTGGCCGAAAACGTCGCGCATCAGCTCCGTCAGCGCGTGTCCTTCCGGCGGGCCATGAAGCGAGCCGTCCAGGCCTCGATGCGGTCGGGGGCGGAAGGGATCAGGATCCAGTGCGCGGGCCGGCTCGGCGGCGCCGAGATCGCGCGCACCGAAGGGTACAACGAGGGCCGCGTGCCGCTGCACACGCTGCGCGCGGATATCGACTATGCGAGGGTTACGGCCCGGACCACCTACGGGACGATCGGCGTGAAGTGCTGGATCTTCCGTGGAGAGGTGGTGGACGACCGCCGGGGCCGCACCTACTCGACCGGGTCATAAGGGGACCAGAGTCCGATGCTTGCACCGAAGCGGGTAAAGCGCCGCAAGACGCACAAGGGCCGCATGCGCGGTCATGCCCATCGCGGCAACAAGGTCTCGTTCGGGGAATACGGCCTGCAGGCCACCGCGCCGGGCTGGGTCAGCAACCGGCAGATCGAGTCCGCCCGTGTGGCCATGACGCGCCACATCAAGAGGGGTGGGAAGGTCTGGATCCGGATCTTCCCGGACAAGCCCATCACGCAAAAGCCGGCCGAGACCCGCATGGGAAAGGGCAAAGGCAATCCGGAGGGCTGGGTGGCCGTGGTGAAGCCCGGCCGCGTCATGTTCGAGCTCGAAGGCGTGCCGGAGTCCGTGGCCAAGCGCGCGATGCAGCTTGCCGCCGCGAAGCTTCCGGTGAGCACGAAGTTCCTCGTCCGTGACGGACAGCTCGGAGGCTGACGCGTGAAGACCGACGACATCCGCGGGATGAGCAGCACTGAGATCCGTGAGCGGATCTCCGACCTCAAGGAAGAGCGGTTCCGCCTCAATTTCCAGCGCGGGATGATGGAGCTCGAGAACCCCCAACTGCCGGCGACCCTCAGAAAGGACATCGCCCGGCTCAAGACGATCTTGAACGAGCGGATCCGGACGGGTTCGACGGACGAAGACGAATGAGCGACGAAAGCGCGACCCGGAATTCCCGGAAGATCCGCGTCGGAACGGTCGTGAGCGACCGGCCAGACAAGACGGTCGTGGTGAAGGTGGAGCGCAGGATCGCGGATCCGCTCTACGGGAAGCGCATGCTTCGCACGACCAAGTACCACGCACACGACGAGAAAAACGAATATCAAGTGGGCGACACGGTGAGAATCGTCGAGACGCGACCGCTCTCCAAGCAGAAGCGGTGGCGGGTGACGGAGCTCATCGAGCGCCCAGAGTAGGGGCCGGCCGAGGCCGGGCCTCCCCAGGAGTGACTGATGATCCAGCAAGAGTCCATGCTCCGCATCGCGGACAACACGGGCGCCAAGAAGGCGCTCTGCATCCGCGTGCTCGGAGGCTCTCGGAGACGCTACGCGCGTGTGGGAGATCTGGTCGTGCTGACGGTTAAGGACGCGATCCCCAATGCCCCGGTGAAGAAAGGGGACGTGGTGCGGGCTGTAATAGTGCGCACCCGCAAGGAGATGCGGCGCAAGGACGGATCCTACATCCGCTTCGATGACAACGCCGCGGTCCTGATCAACCCCAACGGTGAGCCGCGGGGCACGCGTATCTTCGGGCCGGTCGGGCGCGAGCTGCGCGAGAAGCGCTACATGAAGATCGTATCCCTGGCGCCGGAGGTGCTCTGATGGCCCGCACCACGAAATCCACCTCGGGCAGGCGCGGTAAGACGCGCGTGGTCAAGGGGGACCGCGTGAAGATCATCCGTGGCAACTACCGCGACCAGGAAGGCACGGTGCTGCGGGTCCTGCCCGGTCAGGATCGGGTGGTGGTCGAGGGCATCAACGTGGTGAAGAAGCACCAGCGGCCCACGCAGGACAACCCCGAAGGTGGGATCATCACGTTCGAGAGCGGGATACACCTCTCGAACGTCATGTTGATCGAGCCGGGATCCGGCGAGGCGAGCCGAGTCCGCGTCCGACTCCACAAGGGCGGTGAGAAGGAGCGGATCGCCGTGAAGAACGGCAACCCCATTCCCAAGCCGTAAAGCGATATGGAACCCAGACTGCTGACGCACTACCGGGATAAGGTTCGCCCCAAGCTTCTCGAGGAGTTCCAGTTCGAGAACGTGAACCAGATCCCCACGGTCACCAAGGTGGTGGTGAACTGTGGTGTCGGTGAGGCCTCGCGCAATCAAAAGCTGCTCGACTCGGTGGTCGAGGAGCTCGGCGTCATTACCGGGCAGCGTGCGGTGGTGACACGCGCACGCAAGTCGATCTCGAACTTCTCGCTTCGAGAGGGCGTCCCGGTGGGCGCCAGCGTCACGCTCCGCCGCAAGCGGATGTGGGAGTTCCTCGACCGCTTGATCGCGACGGCGATTCCCCGGGTGCGGGACTTCCGCGGATTGCCGACGCGCTCGTTCGACGGACGGGGCAACTACACGTTGGGCGTGCGTGAGCAGATCATATTTCCGGAAATCGACTTCGACCGTGCCGAGCAGGTTCACGGGCTCGACATCACGATCGTTACCAGCACGGACAAGGACGACGAGGCGCATGCCCTTCTGCGCGAGCTCGGCTTCCCGTTCCGCGGGGCCGTGCCCGCAAGCATCCAGACCGTGACGGTTTGACCAGGCGAGGCCCCTGACGATGATGACGGATCCGATTGCCGACATGCTCACCCGCCTTCGCAACGCCGGACGGGCGGGGCACCGCTGGGCGGACATGCCGGTTTCAAAGCTCAAGATCGAGGTGGCGCGACTCCTCAAGGAGAACCACTACGTCCACGAGTTCAAGCGACTCGACGACGGCCGGTTCGGTGTGCTGCGCGTGTACCTCAAGTACCACGACGGTCGTCCGATCATCCGCAACATCGAGCGGGTTTCGAAGCCGGGGCGCCGTCAGTACGTGGACGTAGACGCGATCCCGCGGGTCCGAAATGGCCTGGGGATGGCGATTCTCTCGACGTCGAAGGGCGTCGTATCGGACCGGACGGCTCGTCGGGAGGGCGTGGGCGGTGAGCTCATGGCCGTGATCTGGTAGAGCCGGGCCCAGCGCGAACGGATACGAGCGATGTCACGGATTGGTAAGATGCCGGTGAGCCTCCCCAAGGGAGTCGAAGCCGAGCAGTCGGACGGGATGCTCCGCGTGAAGGGTCCCAATGGGGACCTCGAGATGCGCATCCCGCCCGACATGACGATCACGATCGACGGTGGAGTGCTCGTGGTCGAGCGCCCGTCGGACACCCGCCAGAACCGGGCCATGCACGGACTCACGCGGGCCCTGGCCGCGAACATGGTCGAGGGCGTCACAAACGGATTCAGGAAGACGCTGCAGATCATCGGCGTGGGGTATCGGGCCGAGAAGACCGGGAGCGGGATCCGGCTCCATCTCGGGTATTCCCACCACATCGATTACGACGCCCCGGAGGGCGTGGTGATCGACGTGCCCCAGCCGACGACGGTCGTGGTGGAGGGTCCGGACAAGCAGAAAGTCGGCCAGACGGCCGCCGAGATTCGGGGCTTCCGCCCACCCGAGCCCTACAAGGGCAAGGGGATTCGCTACGATGACGAACAGGTCCGGCGCAAGGCGGGCAAGACCGCAGGCGCTTAGCGCTCGGACGACCAGGAGTCGAGGGACGATGATTCAGAAGACGAGGCGGAAGGCGAAGGGCCGCAACGCGGAGCGGCGCCGCCGGCACCACAGGATTCGGCGGCGCATCCGCGGCACGCCCGAACGCCCGCGGCTCACGGTGTTTCGGTCGCTTCACCACATCGAGGGTCAGATCATCGACGACGAGGCCGGGCGCACGCTCTGTGGTCTGTCCACGCTGAGCCAGGCCGTGCCCGACGAGGCATCCGAGGACGAGGGGCAGAAGTCCGCTCGGGCCCGCGCCGGTGGCAAGTTGCTGGCCGAGAAGGCCGTGGCCCTGGGAATCGAGACCGTCGTGTTCGACCGCGGCGGTTACAAGTATCACGGGCGCGTGCGCGCGTTTGCGGAAGGTGCCCGCGAGGGAGGACTGAAGTTCTGATGTCGAACGGTAGCGGGGGTCACGGCGGCAAGGGCAAGGGCGGTCAGCGGCGGGACAAGCGTTCGCGGGACCGGAAGGACTCCGATCTCGTCGAGAACGTGATACACATCAACCGCGTCGCGAAGGTCGTGAAGGGAGGGCGCCGCTTCTCGTTCACGGCGTTGGTCTGCGTCGGCGACCAGAAAGGCAAGGTCGGCGTGGCGCTCGCCAAGGCCAACGAGGTGGCCGAGGCCATACGAAAGGGCTTCGAGCGCGCCAAGCGCGACATGGTGGCCGTCCCGGTACAGAAGGGGACGCTGCCCCACGACATCATCGGGGAGTGGGGTGCAGGCCGTGTCCTGCTCCGTCCGGCGGCGCCGGGCACCGGGGTCATTGCCGGCGGGCCGGTGCGTGCCGTCCTGGAGGCGGCGGGCGTGCAGAACGTCCTGACCAAGAGCCTCGGGACCAACAACCCCATCAATGTCGTGCGCGCCACCATGGAGGGTCTGTCCCGAATGGTCACGCCGGAACAGGTGGCCCGCGAACGGGGCATAACGGTGGAGACGCTCGGAGCATACCATGGCTAAGAAGGCCAAACCGGCCCGGATCGAGGTCACGCAGGTCCGCAGCGGCATCGGCCGTCCGGAGAAGCACCGGCGGACACTTCGGGCCCTGGGGCTCACCCGCCACCAGGGGTCGGTGGTCCATGAGGACACGCCCTCGATCCAGGGGATGATCAAACAGGTGACGCACCTGGTCAGGGTCCGTCCCGTGGAGGAGTGACGATATGCCCGAGCTACATGATCTCTCACCGTCCGGCGGCTCGCGCCGCGATCGCAAGCGTGTGGGACGAGGTCCAGGCTCCGGCTGGGGGAAGACCTCGGGACGGGGCCAGAAGGGGCAGAAGTCGCGCAGCGGCGCGTCCATCAAGGCCGGCTTCGAGGGCGGCCAGATGCCCCTGCAACGCCGGATCCCGAAGCGGGGCTTCACACCGATATCCCGCAAGGACTATCAGGTCGTGAACGTGGGACGCCTGGACAAGGTCGAGGGGCCCGACGTCACGCCCGAGATCCTCCGCGCCCATGGCTTGATCCGCTCGCTGCGCAAGCCGGTCAAGGTGCTCGGACAGGGCGACCTAGACCGCGCGCTCAACGTCTCCGTGCATGCCGTGAGCGAATCCGCGCGTACCAAGATCGAGGGAGCGGGGGGCTCGGTGACCGAAATGCCCGCCGCGGCCGGGTCCGCAGGCACCGGGGCCTGAGTCCATGGCCAATCCGCTAGCGAACATCTGGCGTGTCCCGGAGCTGAAGGACCGCATTCTCTTCACGCTCCTCATGCTGTTGGTGTACCGGATCGGTGCCCACATCACGGTTCCGAGCCTTGATGTCGGCGCACTCCGCGAAGCCTTCGGGGCCCTGCAGGGGACGCTGTTCGGCGTATACGACATGTTCGTCGGCGGCGGGCTGAGCCGAGCCACGATCTTCGCGCTCGGCATCATGCCCTACATCTCCGCCTCCATCATCTTCCAGCTCATGGCGGCCGTCATGCCGACCATCGAGAAGCTGCAGAAGGAGGGGGAGGAAGGCCGCAAGAAGCTCACGCAGTGGACGCGCTACACGACGGTTCTCCTCTGCGTCGCGCAGGGATACGGCTACTCGGTGTTCCTCCAGGGAATCCCTGGCGCCGTCGCCAACCCCGGCTTTGGATTCGTGTTCACGACCGTGCTCGTGCTCACGACCGGTGGCGTGTTCGTGATGTGGCTGGGTGAGCAGATCACGGAGCAGGGGGTCGGGAACGGCATGAGCCTCCTGATCTTCTTCTCGATCATCGAAGGCTTCCCGGCGGCCGTCGGGAGGACGTGGGAGTCGCTCCAGGTTGGCGAGATCGGGCTGTTCGAGATGGTGGCCCTGCTCGGCGTGCTGTTCGGCGTGACCTGGGGAGTGGTGGTCATGACCATGGCAGCCCGCAAGATCCCCGTTCAGATCCCGCGCAAGGTGATGGGCCGTGGCCGAATTCGCGAAGGTCAGAAGAGCTTCATCCCGATCAGGGTGAACTCCGCGGGGGTGATGCCGATCATCTTCGCGCAGTCCTTCATCATCGTGCCGGGCACGCTGTCGGCCTTCTCGAGCTCTGAGATCCTGCGCACGATCTCGGATCTCTTCCAGCCCGGGACGCTCTATTACATCACGTACGGCATCCTGATCGTCTTCTTCACGTACTTCTACACGGCCATCATCTTCAATCCGGTCGATCTGGCGGAGAACCTGAAGAAGCAGGGCGCCTTCATCCCGGGCGTGAAGCCGGGAACCCGTACCGCCGAATACATCGATCGTGTGCTCACTCGCGTGACGCTACCCGGGTCGATCTATCTGGCGCTCATTGCCCTCGTGCCGTTCTGGATCTTCGACATCTTCGACATCCAGACCTTCTTCTTCGGCGGGACCGGACTGCTGATCGTAGTCGGGGTCGCTCTCGATACCGTCCAACAGGCGCAGCAGCACCTCCTGCTCCGCCACTACGACGGGTTCATGAAGAAGGGCCGCGTCAAGATGCGTGGCCGGCAGAGGTACATGTGACGCCGAGCATTCGTCGGAGCCTCCGCATCCCGGCCCGCGAGGCCTGATTCCCGTGGTCACCATCTTTCTGGGCCCTCCCGGTGTCGGGAAGGGCACCCAGGGCAAGCGATTGGCGGACCGAGAGGGGTGGGCCCACGTGTCGACGGGCGATCTGCTGAGGAGCGCTCGCCGGGAGGGCACGGAGCTGGGGCGGCGGGCCAAAGCCTACATGGACGCCGGCGAGCTCGTGCCCGACGAGCTGATCCTCGCGATGGTGCGGGAGCACCTGGCGGAGCTCGGTGACGACACCGGCGTCGTGTTCGACGGCTTTCCGCGCACCGTCCCGCAGGCGAAGGGTCTCGGGCGGACCCTGGCGGATCTGGGTCGGGCGGTGGACCGGGTGGTCCTGTTCGTGGCCGACGACGATCTGCTGGTGAAGCGCATCAGTGGCCGACGCTCGAGCCCGAGCGGCCGGGTCTACAACGTGTTCTTCGACCCTCCTCGGGTCGAGGGGATTTGCGACGATACGGGAGAAGCGCTCATCTATCGGGACGACGACAAGCCCGAAACCGTTCGGCGCAGGCTAGACGTGTACCGGGAGCAGACGGAGCCGCTCGTGGAGTTCTACGAGCGGCACGGCCCGGTTCCCCTCCAGGTGGACGGGGGCCAGGACATGGGCGATGTGGCGGCCGCCGTACGCAGCGCGCTCGGACTGGGAGTGGGAGGCGCCTCGTGATCCAGCTCAAGACGCGACACGAGATCGACGTCATCGCCCGGGGCGGGGCGATCATCGCCGATCTATTCCAGGAGATCGAGCAAGCCGTGCACCCCGGGGTCTCCACGGCGGATCTCGATCGGCTTTGTGACGAGTTCATCTGCTCGCACGAAGGAGCGACTCCCGCGTTCAAGGGGCTCTACGGATTCCCAGGGGCTGTCTGCGTTTCGGTCAACGAAGAAGTCGTCCACGGCATCCCTCGTCCGGATCGGCGGCTCGTGAGCGGGGACATCGTGTCGATCGACGTCGGCGTGCGCCTGGACGGCTGGTGCTCGGACTCCGCTTGGACGTTCCCGGTGGGAGAGGTCGACGAAACGACCCGCCACTTGCTTGACGTTACCCGCCGGGCGCTGGACGCGGCCGTGGGAGCGGCTTTGACGGGCCAGCGTGTGGGCGACATCGGCGCGGCCGTCGAGGGGATCGTCCAGGGCACGGGGCTGGCCATCATCCGCGACCTGGTCGGACACGGAGTGGGACGCGACGTGCACGAGGACCCGCAGGTGCCGAACTATGGCCGGCCGGGGCAAGGAGCGCTGCTCAGGGAAGGCATGGTGCTCGCCATCGAGCCCATGCTGGCCATGGGGACGGAGCAGATTCGGACCCTCGACGACCGCTGGACGGTGGTCACGGCGGACCGCCGTCGGTCCGCGCATTTCGAGCACACGGTCGCCGTGCAGGCGGACGGCCCCCGTGTCCTCACCGCGGTCACGGATAGGGTGGAGGCTTGATCGGCGGGGAGTGGCCGTCGACGCCGTACGGGAACGGTTGAAGACACGTAATTCATGCGCTATACTAGAAAGCTCTACCTTGACCGATTTCGATTGGGGCTTCCATGAAGGTTCGTAGCAGCGTCAGGCCGATCTGCGAACACTGCCGCGTAATACGTCGCAGTGGGGTGGTGCGGGTGATCTGCAGCCGGAACCCCAAGCACAAGCAGCGGCAGGGCTGAGTTCCGCGGACCCGAACGAACGAACGAATGGCACGTATTTCCGGGGTCGATCTGCCGAGGCAGAAGCGCATCGAGATCGCGCTGACGTACATCTACGGGATTGGGCGCTCCCGAGCGCTCGAGATTCTCGAATCGGCGGGGATCGATCCGAGCGTGCGGACGCACGACCTCACCGACGAGGACGTCGGTCGAATCCGCAAGACGATCGAGTCCGGATACAAGGTCGAAGGTACGCTTCGCACCGAAGTGTCGATGAACATCAAGCGATTGATGGACATCGGGTGCTATCGCGGGCTCAGGCACCGGCGCGGGCTGCCGGTGCGCGGTCAGCGCACGCACACCAACGCGCGCACGCACAAGGGCAAGCGTAAGGCGATCGCGGGCAAGAAGAAGGCACCCAAGAAGTAGGGCTCGAAGCCTCGCGGGGATGGCGCCCGCGCAGGCGGAAGGAGTCGGAGCGGCGGTCCTCCGGAACGGCCGCATTCTGTTTTTGACGGACCTGGCAGAGGAAGGGAGTGCGTGGCGATCAAACGCGGAGCCAAGCGCAAGAAGGTCGTTGAGGCCGAGGGCGTCGCCCACATCAAGGCGACGTTCAACAACACGGCGATCACGATCACGGACGTGGCAGGGAACACCATCGCCTGGGCGACGGCCGGTAAAGCAGGCTTCAAGGGATCCAAGAAGTCCACGCCGTTCGCCGCGACGGTGGCCGCCGAGCAGGCGGGTCGGGAGGCGTACGGTCTAGGAGTTCGCCGCGTGAAGGTGCGCGTGCAGGGTCCGGGATCGGGCCGGGAATCCGCGATCCAGGCGCTTTCGGCCGCAGGACTCCAGGTCAAGTCCATTCAAGACGTGACACCGCTCCCGCACAATGGTTGCCGCCCGCCGAAGAAGCGGCGGGTCTAGAGAAACGGGGAACTAGGAATCGATGGCCCGATATACTGGACCGGTTTGCAAGCTGTGCCGAAGAGAGCAGCAGAAGCTGTTTCTCAAAGGTTTGAAGTGCTACACCGAGAAATGCCCCATCGAGCGCCGCAACTATCCGCCTGGTCAGCATGGGCCCCAGAAAGGGCGCCGCCGCAAGGCCTCGGACTACGCGACGCAGCTCCGTGAGAAGCAGAAGGTGAAGCGGATCTACGGCGTTCCGGAGAAGCAGTTCCGGAACCTGTTCGAGCAAGCGGCTCGGCGGGATGGCGTTACGGGGGCCAACCTCCTGATCGCCCTGGAGTCGCGCCTCGACAACACTGTGTTCCGTATGGGGTTCGCATCCAGCCGGAACCAGGCGCGGCAGCTCGTTCGTCATCGCCACGTGGAGGTGGATGGCGAGATGGTGGACGTGCCCAGCTATCAGGTGCGGGCTGGGCAGGAGGTCGCCGTGCGACCTAAGTCGAAGAATCTGGAATCAGTACAGATCAGCATGGAGGCGCGGACGCGTCCCAGCCTGGTAGAGTGGCTCGCGTTGGACGACAAGGCACGTGTCGGCCGAATGGTCCGCACGCCGACGCGTCAGGACATCCCGCTTGCCGTCCAGGAGCAGCTGATCGTCGAGCTGTACTCCAAGTAGGCAACCCTCGGATATCGAGCCGCACCCGGTGACCCGGGAGCGATGGAGGCAATGGTGACGATCGATCTCACCGGTTTGGTACTACCTGAGCGCGTCGACGTGGTCGAATCGACCGATAGCGGGCGCTCGGAGCTTTTCGTGGTCGAGCCGCTGGAGCGCGGGTTCGGCCACACATTGGGCAACTCCGTGCGCCGTGTCTTGCTGTCGTCCCTGCGGGGCGCGGCCGTCTGGGCCTTCCGGATCGATGGCGTGGTGCACGAGCACCAGACGATCCACGGTGTGGCCGAGGACGTCCATCAGGTCATCCAGCGCCTCAAAGCGCTGGTGGTTCGCCTGGACGACGACGTGGACGAGGCCACGCTGGAGATCAACGTGAGCAAGGCCGGCGTCATCACGGCGGCGGACATACAGGCGCCGCCCTCGGTGACGCTGCCCGACCCGGACCATCACCTGATGACGCTGGAGGAGGATCGGAGTCTCCGCATCCAGCTCATGGTCAACAAGGGCCGGGGGTTCGTGCTCGCGGATCAGCATCCGGTTCCCCGAGGCGCTCCGGTCGACCTCGTCAGGGTGGATTCGATCTATAATCCGGTCCGGCGCGCCAACTTCTCCGTGGAGGAGACTCGCGTTGGCCAGCGCACGGACTTCGATCGTCTCACGCTCCGTGTGGAGACCGACGGGTCGATCGAGCCGGCAGAGGCGGTGGCATACGCCGCGCGGCTGGTACAAACCCACATGCAGTACCTCGAGCGCTTCGGATCCGATCCGGTGCCAGTCCGCGCTCCGAGCGGCGGTGTCGAGGTTCCCGAGCGTCTTCAGGACCTGTTCTCCCGGCCCATCGAAGATCTGGCGGAGCTCAGCGTGCGTTCGCGCAACTCCCTCCAGAAGGAGAACATCCATCGGCTGGGCGACCTCGTGCAGAAGACCGAGGACGAGATGCTTGCCATCGAGAACTTCGGAAAGAAGTCGCTCAAGGAGATCGCCGATTTCCTCGAGGAGCACGGGCTGGGCTTTGGAATGAGCCTCAAGCAGGGTGATGAAGGTCGGATGTTCTTCGTCGAAGACGACGAGGGATCCGAAGAGGCCGAATAGGGCGAAACCGTAGGCGCTGGAAGCGCTCGCCGTCCACCCCGATGAGGGTGGGGCGGCGTTCGCGCGGCGCCTCTGGACGACATAGGTTGGGGCGACAAGCCGATGCGACATCGGAAGAAAGGACGGCATTTGTCTCGGACGGCGAGCCATCGTCGTGCGGTTCTCAGGAACCTCGCGACGTCGCTGTTCCGGCACGGCCGCATCGAGACCACGACGGCAAAGGCCAAGGAGCTCCGCCCCTTCGCCGAGAAGCTGATCACGCTCGCCAAGCGGGGTGATCTCCACGCTCGGCGGCTGGCCGCGCGCAAGATCGCGGACCGGGAGGTGCTCGGCGCGCTGTTCGACGAGATCGGACCGCGCTACACCGAGCGACCGGGGGGATACACGCGTGTGCTCAAGGTCGGATATCGACGTGGCGACGCTGCGGAGATGTCGTTGATCGAGTTGGTGTGAAGGCCTCCAGGCCACACTCAGGGAAGTCTTAGCCAGGGACGGAAGAAACGATGGCGAATCTTGGGTCTCGGAAGGGAGCGGGCGGAGCGAGTGGCATGGTCCTGATGGTTCTGGCGTTCGCCGGAATCGGCGGGTTCATGTATTGGCTGAACCAATCTTCGGAGGCCCCCGCAGTCGTGGTCGACGAGGCGCCGGAAGCGGCGGTGACGGCCATGGGTGGCACCATGGTGACCTTCGAGCAGTTTGCCGCGAATCCCGCTGGGTACGCCGGACAGGTCATCTCCGTCCCGGGCGTCCGCGTGGCGAGTCTCCTCGGCAATCACGCGTTCTGGACCGAGCTGGCCACCAATCAGCCCTACCTCGTGCGGGTTAATCCGGAGCTCTTCGCCCAGGGGTTGAGCTTCACCCAAGGGGGGACGACGACGATTCAGGGCACCGTGGTCTCCATGTCGGACAGTGTCCTGGACGCCTGGGAGGCCGGAGGGGCGTTCACGAACGACGTCCAGCGCCTCGAGGCCGAGTTTGCCGAGAGCTTTTTCGAGGCGACCGCGGTAGACGTCGGCGGTTGACGGGGATCCGACCCACGTCCCACGAGACCCCCGCGCGGAGCCGACCGCGCGGGGGTTTGTTCGTCGAGGGGTTCCGCACGGGCGTCCGGACGGAGCGATCATGCCCTAGCCTCGACCGGCGGTACGCCTGCCCAGCTCCCGAAACGGCGTGAGGCTCCGCGTCGGGCTCGACGTGGCGGGAGCCGCGAACGCGAGCTCGGGCATCGGCCGCTACACACGCGAGCTCTGTCGGGCGTTGCTCGGCCTCGAGGACGGGCCCGAGCTCATCGGCTTTCACAACGCCCGCGACACGACCCGGACGGCCCAGGTCGGCTTTCCGGTGCGCAATCCGGGATGGCCCGACCGTCTGCTGCGGTCGGCGTGGCGCGGCCTGCGTTGGCCGCCGATCGAGCGGTTCGTGGGGGACATCGACGTGTTCCATTCCTCCGACTGGGTGCAGCCGCCTCAGCGTACCGCGGCGTGCGTGACTACGGTCCACGACCTGGGCGCGCTCCTGCACCCAGAGTGGTATGCGCCCGAGGTGGTTCGCGTGCACGACCGGAAGAACCGCGACGCGGCGGAGCGGGCCCACCGAGTGATCGCCATCTCCGAATACACCCGGGCTACCTTCCTCGAGCGTTTCGAAGTGGCGAAGGACCGGGTCCAAGTGGTGGCCAATGGTGTGTCCCATCGCTTCCGGCCGGCGCTGCCCGCGGAGATCGACGCTACCCTGCCCCCGCTCGGCGTGCGGCGGCCGTTCCTCCTGTACGTGGGCACACGCGAGCGCCGCAAGAACCTGATGGGCCTCGTCGACGTCTTTGCCCGTGTCGCGTCCGAAGCTCCGGACCACTCCCTCGTGCTGGTCGGTGCTCGGCCCTGGGCCGAGGGGCGCCCGGTGTACGGTTCCGGCGCCTGGACCGGCCGCGAGCTGGAGGATGCGCTGGCTGCGCGCGATCTGGACGATCGAGTGTCGGTGCTCGGCCAGGTAAGGAACGACGTGCTCGCGGTCCTCTACTCGGCGGCCGACGTCTTCGTATTTCCCTCGCTGTTCGAGGGGTTCGGCTTGCCGGTTCTGGAGGCCATGGCGTGCGGGTGTGCGGTGGTGGCCTCGAACCGGTCGGCCCTTCCGGAGGTCGTGGGCGACGCCGGACTCTTGGCCGACCCGGACGACCACGATGGCTTTGCCGACACGGTGCTCGGGGTGCTGAAGGATCCGAGGCTACGGTCACGACTCGTGGCCGCGGGCCGCGAGCGCGCCGGCGCGTTTTCGTGGACCCGCACGGCCCAGGAGACGTGCGCCGTCTACCGCGCAGCCGTGGCGGAGAGGGGGACACCGGCGACCGTGAGGTGATCGAGCAACTCCTCGGCGATGCGGGACCACCGGTGCGCGTCCGCGACCCGAGCACCCTCGTACGCCAGTCGGCGCCGGAGTGCGGCGTCCGTCTCGACGCGATCGAGCGCGCCCGCGAGCGCGTCCGGGTCCTCCGGCTCGACCAGCACCGCAGACGTATCGTGACGAACCATCTCCGGGATGCCGCCCACGGCCGTGGCGATCACGGGCAGTCCGCGAGCCAGCGCCTCGAGCAGGACCAGGGGGTAGTTCTCGGCGCGCGAGGGGGCCACCAGCGCGCCGGCACCCGCCATGCGGCGTCTGACCGACGCGGGCGGCTCGTGTCCGCAGAAGCGCACCCGGCCCTCCAGCCCCAGCTCCAATGTCGCCGACCGCAACCGGCTATCCTGCCACCCGCTCCCGACGATCGTGAGCGGCCAGGACCCCGCCGTGCGCGCGAGGGCGTCGAGAAGCACGTCCACCCCTTTCTGCTGATCGAGGCGTCCGACGAACAGGAAGCCTCTGCGGTCGGACGCCGTGTGGGACTCGAGAAACCAGTCGTCGGCGACGCCGTTTCGCAGGATCCGCGGGACGGTGCCACGGGGGAGATAGCCGCGCGTTGCGAGCGCGTCCGCCCCGAACCGGGAGACGGCCAGCACGAGGTGGGCCCTGCGGAGGAGACGGCGCTCCAGGTAGAAGCGCTGGAGCCGGCGCAGGCGGCGGAGCGAAGCGAGCGGCTCAGAGAGGCGGAGCGCATCCGAGAGATCGGGCGGGTCGTAGTGGTGGCTGGTAGCCACCCGGAGCACGCCTTCCGGCACGGCTCCGATCGCGCCTGCCGCCTCCGCAGCGGCACCGTAGAACACGTCCGGCTGCCACTCGCCGAGGATCTTCCGGACCAGACGTCGCATCTTCCCGACGTTGACCACCAGCCGCCCGCCCTCCGCCGTGGACCAGGCCGGATAGGAGACCTCCAGCGGGCGCGCGCCGGGCAGGAGGAACGCGCCGCGGGCGTCGTGGCCGGCTTCCCGCAGCGCGACGATCAGCTCACTGTGCACTCGCTGCCCGCCGCCGGCTCGGGGATCCGCGGGCGGGATGTTCTGGACGAAGAGGAGGCGCATGGGGCCGCAAGATAGCCCCCCGAACCGGAGCACCGCTCCCCTCGGCTCGCCTGCGCCGGACGCCGAACTGGCGGCCGCCGGGCCTGAGGCGCCCGCCAGAGCCCCCGTCGCTCGAGGTGTCGCCGTCCTGGGCGCGTCCAACGGCGTAGCGCTGCTGGCCGGCGTCGTCCGCCAGAAGGTCTTTGCCGTGTTCCTGGGCACCGCCGGATTCGGCGCCCTGAGCCTGGCCATCGCACTCTTCGACGCCCTGGCCAACCTGGCGCGCTTCGGAGTCCCCTCGGGCCTCCTCCGGGAAGCGAGCCGCTTCGAGGCGGATGGGTACCCCGAGCGGGTCGACCGCGCCTATCGGTCCAGCCGCGCGCTCCTCCTGTCCGTAGCGGGTGCGCTGTTCGCCGCGACCGTTCTTGCAAGGTCCTGGATCGCGGACGAGCTCTTTCGGGGCGCACTTCCAGCGTGGGTGCCGCCGCTGGTCGCCGCCGGCGTGCCGCTCCTGCTGCTGGCCAACCTGGCTGAGACCATGCTGACCGTGCGCCAGGCCCTCGCGCGGATCGCCGTGGGGAAGGTCGTCACGACGGTGTTCAGCCTGGCCCTCATGGTGGGGTTGGTCACGTGGCTCGGTCTGACCGGCGCGGTTCTCCAGATCTGGACAGGCGCGGCGGTGGCCGCCCTGGTGACGTGGGTCGCGTGCCGTGGGGTCTTCGCATCGGACCCGACCCGCGCCCGGGGCGTGCCTGCCGGAGTCGCGCGGGCGGCAGTCCGTGCCGTGCTCGTCGTGGGGGTGGCCGAGGCGCTTCATCACGTGGCGGTCGCCGGGAATCTCCTGATCTTCCGCGTGCTGGTCGTCCGGGAGCTCGGGCTCGACGCCAACGGACTCTATCAGGTCGTGCTCGGCCTCAGCCGCCAGTGGGTGCCGGCCGTGCTCGGCGGGGTCTTCATCGCGCTCTATCCGCGCCTGGCGGCGGTATCGGGAGATCGTCGGGCAGTGGGGGTCGAAGTGGGCAGCGCGCTCCGGCTCGTATTCGTGCTCGGGGTGCCCGCGGTGCTGGTGCTCCTCGCAACCCGCGACTGGATCGTCACGATCCTCCTCACCGAGTCGTTCCGCGGCGTGGAGCCCCTCCTGCGCGTGAGCGCAGCGGGGGACCTGGCGGCGCTGGTCGCGGGGGTCGTCCACATGAGCCTGTTGGCCGTTGGCGCCGTCCGGGTCTTTCTACTATCCGGACTAGCGGTCGAGCTGCTGTATCTAGTCGGCGTCTCGAGCACGATCGGCCCTCTCGGTCTCACGGGGGCCGTCCTCTCCTACAGCGTGGTCGCGGCCCTCTCAGTCCCCGTCTACTTGGTCTGTCTGGGGGGACGGGTGGAGGGGCGACCCTCCCGCTCGGAGGTCGGGCGTCTCGGCCTGGGGCTGATCCTGGTCACGGCGGCGGTGCTCGCTCCCGGTCCTGGAGGCCCCTACCGCTGGGTGGTCCTCGGTGCGGCCGTCGCGTGGACTCTTGCGCACCTCCCGCGGCTGCGGTCGGAGCTGGCTCGGTGAGCGCCTCCTGCCCGCTCTGCGGGGCCGCGGGGGGCGTGCCGTTCCGGTCGCGGTACACCGTGTCGCTTCTGACCTGCCCCGGGTGCGGGGTTCGCTACGTGTGGCCCCCACCCTCCGCTCGGCAGCTCATTCGGCGTTACGAGCGGGAGCACGAGGCCGGCACCTGGACGGAGCGGATGGACCTGGGCCCCGAGGACGAGCCCGAGCGCCGGGCCGCGCTACTTCGGCGGCTGCGGTGGCCGGACCCGAGGGAAGCCCGGGACGACGCGCGCGGCCTGTTGCTGGATGTGGGGTTCGGAGACGGCCGCTTTCTCCGGTCCGCGCAGCTTCAGGACTGGAGGTGCGTCGGAACGGAGATCGCATTGGCCGCTGCGCGGCCCCTGGCGGGGGCGCACCGGGTGGCCGTGGCGGACCTAGACGCGCTGGTGGACGCCGAGGTGTTCGACGCCGTGACGTTCTGGGATGTCCTGGAGCATCTGGCGGACCCGGGGGCGGCCGTCGCTGGCGCGGTGCGGCGGCTGCGGCCGGGAGGCGTCCTGGCCGCGTCCATGCCGAGTCTGTCGTCCACGACCGCTCGCGTTGAGGGGGCCGGCTGGCGGTATTACGATCTGGATACCTATGGCCACCTGGTGCACATGACGCCCCGTCATCTCCGGACCCTGTTCGACGCCCACGGGCTGGAGATCGCGCACGTGGAGACCCGCGGCTCGGTGGATTTGCGGGACAGCTTTCGGTTCCGTGAGCGAGGCTGGCGGGGGCTCGGCGGCGCGGTCCTGGACCGGGTGTCGGGCTTGCTGGCGCGGGTCGCGGTGCCCCTGCGACTCGGGAACACGCTCCTGGTCGTGGGACGGAAGCCGACTAGCCGGAGAGGGGCTTGAGCGTCCGTTCGGACCCCACGCCGCTGGCGCTGCTCTGTGCCGTCGGGGGTCTGCTCGTGGCCACCGCCGGCGTCGATCCCCAATCCCGTTTTCCGGTGCTGCTGATCGGCGGCGCGCTTCTCGGCGTGACCGCCGTCAGCCTGACGTGGTTCGCCTGGGACCGGGCCGGGAAGTTCCTGGTGGGCCTGATCCTCTACGCGGTGGCGGTCCGCCTCGTCCTGTTCGGAATCGTGCGCGCGACGGTCGGTCCGTACGTCTTCGCGCCAGACCAGCTCACGTACGAGATCGTCGGCATGGAGGTGCTGAGCTCGTGGACGCAGGGCCTGGCCATGCCGAGGCACGCCCGCGGCGGGCTCCAGGCCGGGTACTACCTGTTCAACGGCTTCGTCTTCCGCATCTTCGGCGACGCCCGCGCCGCACCGGCGATGTTCAACGTGTTCCTGGGCGCGTGGACGCCGGTCGTCGTGTATGCGACCGTGGTGCGCGTGGTGCGCGGCAACCACGGCGTCGCCCGTTTGGCGGCCCTCTTCGTCGCGTTCTTCCCGTCCCTCGTGCTGTGGTCCGTTCTGAACGTGCGGGAGGCGCCCACCATCCTCGCCATCGCGCTGATCGTGTACGCCGCGACGCGCATCCAGGAGCATCCGGACCTCTGGGGCCTGGTCACGCTGCTGATCGGGTCCGTGGTTCTAGCGGCCTCCCGAGAGTACCTGATGGTGCTCGTGTGTGGCGCCAGCGCCGCCGGGCTCCTGTTTGCCCGGGGCCGAAGTCCGGCGCTGTCGGTCATGTCGGGGGTCGGGATTCTGTTTCTGCTCACGGTCGTGCTACAAACGTCCGGAGTCGGCGGGACGCTGGTGACTGAGCCGTCGCTGGAGCGCATTCAAGCGCTGCGCGCGGACCTGGCAATCGGAGCGGCGTCCGCGTACGGACAGGACTACGACGTATCCACGATCAGCGGGGCGTTCACGTTCCTACCGGTCGGGTTCGCACATTTCCTGTTTGCCCCCTTTCCCTGGCGCATCGCGTCCGTTCTGCAAACGGTGACCCTTCCCGAGACGCTCCTCTGGTACTGCCTCTTCCCGTTCGTGGTACGGGGGGTGTACCTGGGCCTCCGCCATGACCCCAGGAGCCTGAGCGTGCTCGTGTCGGTTCTGTTCGTCGTGGTGCTCGGGTACTCGCTCGTGGAGGGCAACGTCGGCACGGCGTTCCGCCATCGCGCCCAGATCCTGCCCCTGCTTTTCATCTTCGGCGCGGTCGGCGCGCGCGACACGTATGGAATGCTCCGTGAGCGCAGCGGCCGTGCAGGTTCGGTAGGCCCGCCCGCCGCGGTCCGGAGCCCACGGTGACCGAGCTCCGCATCCTATCGGTCATCGAGACCCTGGGGCGCGGAGGTGCGGAAAAGCTGCTCGTGACCCAACACCGCCACCTCGACGCTGCGCGTTTCCGATGCATGGTCGTGGCTCTGTTCGAGCCCACTCCCCTGGCAGGAGACCTGCAAGCTGCCGGGGCCACCGTGGAGCGTCTGGCGCTTCCCGGTCCGCGAAGCCTCGCGACCGCGGTTCTGAGGCTGCGCGCGCTCATGCGCTCCTGGAAGCCCGACGTCGTGCACACGCATCTCTACTGCGCCAATGTGGCCGGGCGACTGGCCGCATCGGGGCTCGCGCCGGTGTTCACCACGCTTCACAATCCGGACTACGGCTTCGAAGACCCCGGGACCATGGGTTTCCGAGTGAAGAAGTGGCTTGATCGGGCCACGGGGGCGAGGCTCACCAGCCGCATGATCGCCGTGAGCGGGCATGTCCGACGCGACTTCGCGCGCGAGCTCGGATTCCGGGACGTCGACGTTCTCCACAACTTCATCGACGTGGACGAGTTCGCGGCTCCTGATCCGGCCGCGCTGCGGCGGGCGCAGCGCTCCGCGATGGGTCTCGGCGGGTCCGACCTGGTGATTCTGCACGTGGGCCGGATCCACCATCAGAAGGGACAGGATCTCCTCCTCGACGCGCTGGCGGCCGGAGCGGGGACGCTGCCGTGGCGGGCCGTCTTCGTCGGTGCCGGCGACGTGGGGGCCCTCAGGGTCCGGGCCAGCGCGCTCGGCGTGGAGGACCGGGTGACCTGGGCCGGGCCGGTCGAGGACGTGCGCCCCTACTACGCTGCCGCGGACGTGTTCGCGTTTCCGTCCCGATACGAGGCCTTCGGAATCGCGCTGCTGGAAGCGATGGCGACCGGGCTCCCTTCGGTCGTGAGCGACGCGCAGGGGATGGGCGAGGTCGTGACGCCCGAGACCTCCGTGATCACCCCGGTCGGAGATGTCGCAGCCCTGGGCGCAGCCCTGGGCAGCCTGGGCGCGGACGCGGGGCTGCGGGCCGCGATGGGCGCAGCGGCTCGCGCGCGCGCCCGCGATTTCGACGTCCGGCGGCAACTGCCACGGTTGGAGCGCTGGTACGCCGATGCGTAGGCTTGGCGTCGTCCTCCTCACGGCGGCGCTCCTCCGGGTAGCCCTGCATCTCGTCTGGCAACCGGAACTCGTCGGGGACGCGGCCGACTACGACCGCTTGGCGCGCGGTCTCGCCGCGGGTCGTGGCATGCTCGACGCCGATGGCGACCCGACGTCGTTTCGGCCGCCCCTCTATCCGCTGCTGCTGGCGCTGTGGTACGGACCGCTCAGCGCCGGCCCCCGCGCCGCCACCCTGTTCCAGATCGGGCTCGACCTCGCCGCAGTCGCGGTGACCTATTCGCTCGCCCGCCGGTGGTTGGCCGAACGGTTCGCCCTCGTGGCTTCTGGCCTCGTGGCCGTCAACGTCGCAATGATCTCGGCCTCCGCCCGGCTGCTCTCCGAGAGCTTGTTCACGTTGTTGCTCGTCCTCTCGGCGTGGCTCACGGTGCGATGGCTGGACGCCGCCCGGGACGGCGACCCCTGCGGCGGCCGGGCGGCCGCTCTGGGAGCGACGCTCGGTCTCGCCACCTTGACGCGCGGCGTGCTGCTCCCGTTCGTCCCCCTGCTCATTCTGGTGGCAGCGCTCAGCGGACGCCGGCTCCCCCGCGGAAGCCTCACGCTGCTCGCCGTCTTCCTCCTCACGCTCGCGCCCTGGACCATTCGGAACGCCCGCGTCCACGGGGCGTTGGTGCCCGTCACCACACAGGTGGGGATCACGTTGTACGCCGGGTTCGCTCCCCCGGGTGGAGTATTCGGGCTCCAGCCGCAGGATTCGGCCGTTCAGCGAGTGGAGCATCTGCCGGAGGCGGAGCAGAGCCGAGCTCTCACACGTGAGGCTCTCCGGGTCGCGGCGGCCGATCCCGTACGAACGGCCGGCCTGGAGCTTCGCAAGGCCGTCTACTTCTGGTCGCCGGTCGATTGGGAGATCCTACCCAGGTACGGGACCTTCAACCCGACCTACGCGTGGACGGCGGCCCTGGCCATCGCGGCGCTCCTGCTGGCGAGCGGCCCCGTCCCGCGCCGGCGCGACCTCTGGCCCGTGTGGCTGCCCGTGTTGTTTCTGTTCGCCATGGCGCTGGTCTTCCACGGCAGCCCCCGCTACCGATTGCCGGCGGAGCCGCTCTTGGCAGTGCTCGCGGGGCTCGGCGTGCGGGCATGGACACACCGCTGGGGACGGCGAGCCTCCGTGGCCTCGTTGGCGGGCCTGGCGGCCCTCTGTCTCCTCGCGACCGCGTTCTCGGATCCACTCCGTGCCTGGGCGGGCACCTGGGTCCGATGAGGGTCCTCTATCTCTCGTACGACGGCGCGTTGGATCCCCTGGGTGCCTCGCAGGTGCTCCCCTACCTGGAGGCGCTCGCCCGCCGGGGGTGCCGACACACACTGATGTCGTTCGAGAAACCGGCGCGTTGGGCCGATCGGGATCTGAGGAGGAGGACGACGGACCGGCTGCGTGCGGCCGGCGTCGAGTGGCATCCGCTCCCGTACCACCGCCGGCCAACGGGGCTCAGCACCGCGTTCGACCTAGCCCGGGGTGTGCGGTGGGCCCTCCGGCTCACGGGTGGGGCGGCGACCTTCGACCTGGTGCACGTGCGCTCCTATCCCTGCGCGGTGATCGCCCACCGGCTCCTCACGGCGAGGGGTCTGCCTTACCTGTTCGACCTGCGTGGCTTCTATCCGGAGGAGCGGGTGGAGGGCGGCCTTTGGAGGGCGGGGGGCACACTGTACCGCGTCACCAAGCGGCTGGAAGCGCGTTTCCTGCGAGACGCCGCGGCGGTGGTCACACTGACCGACGCCTCGGTGCCGGCCCTGAGCGAGCGCATGCGGGCGGTCGGTGCCGAGGCCGAGGTCCACGTCATCCCGACCGCGGTCGATCTCACTCGGTTTCCGCTCGCGCCGGTCCCGCCCGAGCCCCACTTGATGTATCTGGGTTCGATCGGGACGTGGTACCTGCTGCCCGAGATGGCCGGGGTCGCAAAGACGTTCCTGCGGCGGAAACCCGAGGGCCGGGTGACGTTCCTGACCAACGGCGAGCACGACCTGGTGCGGGCGGCGATGGCGGAGGGCGGTGTGGACGACCGGGTGGACGTCCGGGTGGACGTCCGGGCCGTGAGCCACGACCGTGTGCCGGGTGAGCTGGCCACGGCCACGGCCACCTTCGCGCTCATCCGACCCGGTGGCTCCAAGATCGCGTCCGCCCCCACCAAGTTCGCTGAATCCCTCGCTGTCGGCGCCCCCGTACTGGTAAACCCCGGGGTTGGGGACGTCGCGGCCGTGGCCGGCCGCGAGCAGGTGGGTGTGGCGCTCGATCCCCAGCGCTCGCAGGACTACCCCCGTGCGGTGGACGCCCTCGTGGCCCTGGCTCACGAGCCGGGGATTCGGGAGCGCTGTCGCGACGTCGCGAAACGACACTTCGACCTCGAGCGCGCCGCCGACCATTACCGGTCCGCCTACGACGCGATGCTCGGCCGCGTCGCGGGAGGTCGTCGGGCGTGAAGCTCGCCGTGGTGTGCCCGTACCCCGTCGGATGCGCACCCAGCCAGCGGCTCAAGTACGAGCAGTACTTCGGTTCCTGGCGAGGTGCCGGCTACGACGTCGAGGTCTTCCCGTTCTGGGATGCGCGCGGCTGGGCGGTCCTTTACGGTCGGGGCGCTCACTGGGCGAAGCTCGCCGCATTCCGACGCGGCCTGGCTCGACGTCGCAGGGAGCTTCCGCAGGTGCTCGAGGCCGACATCATCTATCTGCACCTCGAGGCCATTCCGATCGGTCCCGACTGGTTCGAGCGTGCTCTCCTCCGCTCCGGGCGTCCGCTCGTGTACGACATCGACGATCTGGTGCACCTGCCGCACGGGTCGGCCGCGAACCCGTTCATGCGACGTCTGCGGGGCGCAGGCCGGCGCCGCAAGATCGAGGCGCTGATACGGGCCGCCACGCAGGTGATCGTGTGCACGGAGTACCTCCACGAGTTCGCGGCCCGCCACAACGAGAGGGTCACCGACATCTCCTCCACCATCGACACCGACCGCTATCGGGTCGCGGAGCGTGACGAGGCGCGCGGACTCGTGGTCGGCTGGAGCGGCAGCCACAGCACGTCCCCCTACCTCCATCTGCTCGACGACGTGTTGCGGGAGCTTTCGCGCACGGAGTCGTACACGCTGCGCGTGATCGGTGACCCCGAGTTCCGCGTGGCGGGCGTGGACGTGGAGGCGCTGCCCTGGACCGCCGAAACGGAGGTCGAAGACCTGTCCGCCATCGACATCGGGGTCTATCCGCTGCCCGAGGAGGAGTGGGTGCTGGGCAAGAGCGGGTTGAAGGCGCTCCAATACATGGCTCTCGGAATTCCCACGGTGGCTCAGCGGATCGGGTCCAACCTCCGCATCATCGACCACGGCCGGAACGGGCTGCTCGCGGACACGGCGGACTGCTGGCTCCGAAGCCTGAAGAAGCTGGCCGGGGATCCGTCACTCAGGTCACGCCTGGGGACGGCGGGTCGCCAGACGGTCGTCGAGCGGTTCTCGGTACGGGCGAACGAGCACCGCTACCTGGACGTGTTGCAGGCCGCCGCCACCTCCGTGGGGTCGGCCTGATGTGCGGCATCGCGGGACTGCTTCAGCTCGACCCCGGCGGGGTGGTGGCGCGCACGGAGGACCTCGGCCGTTCGGCCCGGGCGATGGCCGAGGCTCTGCGACACCGGGGGCCGGATCGGCGGAGCGCGTACGTCTCGCCCTCCGGCCTGTGCGCCCTCGGCCACAGCCGCCTGCGCGTGATCGACCTCGAGACGGGCGACCAGCCGATCGCGAACGAGGATGGGTCGGTGCAGGTCGTGTTCAACGGAGAGATCTACAACTACAAGACGTTGCGGACGGAACTGGCCCGGGCGGGCCACCGCTTTCGAACCCGGTCCGACACGGAAGTGATCGTCCACGGCTACGAGGAGTGGGGCCCCGACGTCGTGCGCCACCTCGACGGCATGTTCGCATTCGGCCTCTGGGACGAGCGGAGTCGTCGGCTCCTCCTGGCTCGCGACCGAGCCGGCAAGAAGCCCCTCTTCGTGCACCGGAGGCCCGGCGAGCTAGCGTTCGCATCCGAGATCGGGGCCCTCCAGAGCTTGCCACACTTCGATGACCGTCTGCGCGCCGACGGAATCCCCCTCTTCCTCCTGTATGGCTACGTCCCCGCGCCCGCCACGCTCTATCGGAGCGTGAGAAAGCTTCCCCCTGCCCATTGGCTGCTGGTCGAGGCCGACGGGGCGGAGCGCAGCGAGCGCTACTGGCAGCTCGATTGGACCCCTCGTCCCCAGGAGCCGGCGGTGGCCCGGGACACCGTCCGTACGCTCCTCGCGCGCGCCGTGGAGAAACGCCTCGTCGCCGACGTGCCGCTGGGAGCCTGGCTCTCCGGCGGCGTCGACTCGTCTCTCGTGGTCGCCCTGATGGCGCGGGCGAGCTCGGCACCGGTGCGAACGTTCGCCATCGGGTTCGAGGACGACCCGTCCTACGACGAGCGGGAGTACGCGCGGCTGGTCTCCGACGCCTTCGGCACGCATCACACCGAATTCCGCGTGCCCGCCTCGGCGGTCGATCTACTCGACGACCTGCTCGACGCCTACGACGAGCCTTTCGGGGATTCTTCCGCCATTCCGACCTACATCGTCTCGCGCCTGACTCGCGAGCACGTGACCGTGGCGCTCACCGGAGACGGCGGGGATGAGATGTTTGCCGGATATCCGCGCTTCCTCGGCAACGTCCTGGCCTCCTACGTGCCGAACTGGGCGGCGCGGGCGGGTCGACGGCTCGCCGGCGTCCTGCCGCACGACTCCGATTTTCGCAGCCTGAGCCGTCGTTTCCAGCGCTTCGCGGAGGCGGCGGCCCTCGAGCCCCACGAACGGATGCTTCGCTGGATCGGGTTCTTCGCCGACCGGTTGGCTGAGGTCGTGCGCCCGGAGATCCTCGACGGGCTCGAGCGAGATGTGCTGACCGCCAGCTTCCGCGAGCCGCTCGGGCGGGTCCAGGGCCTTTCTCCTTTGACGCAGGCGCTGGCGCTCAACTTCGACACCTATCTGCCGGACGACCTCCTCGTGAAGGCCGACCGATGCAGCATGGCCCACGGCCTGGAGCTGCGGTCCCCCTTCCTCGATACCGCGCTCATGGAGTTCGCGGCCGGCGTGCCCGACAGGCAGCGCCTCCGCCGGGGCCGCCTGAAAGCCTTGTTGAAGGACGCGTTTGCGGACGTTTTGCCGACCCCCGTGCTCCGCCGAAGCAAGATGGGGTTCGGGGTCCCGCTCCCGACGTGGCTCCGCGGAGCCTGGCGCCCGCTGGTTGAGGAACGGCTCCTGCATCCCCAGGCCAGGATACTCGGATGGCTACGGCCGGAGCCGATCCTACGAATGGCACAGGAGCATTGGTCGGGGCGCCATGACCACGGTCACGCGCTCTGGGCCCTGTTGACCCTCGAGGGCTGGCTGGGCCGCGCCCGCCACTCAAGATGAAGTCCCGGAGCAGCGACTCTGGGCGCGATTGAACCGAGCGAAGCGATCCACGACATTTGGGCCGGCACGGAGCCGCACCGGGGTGCGGCCACTGCCACCCACCGACGGGATTGGAGCAACTTGAGCAACGACGAAGTGACGCTGGGCGTTGTGGGCCTCGGATACGTGGGTCTGCCGCTGGCGGTCGAGGCCGCGAGCAAGGGGATCCGTGTAATCGGGTTCGACGTCAAGCCGCGTGTGGTCGAGACGATCAACGACGGGCGCACGCATATCCAGGATCTGACCGACGCCGACGTAGCCAACGTCCGGGACGCGGGACTGCTCGAGGCCACGACGGACATGGCTCGGTTGGGCGAGTGCACGGCCATCTCCATTTGCGTGCCGACGCCACTGTCGAAGACCCGTGATCCCGACGTGTCCTACATCCTCGCCGCCACTGAGGCGGTGGCGGGTGCCCTCCAGCCTGGTCAGTTGGTCGTCTTGGAGTCCACGACCTATCCGGGGACCACGCGGGAGGTGCTGCTGCCCGCCCTGGAACGGACCGGCATGAAAGTGGGCCAGGACTTCTTCCTGTGTTTTTCGCCGGAGCGAGTGGATCCGGGGAACGCGATCTGGAAGACCCACAACACGCCCAAGGTCATCGGTGGCATCACCGCGGAATGCTCGCGGAAGGGCGAGGAGTTCTACGCGCGCTTCATCGAGACCATGGTGCCGGTCTCCTCGGCGGAGGCGGCCGAGCTGACCAAGCTCCTCGAGAACACATTCCGCGCCGTGAACATCGGCATGGTCAACGAGCTGGCGATGATCGCCGACAAGCTCGAAGTGGACGTGTGGGAGGTCATCGAGGCCGCGGCCACCAAGCCGTTCGGCTTCATGAAATTCACGCCGGGTCCGGGACTCGGGGGACACTGCATTCCGGTCGATCCCCACTACCTGTCGTGGAAGATGCGCACGCTCAACTACACGGCGCGGTTCATCGAGCTCGCGTCGCAGATCAACTCCGAGATGCCGATCTTCGTGGTCGACAAGGTGCGCCACGCACTCAACGATCAGAAGAAGTCCGTCAACGGGTCGACCGTGCTTGTCCTGGGCGTCGCCTACAAGCGGGACATCGACGACATTCGTGAGTCGCCGGCCCTGGACGTAATCGGGCTTCTCGAGAAGGACGGGGCCCACGTGCTGTATCACGACCCCTACGTTCCGGATTTCTCCGAAGACGGCACCAAGTGGATCTCGGTCGAGCTGACGGACGACGTCCTGCAGTCCGCGGACGCGGTGGTGATCCTCACCGACCACAGCGACTTCGACTACGAGAGGATCGTGCGCCTGGCGCCCGTGCTCATCGACACGCGGAACGCGACGGCGCACGCTCGGGCCGCCGAGTCGGGCCAACCTCAGCGTTGGATCGTGAAGGTCTGAGCGGCCCACCGGATCCCAGGCGGATCCGGGTTCACCGGGTCATCGCCCGCCTGAACGTGGGCGGGCCGGCACAGCACGTCGTAGCGCTCACGCGCGGCCTCGACCCGGCGCGTTATGCATCGGAGCTCTTCGTGGGAACCGTGGGTCCGGGAGAAGCGGAGCTCGCCGATCTGGGCGAGCCGGATCCGGGCCTTCCGGACGAGCTCGTTCACCGAGTGCCCGGGCTCGGTCCGCGGACGAACCCGCTCGACGATCTGCGCGCGCTCTGGTGGCTCTACCGCCGCTTCCAGCGGGATCGGCCGGACATCGTCCACACGCACACCGCCAAGGCAGGCGCCGTCGGGCGGCTGGCGGCCGCGTTTGCCCGCGTGCCCGTGCGGGTGCACACGTTCCACGGACACGTACTCGGTGGGGGCTATTTCTCGCGGAGTCGGACCGCCGCCTACCGGTTCATCGAGCGGCAGCTCGCCCGCCTGTCCCACCGGCTGATCGCACTCGGCCCCGCCCAGGTCGAGGAGCTCGCTCGACGGCATCGGATCGCCCCTCCCGGAAAGTTCGGGGTCGTGCCGCTCGGGCTCGACCTCGAGCGATTCACGCGCCTCGACAGGGAGTCGGCGCGCGCCGGCGCGCGCCGGAAGCTGGGCCTGGACGAGGGCGACGAGGTGGTGGCCATCGTCGGACGCGTGGTGCCGATCAAGAACCACGGGCTGCTCTTCCGAGCGCTCGCGCTGCTGTCGGACTCCGGACGCCCGGTTGTGGCGCTCGTGGTGGGAGACGGCGAGCAGCGACTGGTGGGCGAGCTCGCGCGCCTCGTGGCCGCCCTGCGGCTCGAAGGACGCGTGCGCTGGCTCGGATGGCGAAGCGACCTCCCCGACCTTTACGCCGCGAGCGACGTGTTGGCCGTCCCGTCCACGGACGAGGGCACCCCTGTGACCGTCATCGAGGCGCTCGCGGCCGGGACACCGGTGGTGGCCCGGGCGGTGGGAGGGATCCCGGAGATGCTCGATGGCGTGCCGGGCGCGCGCCTCGTGGAATCGGCGGAACCGACGGAGTTCGCGCACGCCCTCCGGTCGCAGCTCGACGCGGCTCCGCTCGCGGCGGAAGTACGCGAACGGATGCGCACAGCGACCGCAGGGCGCTATGCGGCGGACCGACTCGTCCGAGACGTGGCAGCGCTCTACGAGAGCGAAATCGCCCGGACCCGCCGGCTGGCCCCCGGAGACCCGTGAGCGTTTGTCGCTCCGGGGCCGGCCTCCTACCTTGCCGTCCGATCAGCCGGCTGGAGAGCCCTTTCCCGGATCGGCGGGGGGACCGACCCCCCTTCAACATGCGAACATGAGTCCAGCGGTCCTCTACTTGGCGGTCGGGGCGGTCGCCGTGGGCCTGGCGATCGTGATCACGCCACAGGTGCGGCGTGCGGCGCTTGCCAGGGGGTACGTGGCCGGTGTGAGCAACGACCGCTGGCACCGGAGACCGACGGCGCACGTCGGCGGCATCGCGATCTTCCTTTCGTTCGCCGGCGCGGTGGCGTTCGGGATCCTCATGCTCTCCCCGGCCGGCGTAACCGGCCTGCCGGGCGTCGAGCTCCGGCCGCTGACGGCGCTGGTGTCCGCGGGCGTGCTCATGTTCTCGACGGGACTGCTCGACGATCTGCGCCCGCTTTCGCCCGCCCCGAAGCTCCTGGCCCAGGTCGCCGCGGGCGCCATCCTCGTCTCGGGCGGGGTGATGCTCCGCCTCTCCGGGTTCGGCCCGGTCGACGTGTTCATTTCCCTGACCTGGTTCGTGCTGATCACGAACGCCCTCAACCTGCTGGACAACATGGACGGCCTGGCCGGCGGCGTGGCGGCGATCGCCGCGGGCTTCCTGGGCGTGATCTTCGTGTTGGACGGGATGGCGCCGTTCGCGATGGTGGCGTTCGCGTTGGCGGGGGCGCTGCTCGGCTTCCTCCGCCACAACGTGGCGCCCGCCCGCATCTTCATGGGGGACTGTGGATCCCTCTTCCTGGGGATCTTCCTCGCGGGCCTGGCGCTGGCTCCCGCTCCCGGATTGTCCCGTGGGCTGTTCGGGGTGGTGATGCTGCCCGTGCTCATCCTGGCCGTCCCCATCCTGGACACGACACTCGTCACGGCGGGCCGCATCGCCGATGGTCGGCCCATCGCGGTCGGCGACCGCGACCATGCCTCCCACCGCCTGGTCGCGCTCGGCCTGCCAGAGGGGAAGGCGGTGCGCGTCCTCTGGCTGCTGGCGGCGGCTGGAGGCACCCTGGGCGTGCTCCTCCGCACGCGGGAGCGAGCCTACGCTTACCTGGTGGGCGGCATCCTCATGATCGGACTGGCCCTCTTGGGCGCGTTCCTGATCGGCGTCACCGTTCGGCGGAGCGGGGGCCGCAGTGGGGCGGGACTCCTGCAGCGCGTGTTCGCCTGGCAGCGGGGGAAGCCCTTCCTTTCCCTCGGGATCGACCTGGCGCTGTTCACCGCGGTCTACTACGGGGCGTACGCGCTCCGGTGGGACGAGGCGGCACTGACCCAGGAGTTGAGCTACTTCTCGGCGTCGCTCCCGCTACTCATCGTGGCCAAGACGGCGGCGTTCGTCGGCGTGGGCGTCTACCGGATCGACTGGCGCCACTTTGCGCTCCCGTCCGCCGCAGTGCTGCTCCGCGGGGCCGCCCTCGGCAGCCTCCTGTTCGTGGCCGGGGCGGTTCTCCTGCTCGGCCCTGGTCCCTCCCGTGGCGTGGTGATCATCGACTTCGTCTTCACCGCGCTCTTCACGAGCCTTGCCCGCCTGTCGTTCCGCCTCTTCGAGGCCGTGGGTCACCAGCTCGATCAAACGGCGTTGCCCACGCTCGTGGTCGGCCACGGTGCGGACGTTCCGGTCGTGTTCACGCATCTGAGGACCTCGGAGCGTCCCCGACTGCGACCCGTGGGGTTCGTGGACCTGGAGCCCGGGGTCCGGCCTGGATCCGTCATGGGCGTCTCGCGCTACGTGGGGCTGGGGGGCGTCGAGGAGGCTCTGTCGAAACAGAACCCCGCGGCCGTGCTCTTCTGCGATCGCGGGGATGCCGACGCGGCCGATGCGCTGCGCACGGCGCTTCTGGGTCGGGGGGTCCCGCTCTTCCGACTTTCGGTCGAGCTGGAACAGCTCGCCCTTCCGCTCGGAGGGGACGACGCGGCCTTGGAAGGACCTTCATCGAGCACCGGGGTACGGATCCCGCCCGGGCATTGAATTTGCTAAGCCGCACCGCGCTCGGCCGGTCTTCCTCGACCGGCGTCGGGTCACCTGGAGAATCGACCGAGACCTCATGAAGATCGCCGTAATCGGGACTGGATACGTCGGGCTCGTCGTGGGCGCATGCCTGGCCGAAACCGGCAACGACGTGATCTGCGCCGACATCGACCGAGACAAGATCGACGCGCTCAAGCGCGGAGAGATCCCGATCTACGAGCCGGGGCTCGAGCCCCTCGTGGAGCACAACCTGGCGGAGGGCCGCCTGCGGTTCACCGTGGAGGTGGCGGCGGCAGTGCGGGCATCCGAGGTCATCTTCATCGCGGTAGGCACGCCGCCCGGCGAGGACGGCTCCGCCGACCTCCAGCACGTCCTGGCAGTGGCTCGCACCATCGGAGAGTCGATGGAACGCGAGTCCATCGTGATCACGAAGAGTACGGTGCCTGTGGGCACGGCAGTGCAGGTCCGGGACGCGATCGTCGAGCAAACGGACGTCCCCGTCCACGTGTGCTCGAATCCCGAGTTCCTCAAGGAGGGCGCGGCGGTCGACGACTTCATGAAGCCGGACCGCGTGGTGCTGGGCGTGGAAGACGAGTACGCGGCCGACATCCTGCGCGATTTGTACTCTCCCTTCGTGCGCACCGGAAACGAAATCCTCCTGATGGACATCGCGTCGGCCGAGATCACCAAGTACGCGGCCAACGCGATGCTGGCCACGCGCATCAGCTTCATGAACTCGATCGCGGACCTGTGCGCTGCCGCGGGCGCAGACGTGGACAACGTCCGGCAGGGTGTGGGCTCCGACGAGCGCATCGGGCCCAGCTTCCTCTTCCCGGGCTGCGGGTACGGCGGGTCCTGCTTCCCCAAGGACGTTCAGGCGCTCATCCGGACATCACAGGAGTTTGGCGTGGACGCCTCTATCCTGGAGGCCGTCGAGGCCGTGAACGAAGGACAGAAGCGCTGGCTCCTGGATCGCGTGGTGGAGCGGTTGGGGTCGGACCTGAACGGGCGCACCGTCGCCGTGTGGGGGCTGGCGTTCAAGCCGAACACGGACGACATGAGGGAAGCTCCCAGCCTGGTCACGATCGAGGGGTTGCTGGAGCGCGGAGCCCGCGTGGTGGCGCACGATCCGGTCGCGATCGAGGAGGCCCGTCGCCATTTCGGCAATCGCATCGAATTCCAAGCGTCCAACTACGACGCGCTGGAGGGCGCCGACGCCCTGGTGATCCACACGGAGTGGCATCCCTACCGGCGGCCGGACCTGGGACGCATGGCCGATCTGCTGACCCAGCCTCTCGTCTTCGACGGGCGCAACCTCTACGACCCGGAGCGCATGGCGCGGTACGGGTTCGAATACGTCTCCATCGGCCGCCCGGTCACCGGTCGGGTGGCGGCCTGATGCGGGTATTGATCACGGGGGCGGCCGGGTTTCTGGGCTCGCACCTCGCCGATCGCTTCCTGGACGAAGGCTACGAGGTCATCGGGGTCGACAACTTCCTCACCGGGTCGCGGGAGAACAGCGGAGCGCTCGAGGGACGCGACGGGTTTCGACTGATCGAGCACGACATAAGCCGTCCCCTCTTCGTGGACGAGGATCTGGACGGCGTGCTCCATTTCGCGTCGCCCGCGAGCCCGGTGGATTATCTCGAGCTCCCCATCCAGACGCTGAAGGTCGGGAGCCTGGGGACGCACAACAGCCTCGGTCTGGCCAAGGCCAAGAAGGCGCGCTACCTGTTGGCATCGACCTCCGAAGTGTACGGGGATCCGCAGGTGCACCCCCAGCCGGAAACGTACTGGGGCAACGTCAACCCGGTCGGTCCCCGCGGGGTCTACGACGAAGCGAAGCGCTTCGCGGAGGCCATGACGATGGCCTACCATCGCTACCACGGCCTCGACACCCGCATCGTGCGGATCTTCAACACGTACGGCCCGCGCATGCGCGCTGCCGACGGCCGGGTCGTCTCCAACTTCATCGTACAGGCGCTCCGCGGGGAGCCGCTGACGATCTACGGAGATGGATCGCAGACCCGCTCGTTCTGTTACGTGGCCGACGAGGTGACCGCGCTGGTGACCGGCGGCGGCTATGCCGAGTACTGCGCCGCGCCCGCGGTCCAGTGCCTGCCGGTGCCAAGGGGCCTCGGCCTGGCCGAGGCGGCGGCCATGCCGGAG
>JAHEKN010000145.1 GCA_024638305.1 Gemmatimonadota bacterium | reverse complement strand
TGTCGGCCACCAGCGTGTCGGCAGAGATCATGGGATGGGGCGACCGCGTGGGGAGCCTGGCGGCCGGGAAGCTCGCCGACCTCATTGCGGTGGCGGGCAATCCGCTCGAGGACATCACGGAACTCGAGCGGGTCGTCTGGGTGATGAAGGGCGGCGAGGTGGTGAAGGGTGGGGCGCGCGACTAGTTCGCGCCGGCGGGCTTCGCCCGCCGCCCTGGCAGGGTACGAATATCCTGGTGAACGCTCTCCCCCACCGGTACGTTCGGCAGGCGACTCTGGCCGGCGTTGGAGGGTCCCGTGCTGTCGACGAGCAGAAAAATAGGGAATGTCGTCATAGTCGTGACGGGATTCCTCGCTTTCGCCGCCGCGGCGGTGATGTTGTGGACTGGCCAAGGCAGACGCGGCCACCTGTACCTCATGGTCGGCATGTACGTCCCGACAGCCCTCGGGGTGACGGTCGGGTTTCACCGCCTCCTGGCCCACCGTGCCTTCGCAACGTTTCCGTTGGTACGGTACATCCTCGCGGGACTCGGATCCCTTGCTGTTCAAGGCCCGGTGATCGAGTGGGTGTCGGATCATCGCAAGCACCACGCCTATTCCGACCGCGAGGGCGACCCTCATAGTCCACACGTCGGATATGACGGCGGCTTGGTTGCCGCGGTCCGCGGACTATGGCACGCCCATTTGGGATGGGTCCTTCGCACTCAGGGGGGAGCGGACGAGCAGTTCTATTCGCGAGACCTTCTGGAGGACCGCCCAATCCGACTCATGGACCGATACTTCGGAGTGTTCGTCTTCCTCAGCTTCGCGCTCCCGGGGTGGATCGGCTATGCGACGATGGGGGGATGGTCGGGCGCTTTGGGGGGAATGTTCTGGGGAGGGCTCGCGCGCATCGCGCTGATGCACCACGTCACCTTCAGCGTGAACTCGCTCTGCCACTACTTCGGAGCGCGGCCGTATCCGCTGCGAGATCACTCCGGCAACGTGGCCATATTGGCTTTGCCGACGATGGGCGAGTCCTGGCACCACAACCACCATGCCTTCCCGAGCTCGGCATTTCATGGCCTCCGCTGGTGGGAAATCGACATATCGGGACTCGTCATCCGCATGCTGAGGGCAACGGGGCTTGCATGGAACGTGAGGGGAGTCACGCCCGAAGCCGAGCACCGAATGGCGTCGCGGGCTCGGTCGGCGGCGATCGACCCCGGTGACACGATCGACGGCTAGAGCAGCCGTCTCCACTCCCGGGGACCCGCGGGGGAGCGCCGTCGATTCGCGAGTGCGCTAACGCCCCCTGGTCCTGGCGTTCCGCTCGACCGCCATCTCCATCAGCCGACGCATCTCCAGGAAGGGCGTCGCGTGGTCGTCCACGCGGATGTCCACCCAGCGGTCGGTCGTGCGGCCCGAGTCGCCGATGGGCTTCACGATCAGGATGCCGCCCGACTGCTTACCGCGTGAGTCGCCGCCGGCCGCCTGCCCCGCGTCGAGTGCATCCATGAAGCGTTCGGCGAGTACGCCCGTCGAGGACTCGAAGGCCTCGGCCATCGCTCGCACCACCGCCTCGCTCGCCAGGATGTTCCCCTGCACGGAGTAGTTCTCGCCCTCGATGTGCCCGGCCCAGTCGCGCGTCTCCGACCCGGTATAGGCCTTCACGCGGCCCCTCGCGTCGATCACCGCGAGCTGGCGACGGGCGCGCCCCTCGTCCGCGCTCGTGAGGCGCTCCACCACGTCGGCGGGGCTGAGCCCTTGCTCGAGCAGCTCGAGGCCGCGTGGGCCGTACGACTGATTGGCGGACGCCTGCGTAGCGACGGCGCCAACGCCGGCCTTGGCGTAGGAGACGATGGCGCCCGCCCGGAAGGCGCGGGACTGCACGGCCACCCCCACCTCCTCGGTCTCGGGGTCGAGCCCTACGATGGAGAACGTGGCGATGATCTCCTCGCCGTGCTCGTCCACCAGCGGTGGAAGCTCGACCGCTTCCTGTCCGACGCAGGCGGACGAGACGAACAGCGCGACGACCGAGAGTGCTCGTAGCATGCTCTTCATCGTGATCTCCTGATCGCGGGGCCCCCGGGTGACCCCTCGGACGACGGTGTCATGGGCCTCCTTCTACGGGCAAGAGGATTTCTCGGGGCCGGACACGCAAGCGTGACGGGGAGTCGTTCCCCTCCGTCGCTTTCACGAGCAACGCTCCGGCCTCATCTTTGGCCGTCACGCACCCAGCGGAGGAAGGCGAATGTGCAGAATCGCGAAGGTGGCGACCCCTTGGCTCAGTGCGCTCGCCCTATCGGGCGCGGTCTCCTTGGCCGTGGCCGACGCCGCACGGGCCCAGGCGGAGCCCCCTGCCGAGCCCCCTGCCGACTGGGAGCCCACGGCCATCGACTACTCGAACGTCCCCTACCCCCACCCGGTCTCGTATCTGGACGTCACGCTTTACGGCCAGGACCTCCGCATGGCGTACATGGACGTGCCCCCGGCCGGGCCCCCCAACGGTCAGACGGTCGTGCTGTTCCACGGCATGAACTTCTTCGCCGCCGCGTTCCGGCCGACCATCGAAGCGCTCACCCGGGCGGGATTCCGCACCATCGCGGTGGACCGCATCGGGTACGGGCGTTCCTCCAAGCCGATCATGCACTACAACCTGCACATGCCCGCCCGCAACACGAAGGCGCTCCTGGACCACCTCGGGATCGAGCAGGCGGCCATCGTGGGCCACTCGATGGGCGGCATGGTGGCCACGCGGTTCGCGTCCACGTACCCCGAGACCACGACACACGTCGTGATGGTGAACCAGATCGGGCTGACGGACACCCGGCCGGGCCGGCAGTGGCCGGACGCGGAGGATGCGTACCAGGGCACGCTGGGGACCAGCTATCAGTCGACCCTTCGGGGGCACGTGCGCTATTACCCCAACGGTTGGAAGCCTGAATACCTGGAGTGGGTGAAGGTCCAGTACGGACTCACGCTGAACGGGGACTGGCCGCGCATGGCCAGGGTGCGCGCGGCGCAGCGCCAGATCCTCTACGAGGACCCGGTCGTCCACGAGTGGCAGTACATCGATACGAAGGCGCTGGTGATCGGCGGCGCCGAGGACCGTCTGGTGTCGGACTACCCCGCGCTGGCGCGCAACGTGGCCGAGCGACTCCAGAACGCGGAACTGGTGATCTTCCCCGGCGTGGGGCATGCGCCCGCCTTCGAAATCCCCGATGCGTTTCATGCTGAGCTCATCCGCTTTCTGCGGTCGGACCCGAACGAGCCGGCCGATCAGAGCTGGCGGGCCACCGCAGTGGGAGTTCGGCGCTAAGGACGCCGGGACGCGCGAGGTCTGAGATTTAGGACACGCGCTGGGGACCGCCGGGATCGCGGGTGGGGGCGGGGGCGGCCAAGCCGGGCAGTCCCACCCGCAGGTCAGGTCCCGCCCACCTCCGAGACCGTCACGTCGAACGCGGCCGTCTCCACGGTCCCGTCCAGCTTCACCTGGACGAAGATCCGGTACGGTCCCGGTGACGGAAACACGAACGGGAAGCGGACGCTGCTCGCTGCCCCGGCGGCCGGCATGACCATGGCGGACATCGAGGCCGACGCCGAGCCGGCCTCCGCCAGCTCGAACCGACCCTGTGCCGCCAGGTTGATGCTGCCGGCCGGGTGCAGGTGCATGAAGACCGAGCCGTCGTTCCGGGTAACGGCGGCGTGGCTCAGCATGCCCATGTAGGGCTCGAGTGCGGACGGCGTGCCGTCCGGCTCGGCGACCGAGAAGCCGAGCGTGGTCTCCTCGTCTACGCGCGGATCGGTGCCGGTCTCCCATGCCAGCACCCGCCCGCTCGGGAGCGTGAACCGGCTCTCCGTGGCCTGGCCGGCGACCGGGAGCACGGCCCAGGAATCGTCGGGGTCGCGCGGGACCTCCTCGGCCGCGCCCCCTGGCCCCGAGACTTCCCCGGCGAGCGACGGGATGTCCGCCGCCACCGTGTCGACCAGCGTTTGCGCGAATCCGCTCTCGTGCACGATGTCCGCGTACACCCGGTAGTCACCGGACGGAAGCGCCGGAAAGGGTACCACGAACGACGTGGAGTCCGCCGACTCCGGGTGCAGGTGCGCGAACCCGCTGAGATCCCCGTCCCGCACCAAGAACATGTGCATGAGCTTTCCGTGGTCGGGGATGAGGGGCGTCCACTGCCGTCCCAGCCACTCCGGGTCGTCGATGCTGAGCGTGAGCAGCGAGCCCGCCGCCGTGGCCTCGACGGTGGACGTGGTGGCGAGCGGACGGAAGATGAGCTCCCGGTAGGCGGCGTCGACGCTCCCCCACCAGGACCAGCCTCCCCAGAGGATGACGGCGAGGACCCCGCCGCCCAAGCCCATCGCGACCAGCGCGCGCCGGCGCCGTTTGGGCGTAGGCGGCTCTCCCGGGGACAGCACACTCTCGCGGACCGCGGCCCCGAAGATCGTCACGGCACCGACGAACAGGAACAGCCCTCCCGCGAGCAATGCCACGGCCATGCCGGTGCCCATCTCGAGTCGGCGCTCCGCGACGGCGTTCACTGGGACGAACACGGTGCCCTGGCCGGCTGTGCCGGTCACGCTCACGTGCACGCTGTACGCGCCGAACGTCATCAACCAGAGCTCTGCCGCGTACAGCCCGTCTTCTCCCGGTACCGCCCGCGCCGTGTCCGGAGGCGGGGCGCCTTCCAGGCCCGCATCCGAGCGGATCGGCCTCACCGTGATGAGGTCCGGGACCTGGTCTCCCGTGAGTCGTACCGTGATCTGGGCCAGGCCCGGGATGACGCCCGGGGTCCGCACGATCACCCGGATGGGATACGGTCCCGCCATGCCCTCGAAGTAGGCGTTGGAGCTCCCGACGTGCACCGCACCCACGAGGACCGCGACCAGGACGAGTGGGAAGAACGGGAGCATCCGGCCGCCGGGCGTGGGAGCACCGCCGAGGGCTCGCATGGCCATGGGGCGGGCCCTACCTGCGCACTCGGACCATCCAGTCACCCCACCAGAGTCCGACACGCGCGGACAGCGTGGCGATCAGGACGGACCAGCCGAGAGCGCCCGCTCCGACGGACGAGCCCCAGAACTCGTACTGCCACGGTCCGGGCCGGGAGTTGTAGTCCCATTGGTCGGCCGCGAAGAAGAAGTTTCGCGCTCCCTCACCGAGCAGGAACGACGAGAACGTCCACTGGACGGCCAGGATCAGCGCCACGAACGCGGCGCCCACCGCCGCGGATGCCAGCCACGGGCGGAGCCGCGACGCTCCGGCCGGGAGACCCCTGACGATCACGTCCACGGCGGCGGCCGGAACGACGAGCAGGAGCGGAAACGGCGGGGCGACCATGCTGTCCACGTCTCGGAGGATGGGGCCAAGTAGCGGCTCGGCAGGGAACAGTTGCAGGATCCAGATCATGATGAGCGTGGCCGCCATGTAGAAGCCGGCGGCGAGGGTAGCGCCCCAGCGCAACAGCGACCCCCGCGTGATTCCGGCCAGCAGCAGCGGAAATACGCCGGCGCTCACTAGATAGAACTCGGCCCGGCGTTGTCCGTTGGGGAAGGCCACGTACTCGGTGGCCATGGTGGCCATCATGAGGACCAGCACGCCGCCGGCGTAGGCGTAGAGCACCTGGGGAAGGCGAATGCCGACCGCGGTGTTGTTCTGGCGGGAGAGCACCATCAACATGGCGCCGACTTGAATGGCGATGATGCCGGCCGCGAGCACCGTGTGGGGAGGACTCAGGATCTCCACGTCGAGTCCGTACGCGTTGTGCCACCAGTCGTCGAACGGGCCCGAGAGGATCATCGCGAACGATCCCCAGATGCAGACCCACGCGCCCAGGGGCCCGCGGAAGCCCCAGAAGCTCACACCGCCCGCGCGCTCGGTGGCCGCCGCGGTCGCAAAGGTCGTTCTGAGAACCAGCCAGCCGCAGGACAGGCCCGCGACGACGCCCCCCAGATAGATGGCCAGGTGGGCGGGGGTCCAGAACGTGTCGCGTCCGATCGTGCGGTGCCAGGAGATGTCCCAGATCACGCCCACGACGACGCTCGTGGACGCGAAGACCACCGCCCAAACGGTCCACGGGACCGCGGCGGCCACGGCGCTGGAGCCGCTGTCCGGGCGCGCAGACCCGGGCGTCGGACGCATGTCGGTGGTCGGGATCGTGCTCACGTTGGCCTCCGTGCTCCAAACGCCGCTTTGGCCTCAAGGTACCAAGCCCACCTTGGACGAGCCACGGCCAGTCAGGTCGCGGCGCCGAGCGGCCCTACTCTTCCCGAAGCACGCCCATCGGGTCCGCGCCCGCCGCCCGGCGGGCCGGGAGCCAGACCGCCACCCCGGCCGTGGCTGCGAGCGCCAGTGCCAGGATTCCGTGGGTCGTCGCGTCCCCCGCGGCCACGCCGTGGAGCTGGGATTCGAGCGCGCGCCCCAGCCAGTAGCCGCCGAGCGTGCCGACGACCAGGCCAGCGGCCACCACGGCCAGACCCTGGCGCACGAACAGCGACGTGACGGACGTGCGATCCGCGCCGAGGGCCATCCGTATGGCCACGTCCCTCTGTCGCAGGCGCGCGGCGTAGGCGATGACCCCGTAGAGCCCGAGCATGGCCAGCACCAGCGCAAAGACCGAGAACCCGGCAAAGAGCCCCGCCATGGCGCGGGTCGGGGCCATGGCCCGCACCACCGCTTCGTCGATGCGCTGCACGTACGAGAGCGGCACCTCGGGATCGAGCTCGCTCACGGCGGCCTCGACCGCTGGTACCACCGACACGGCCCCGGGGCGCTCCCGGATGAGAACGCTCATCCAGAGCGGCTCGGCCTGACGGTAGGCCTCATAGACGTCGCCCGCCTGGGAGCCCCCGACTTCACGCGCGACGTCCTCGACCACCCCGACGACTCGCCGCCACGGTCCCGGCTCGGGAGGCGTCATCCCCGGCATGACCTGTGGGGGTATCCGGACGGACCTGCCGATCACGTCCAGGCTGCCCCACAGATCGCGCGCGAGGGCCGCGCTCACGACGGCGACGGGCTCTCCTCCCTGCGCATCGTCTACGCTGAAACCGCGTCCTCTGAGCACTGGCATGCCCATCGTCGCGAAATAGCCTTCGTCGATGAGCCAGGTCACCGCCTCGGCCCGGCTGACTTCTCGGTCTCCCAGCCCCTCAACCGGTCGGGGCATGAAGGTCCCCGTAAAGGGCCCCGTGGACGCGACCGCCACGCGTTCCACTCCCTGGACGCGCTCCAGCCGGTCCGCCAGTCGGGAGAACAGGTCCACACGCTCCGCCTGGGTGGGATAGCTGGCGTCCCGGAGTCCGATTACTCCCCTCACCAAGCGGGACGGCTCGAAACCCAGGTCTCGGCGTTGGAGATGGACGGCCGACTGGAGCATTAGCCCGGCTCCCGTGAGCAGTGCCAGGCTGAGCGCGACCTCCGCCGTGACCATCACGTTCCGAGCCCTCCGCTGACCTCGAGGCTCGCTTCCGCCGCGGCCGCCGCCTGCCAACGTGCTCGACAATCGGCTCCGACCGGACGTGAAGACGGGCACGAGGCCGAAGGCCACCCCAACCAATCCACAGATCGCGGCCGCGGCCAGGAGCACCGTACCGTCGATGGAGAGCGCTTGCAGCCCACCCGGCACGCTTCGACCGAGGCGGGCCTCGAGCGACTCGCCGACCAGGCCGAGCCCGAGGTGAGCCAGCGCGGCGCCGAGCGCACCCGCCGCTACGGCGATCAGGAGGCCCTCCAGCACGAGTTGGCGCGCGAGCCGCCCACCCGAGGCCCCGAGCGCGCGACGCACCCCGAGCTCGCGCGCGCGGCGGGCGGCGCGGACGAGGAGCAGGACACCCGCGTTGGCGCACGCGATGAGCAGCACCAGCAGCGCCGCGGCTTGGAGGACCAGGAGCGTGGGTCGAACCGACGCGACGTGGACCTCCTGGAGCGGGAGCACCTGGACCCGAAAGTCGGGGGGGACCTGCTCCATGCGACTGATCGCGATCTCCGTGAGCGCAGACTCGGCGCGCTCCGGGGACACGCCGGGTCGCAACCGGCCGGTGTACACGGCCCGCTCCCCACGGATGGGAACGAGCACGTCCGTATAGTCGTTCAGGTACCAGAAGTCTGCGGGGAGCACCCCCACGATGGTGAACAGCTCGGCGTCGTCGGGGCGGTCCGACGTGTACGCTCGGAAGCTCCGGCCGATCACGTCAGGAGTCCCCCCGAAGGTCTCCTGCCAGAGGCGGTGGCTGATCATGGCCACGGCCGCGGCGCCCCGTCCGTCCTCCTCCGGCGTGAAGGTGCGGCCCAACTGGGCGCGCACCGCATACACGTCCAAGAAGTCCGACGTGATCCAGGCGCCGGGAGCCAACCGGGAGCGTCCCTGGCCCACGATCGTGAAGACGTCGAGGTCCCATGAGACGGCGCGCTCGAAGACGTCTTCCACCTCGGTCCAGGAGACGGACTGCCAGCCCCGCACGCTCACCAGGCGGTCCGCCGCCGGATAGGGGAGCGGACGGATCAGATACGCGTTTAGGACAGCGAAGACGGACGTGTTGAGCGCGATGCCGACTGCGAGCACACCGACCACGAGGCCGCTGAAGCGGGGCTCCCGCACGAGCGAACGCAGAGCGAATCCCAGATCCTCGCGCGTGCCTCGCGTCGGCCCGGAGACCCGTCCGGGGCCACCGGCCATGCTTCCGGCAACGTTGCCTGTGCCGCGCCGGGCGGCGCGCCCGGCGCCGCCGGCATCCGCGGCAGAGCGAGAGAGCGGTGCCGGTACCGGCCTCGCCAGGTCCCGGGCCGTGTCCCAAGCGAGCCGCACCAGCCCGCGCAGACCGCCGCGCTCGACCCGGTCGCGGGCCAGACGCTCGAACAGCTCGAGCATGTCGGCACCGTGGCGCTCGCGGAGCCAGCGCGGATAGCGGAGGAGCGCGACGCGGTAGGCAGCCGCGGACCATCGGACTACCCGCCGGGACAGAGGACCCAGGCCGCTGGACTCGCGCGGGCGACTCACGGCTTCGCGTCGACGGCCGCGGCCGCGAGCTTGCGCACGTTGTCGAGGTGGGCCAGGCGGGTGATGCGCTGGGCCTCTTCCCCGAGCGCCTCTCGGCCCAGGTCGGTCAGTCCGAAGGATCGCCCCCTTCGGCTGTCCCCGTCGCCCGACTCGACCTCCTCGATCCACGCGGCATCGACGAGGCGCCCGATCGAGCCGTAGATCGTCCCCGGCCCCATCGCCGTCCCGGAGGTCTCCTCGACGTGGCGCATGATGCCGTAGCCGTGGAGGGGCTCGTCCGAGAGGGCGAGCAGGATGTGGAACACGGCCGGGGTCAGGGCTGCGGCCGATCGGTCCTGGTCAGTCATTTCCGCTACCTCCAATATTCCGGGCGCGGTAATATTACGGTTACTGTAATATCAAG
>JAHEKN010000287.1 GCA_024638305.1 Gemmatimonadota bacterium | reverse complement strand
CGCTACGGGTGCGTAGGGATCGGTGTGGGGACCGCGGCGGGCGGAATCCCGAGCGCAGAACCTCCAAGCGGTCCGGACCCGGGGGCCGGGGAGCGCCAGCCCGCGCTATGCGCCTCCGCACGCCGGGTCCCGGGGCGGCGGTGCGAGATGAGGCCTTCTGTGGCCCCCTGGCCGGCCCGACGTCAGTCGGCGTCCGGATCCTCGTCGTCGTCGTGGTCCGAGTGGTGCCCGTGGTGCCCGTGGTGGCGGTGGCAGCCGCAACCCCCGCAGGTACAACGGCACCGATGCCCGCAGCAGCGTCCCCAACCCCAACCCCGTCGCCGGCGCTTGCCGCAACACCACCACCAGAGCAGGAGCAGCAACAGGACATTGGGAAGGTGGATCCGGACCGCGGAGGACCAGAACTGGGCCAGACCGGTCAGATAAACGTCTACGAGTGATTCGAGCATGCGAGGCGAGTCCGCTTCGGTGAATCGCGCGTGCCGTTACCTGTACGTCGAAAGCGGCCGTGGGGTTTCCTGGCTCGCCAGCGGACCCCTAACAAATCCAGCGCTCACGGCGTCATTCCTGCAGGCGAACGCGTCTCGAAGCGGCACCCTCGGCCGTTTGAGCCTCCCAACCTGTCCAAGACGGACGGGACGGCCTTATTTTGAGGGGTCGCTATAGGTGTGTCTCCGCCCGATCTCCACGGGCTGGACCACGCCAGCGGAGACGTGCGTCAGTTCGAGAGCGTGGATTTCGGGGGAGTTGGAATGAGCAATTCGTCGTTCGCGGTCCTGGCCGTCGCCGGGCTCGGATTCGTCGTGGCCGCCCATTCGGAACGTCCGTCTTCGGCCCCGTCACTGGTCCATCCCCTGGCTGCGCCGGTCCTTTCCCCCACGAGCGCGCATCTGACCATCGCCGCGGACGCCGTCAGGGCGTACGACGGCGCCAACGAGGTGGTGGCCCAGTATTGCACGAGCTGCCACAGCGAGCGCCGGCGCAGGGGAGACCTCGTGCTCGAGGGCTTCGACATCTCCCAGGCGGCCGAGAACGGACCGGTGGTCGAGAAGATGATCCGCAAGCTTCGGGCGGGCATGATGCCGCCCTCGGGGTCGCGGCGTCCCGAAGCCGATGTCGTCGTAGCCATGATCGACGAGCTCGAGACCACGATGGACCGGTTGGCCGAGGAGCGGCCGGAGCCCGGCCGCCGCCCGTTCCAGCGGCTCAACCGGGCGGAGTACACGGCAGCCGTGCGGGACCTGCTGGGCATCCAGGTTGACGTGAGCTCCTTCCTTCCGCTCGACACCAAGAGCGCCAACTTCGACAACATCGCGGACGTGCAGTTGCCGTCGGCGACCGTCATGGAGGGGTACCTGCGGGCGGCCGGTCATATCAGCCGGTTGGCGCTCGGAGACCCGGATGCCGAGGTCGGCTCGACCGAGTATCGGATCCCGCGCATCGCCTCCCAGAGGGACCGGGTGGATGGCGCTCCGCTGGGCACTCGGGGAGGGCTGTCGGTCATCCACAACTTCCCGGCTGACGGGAAGTACGTCTTCCACGTCATGCCCTACGCCGCGGTCGAGGGCGAGGTGTTCGCCCGCACCTACGGGACGGAGCAGCTCGAGGTGTCCATCGACGGCGAACGGGTCGCCCTTCTTACGATCGACCGCTGGATGCGGGAGTCGGAGCCGTCTGGCCTCAACATCCGCACGGACTCGATCCAGGTGCAGGCGGGCCCCCGCCGCGTCTCGGTCGGGTTCATCCGCAAGTTCGAGGGCTCGGTCGACGACCTGATCCGGCCGATCGACCACACCCTGGCCGACGGACAAATCGGCGTGGGGATCGGGGTCACGTCGCAGCAGCACCTGCAGCGGCTGACGGTCCTGGGGCCCTTCGCGGTGACGGGCGTGTCCGAGACGCCGACCCGGAAGGCGATCTTCACCTGCCGCCCGCTCGCACCGGAGGAAGTGCGGCCGTGCGCCGAGGAGATCGTCAGCAGGCTGGCCACGCGGGCCTACCGGCGCACCGCGACCGAGGACGAGGTCGCTACGCTCCTGGGGTTCTATGACCAGGGCGCCGCCCGGGGCGGATTCGAGACGGGCATCCGCTCGGCGCTGCAAGCCGTCCTGGTGAGCCCCCACTTCCTGTTCCGGCTCGAGCGGCGTCCCAGCGGAGTCCAGGCTGGAGAGATCTACGAGCTGAGCGACGTGGATCTGGCCTCGCGGCTTTCGTTCTTCCTGTGGGGGGCGCCCCCGGACGAGGAGCTCCTGCGCGTCGCCGAGAGCGGCGACCTGACGGACGACGACGAGTTGATGCGTCAGGCCCGGCGCATGCTCGCCCACCCGCGCGCGGAGGCACTTTCGTCTCGGTTCGCGGCCCAGTGGCTGAGACTCCAGGATCTGGAGAAGGTCCATCCGGATGCGCTCACGTACCCGTACTTCGACCAGACGCTCGCGGACGCGATGCACACGGAGACGGAGCTCTTCTTCAACCATCTGGTGAAGGAGGACCGGCCGCTCCTCGAGCTTCTCAC
>JAHEKN010000286.1 GCA_024638305.1 Gemmatimonadota bacterium | reverse complement strand
AGATGCGCGCCCGCTACGCCGGCCAGGGCTCCAGCGAATAGCACGGCGACCGTGCGGACGGCGCGAACCCGAACACCGGCGGCTGCCGCGGCTGCGGGCTCCTCCCCCACGGCTCGTGCGACCAGGCCCCAGCGGGTCCGGAACACCACGTACCAGAGCAGCGGCGCCAATACGTACGCCAGGTACGCGGTCGGTGCCTGTCGAAAGAGCGCCGGCCCCAGGTAGGGGATGGCGCTCAGCCCGGGGATTGAGACCGGAGCCAGGGTCGGCAGCGTGAGCGCAGTGCCGGTCACACCGTAGAGCTCCTGATACGCCACCCCGGTTGCGCCCAACCCGCCCAGCGTGACGGCGGTGCCGGTGATGATCTGATCGCCCCCCATCCCCACTGCCACCGCCGCGAATATCAGTGCCACCAGGAGCCCCAGCAGGGCGCCGAACAGCACGCCAAGCCCGGCGCTCCCGGTCGCCAGGGCCGCCACGGCGCCCCCGAGCGCCCCCGCGATCAGCGAGCCTTCCAGCCCGATGTTGATCACGCCGGTCTTTTCGCTCACGGCCTCGCCCAAGGCGGCGAGTCCTAGGGGCACGGCCAGGCGCACCGACGCTTCGAGGAACGGAGTCAGCTCATCCACGGCGCCACCGTCGGTTGAAGGCGACGACGCCCAGGATGGTCAGGGCGGTGATCACGTCGACCCAGACCGCCGGGACCGCCGCATCCCGCTGCATGGCGCTCGCCCCCGCTTCCAGAGCGCCGAAGCCGATCGCAGCCAGCACGACACCCCATGGGCGCAGCCCCCCGAGCAGCGCGACCGCGATGGCGGTGTAGCCGTATCCGGGAGAGAGGTTCTCGTAGAGGGCGAACGTGACCCCAGACACTTCCACCCCACCGGCGATCCCCGCGATCACCCCCGAAAACACGAGGGTCACCCACAACAGGCGTGTGGCTCGAATCCGACCCGACACCCGCGCCGCCTCCGGCGCCAGGCCCACGGCGCGCACCCGCAGTCCCAGTGCCGTGTGCTTGAGCCCCCAGGACAGCAGCGCGGCCGTGATCAGCGCCAGCACGAATCCGACGTGGAGTCGGGAGCCCGGGAACAGCGTCGGAAGCCGCGCTGCCTCAGCGATGGGATCGGACTGTGGAAACACGCCCCGGGACTCCTGGAGGGGGCCGTGCACCAGCCAGGCGGCCAGGTAGATGGCCACGAAGTTCATGAGGAGGGTCGAGATGACCTCGTTCACCCCCACCCGCACCTTGAGCCATGCGGGGAACAGCGCCCACGCGCCGCCGAGCACGCCGGCGAGAACGAGCACCGTCGGAACGGCCAGGATCCCGGGGACGCCCTCGAGCGAAAGTCCGACCCACACGGCGGCGGCAGCCCCGGCATAGAGCTGCCCCTCGGCCCCGATGTTCCAGATCCCCGCGCGGAACGCCAACGCTACGGCCAGGCCCGTGAAAATCAGAGGGACCGAACGAACTAGGGTGATCGAGACGAATCGGTCGGTGGATCCGAACGCACCGCGGATCAGCGCGGCGCCCGCGTCCAGTGGATCGTGGCCGCTCAGTAGGAACGCCCCCATGGCGATGGCGACCGTGAGCCCGAGCGTGGCGGCCGCGAGAACCCGCGTGGACTCCGGCCAGGCACGAGCGGTTTCGCTCACGTTGCGGTCGCCAGCATCAGCTCACCGATCCTGGCACGGTTGCGAGCATCCTCGGGCACGGGTGTGAGCCGACCTCGCACGAGTGCGTACAGTGGCCCGGCGAGCTCGAGGACCTCGTCCAGGTCGGTCGAGATCAGCACGATGCCCGGCGCGTTCTCCATGTCCCGCAGCCGCAGCAGCTCGGACCGCACGAACCGTGTCGCGCGGATGTCGAGCCCCCGGGTCGGGTTCTCGGCAATCACCAGGTCCGGAGACCTCATGACCTCGCGCCCGACCGCCAGCTTCTGCTGGTTTCCGCCGGAGAGCGTCCGCGCCCGGGCATCGATCCCCGGCACCTTGACCTCGAAGCGCTCGACGATGTCCGCTGCCACGGCTTCGATCGCCGGCCAGCGGAGCATCGCGCCCCGGCGGAAGCGGGCGTCGTCGTGGAATCCCAGGGCCACGTTCTCCACGATCGAGAAATCGGCGATCAGCCCTTCATGCACCCGGTCCTGCGGGATCAGCGCGATGCGGTCGGGAAGGCGGCCGACGCCCGCGGCGGGACGGATGAAGCCCGCCAGCGCGTCGGACAGGTCCGCCTGGCCATTTCCCTCTACGCCAGCGACCCCGACGATCTCCCCGCGCCGCACTTCGAGGGTCACGTGGTGGAGCCCTACCCCTCCCCTACGGGACTCGACCGAGACGTCGTGCAGCGCGGCGACCACCGCCCTCGGAGGGTTCGGAACGGGGGATGGCCCGCGCACCGGATCCTCGCCGACCATTGCCCGCGCAAGGACGGCGGCGTCCACTCCCGCCCTCTCCTCGGTCAGCACTGTGCGGCCGCGGCGGAGCACCGTGACACGGTCGGCCAACGCCAGGACCTCGTCCAGCTTGTGCGCGATGACCAACACCGTCCGC
>JAHEKN010000144.1 GCA_024638305.1 Gemmatimonadota bacterium | reverse complement strand
CGGGCAGACGCGTGGCGAGTGGAACGGGGTCTGGTGGATCCCCGCTGAGACGGACACCGCGAAGGCTCGGTCACGACGGCTCACCCCCGAGGGTGTCCGCGTGTCCGATTTCGCGGCATCGCCCTCTGCGGACCGTCTGGCCTATGGGTTCCGGTCGGAGAACCGCCGGAACGCCGGGCACCAAACAGAGATCGCCCTGCTCGACCTGGGGAGCGGGTCTACGCGAACCCTCACGGGGAACGACGCACCGGAGTCCCAGCTCGCGTGGTCGCCGGACGGCACGCAAGTCTCGTTCGTGGCGCCGCACCTGGAGCGCTGGGAGCTGGATCAAGGGAACCTGTACGTCGTGTCGCTCGCGAGCGGGCAGATCCGGCAACTGGCGGAAGGCTATGACGGCGACCTCCGGGAGTACCGGTGGGCCCCCAATGGAACGGCCATCCACGGGCTGGCGGTGGTTCGTACCGACGTGCACCTGATCCGCATAGACGTGGCCAGCGGCGCCGTAGAGCAGACGTCGAGCGGCATCGGCGTGATCTCGTCGCCATCGTTCTCGAAGGATTACGGCCAGGTCGCGTTCACGCGCGCGTCTCCCGACCGCCTCCCGGACATCTACGTGTCGAGCACAGCTCGCTTCGAGCCCAGGCGCGTGACGGACGCGAATCCCTGGCTGGCGGGCCGGGTGCTCCGGACGCCGGAAGTGGTGCGCTGGTCCAGCAGCGACGGGCTCGAGATCGAAGGGCTGCTCTACCGTCCGCAGCGGGACGGCCCGGGCCCCCTCGTGCTCGAAATCCACGGCGGGCCGGCGGGTGTGTTCACGCGGGGATTCGATACGGACGCTCAGCTGCTGACCGCTCAGGGCTACGCCGTGCTACAGCCGAACGTGCGCGGATCCTCCGGATACGGGGACGCTCTGCTGCGCGGCAACATGCAGGACATCGGCGGCGGCGACTTCCAGGACGTCATGACGGGTGTGGATCGCATGATCGAATCCGGCGTGGCGCACGCGGACTCCCTGGCGGTCAAGGGTTGGAGCTATGGCGGGATACTTGGCGGGTGGACCATCACGCAGACCGATCGCTTCAAGGCCGCCAGCCTCGGCGCGATGGTGGCCGACTGGCGTAGCGAGTTCGGGGCCGGCTTCAACTTCGACGTCGTGCGGTGGTATCTGGGCGGGGACCCATGGACCAATCCCGACATCTGGACCCAGCGGTCCGCATATTCTCACCTGGACCGGGTCTCGACACCCACCATCCTGTTTCACGGCGCGAACGACCGCACGGACACGATGGAGCAGTCCATGAACTTCTTTGCCGGACTGCGGCATCTGGGGGTCGACGCCCGCTTCCTGCTGTTCCCGCGTGAGGGCCACGGGATCACGGAGCCGCGGCATCGCCGCACCCTCATGGTCGAGGAGATGCGCTGGCTCGAGACCTACGTCCGCGGCAACGCCGATTGGACTCCCCCGGAGCGCCCCACCAAGAAGCCGGTGGCCGAGGAGGACTAGGAAGAACGCGCCGCCACTGTCCGAACCCGGCCCTCTCATCCGTTGGCCGCTGGGGCAGCGGGGTCTCCGGGGGCCGCGTCCCTGACCACCGCTCCGTTCGAAGCGCGCGCCGGGAAGACGCGGGCGCCCGGGCGCGGCTCGGTGTCGGCCATGGGCTCCGAGACGGCCTGCCGGAGCGCGGACTCGACGGCGTCGAGCGCCGACGGACCCGCCAGAGCCACGATCGAGCCGCCGAAGCCGGCTCCCGTGAGCCGGGCGCCTTCGGCGCCGGCGGTCGTGGCGACCGTCACCAGCCGATCGAGCTCGGCGGTGCTCACACCGTAGTCGCCCTTCAGGCTCTCGTGCGATTCGGACATAAGCCGGCCGAACCGACCGGGGTCGCCCTCCTCCAGCGCCTGCACGGCCGCACGCACTCGGGTGGCTTCGGTCACAGTGTGGCGAAATCGCGCCAGGTGGCGCGGCTCCAGGACCCGCGCGGCCACAGTGAGGAGATCCGGCAACGCCGCCTGCGCGAGCAAGGCCGGATAGGAGAGGGCCCGATCCACTCCGATGGCCTCACCCATTCGATCGAGCGCAGCCCGGCAGGAGGCCACGCGCTCGTTGTACTCCCGCTGGGCGCGGCCCGACTTCTCCGCTGGAGTGCCCGTGTACGCGACCACGAAACACCAGCCGCTCGGCACGGACACGGGGCGCACCCGTAGCGGACCGAACTCGATGAGGAGCGCGTGGCCGGCCCGGCCGCACAGCGCCGCCGCCTGGTCCATGCCACCACCCTGGGTTCCCACGAAGCGCTCGGCCCGGGCCGCGAGTACCGCCACCTCCAGACGTCCGAGCCCCGCGCCGTTGAGCTCGAGGAGCGCGTGCATCACCGCCACCACCAGCGCCGAGGACGAGCTCAGGCCGGACGCCGGCGGCAGGTCGCTCACGATCCAGCCGTCCAGGCCCCGGACGCCGTCGGGGAGCACGGTTCGAGCGCCGGTTGCGGCCGCCCTCACGTAGTTGCGCCAATCCCCGGAGCCACGGGGCTCGATGGGGTCCCCAAGGTCGAACGACTCCGGAGCGTCTGGGAAGTCGGCGCTCCCCACCCGAACGCGCCCATCCTCCCGGGGACGGAGCCAGAGCCGCACCCTCTCGGCCAGGGCGATCGGGAGCACGGGGAGCTCGTTGTAGTCGGTGTGGTCGCCGATCAGGTTGACTCGTCCGGGGGCCTCGGACACCAGGGTCGGCCAGTCGCCGAAGGCGTCTTTGAAGCTCTCGCGTGGATCGGACACGGTCCCGCACCGGAGTTCGAGTCGGCTCACCCCGGCTTGACGGAGCCGGGAGCGCCGCATCTTGTGGCCGGTACCATGGCCTCGCAAACCCACCGACCAGGCGCTGGCGCGGCAATCTCCCGCGCCTGGGCGCGGACAGGCCTCGCCGCAGTTCTGGTATCGGCGATCGGCGCGCTCCCCGCGACCGCGCAGGAACCGGTTCGGGTCTGGGAAGGGGTCCTCCAGCTCCCGACCTATGAGGAGGGCGCTCCCGATCCCAACCCGCCGTTCGACTTCTTGCGGCCGACCCGCATCAACTACCCGTACACCATTCGCGACAATCTCACCGATCGGCGATCGTCGCGTCCGTGGCGGGCCCTGTTCCTGGAGAACGAGTATCTGCGCTGCTCCGTCCTGCCCGATCTGGGCGGCCACCTGTACTCGTGCACAGATAGGCTGAGCGGCGAGGAGATGTTCTACGCCAACGGGTCCATCAAGCTGAGTCAGATCGGATACCGGGGCGCCTGGGCCGCGCTCGGCGTCGAGTTCAACTTCCCGGTCTCGCACAACTGGGTGTCGACCTCGCCCGTCGACTTCGCCTACCGGTCCGACCCGGACGGATCGGCGTCCATCTGGGTCGGAAACATCGACCGGGTCCATCGGACCGATTGGCGGGTGCGCCTGACCCTGCGGCCGGGCCGGGCCGTGCTGGAACAGCGCACCGTGCTCTACAACCAGAGCGACATCCGCCACCGCTATTACTGGTGGACCAACGCGGCCGTTCGGGTCACCGACACCTCCTGGATCCTCTACCCACAGCGCTTCTCGGCATCACACGGATTCACCGATGTGGACACCTGGCCGGTGGACCGGCGCGGGACCGACAACAGCGTGGTGGGGAACCACGCGTTCGGACCCGTCTCGCGGTTCAGCCACGGCAGCCGTGAGCCCTTCATGGCGGTCTACCATCCCGATCGCGAGACCGGAGTGGCCCACGTGTCGTCGCCGACCGACCTGCCCGCCAAGAAGATCTGGTCTTGGGGACGCGACGCGCGGGGCCTCGACTGGCGGGAGGCGCTGTCGGACGACAGCAGCGCCTACGTCGAGATTCAGGCCGGCCTGTTCCGAGACCAGGAGACCTACGGGTACCTGGAGCCACAGAGCGACGTCCGGTTCACGGAGCTCTGGATACCGCTCCGGGGCCTCGGGGGGCTGTCGCGAGTGAGCCCCGACGGAGCGCTCCACATGTGTCGGGTCGACGCCTGTGGCGCGGGCCCCGCGCCGGGACTCGAACACAGGGGCACTGGACCCCTGCGGGTTCGCCTGACGGTGACCCGGCGGGTGGCCTCGGCCGAGCTCCGGATCCTCGAGGGAACCGAGGTGCTGCTCTCCGAGCGGCTCGACCTCGAGCCGGAAGCGGTGCTCGACCGGTCGTTCCCGGAGCTCCACGGGACGGCCCCGTATACGGTCGTGGTGACGGAGGCGGGAGGCGCCGACATCCTCCGCCACACCGAAGGGGAGTATGACCTGACGCCGAGCGAGCGCATCTCGACCGGCGCCCAACCGGTCTGGGAGCCGCCACCACCCTCGGAGCGGACGGCGGACGATTGGCTTCTGGCGGGGGACGCGCTCGAGCGGAACGGCCGGCGCGCCGAGGCGTGGGAGCACTACGGCCGCGCCCTCGCCGCTCACCCGACGAGTCATGGCCTGCAGAGAGCCCGGGGAATCCTGGCAGCCGGCCTCGGCCGCCACACGGACGCCGACACGCTGCTCGCTCCGGTGATCGGGCGGGTCTCCAACGACGCCGAGGCGCTCTACTATCACGGCCTCGCTCTGGTGGGACTGGGCCGGGAGGACGCTGCGCGCCTCCGCCTGGAGGCCGCGCTGCCCGACACCCGGTTCCGGTCGGCGGCCAACCTGGCGCTCGCCGAGCTGGAGGCGCGCGCCGGTCGCCTGGGGACGGCACTGGGTCGCGTGGCCGACGCGCTGACGGGGAGCCCGCGCGCCACCCGATTGGGGCTCGTCGAGATTGCCCTGCTGCGCGCTGCGGATCGCCAGGGTGACGCGTTGGCCCGAGCCGACCGTTGGCGTGCCCTCGACCCCAGCCATTCGGGCCTCCGCTGGGAGGCCGTGCGGCTGGGAGCCCACGATCCGGAGCTCGCCGGACACCTGGCTGCCGATCCCGAGCGGGTCCTCGAGATTGCCGCCCAGTACCTCCGTCTCGGCCTCTACGGTGAGGCCGAGATACTCCTCTCGCAGTCCTTCCCCGAGGTGGACCCGGGCACGCGGGAGCCCGGCCAGGTCGGTCCGGACGACCATCCCCTGGTGGCGTACTACCTCGCATTCGTGCGCCAACGCCTGGGAGCCGATCCGTCGGCTGACTTCGCGCGGGCTCGCAGCGCGCCGCTCGTGTACGTCTTTCCCAATCGTCAGGAGACGGTGGCCGTGCTCGAGGCGGCCATGGAGAACGATCCCACGGACGCGGGCGCGATGGCGCTGCTGGGCCAACTGGCGCTCGCTCGGCTGGACGCCGCAGCCGCGATCGATCTCTGGCGGGCCGCGATCGGCCTCAGGCCGGGACTCCCCGCGGCGCACCGCAACCTCGGCCGCACACTGCTCGCGGCGGGAGCGGACGCGATGGAGTCGGTCACCGTGTTGCGAGCCGGCACCGAGCACGACCCGGACAACGTGGGCGTATACGAGGCGTTGGACGACGCCCTGGCGGCAGCGGGACGCGGTCCGGGCGAGCGAGCGGATGCCCTCCTGGGCTACCCCGACCTCGGAGGTATGCCGGCCCGGCTGGTCTACCGCACGGTCCGCCGGCTGGTCGAAGCGGGCCGCTTCGACCGCGCGGAGGGATTGCTCCGCGGCCGCTACTTCCCGCGTGAGGAAGGCGGCACCAACGTGCGGGAGATCTATCTCGAGGCCAGGGTGGCCCGCGCCGCGGCAGCCGCCGCGGACGGCCGGTGCCAGGACGCCCGCGCGGTCCTCGACCGTCTACTGGACCCCGTGCCGGACCTCGACTTCACCCGGTCCGGGCTCGATCTCTGGCTGGTGCGATCTGGTTTGGAGGATCGAGTCCGGGAGGTCGGGGTCGCCTGTCCGCCCGACGTCCTCGGCCCCGGTCGGGACGCGTCGGCGCCGGGAGACCCGGGCGCTCGCACCGTGCTGGAAGCGATCATCCCCCACCGTGAGCCTTCCACGTGAGGCTGTCCCGCGTCATCACCGCGGTCGACGCGCACGCCGGCGGCGAGCCCGGCCGCGTGATCACGGGCGGCGTGCTCGACGTTCCCGGCCGCACGATGTTCGAGAAGATGCAGCACCTCGAGCGGCATGGGGACCACCTGCGGCGGCTCATGCTTCGGGAGCCGCGGGGGTATCCGGCGCTCTGCTGCAACGTCGTCCTGCCTACGACCGACCCACGGGCGGACGCCGGCTTCGTGATCATGGAGCAGACCGAGTATCCGCCCATGTCGGGGAGCAACACGATTTGCGTCGCGACCGTGTTGATCGAGACCGGAATGGTGCCGGCGGTGGAGCCCCTCACCCGGCTCACGCTCGAGGCGCCGGCTGGGCTGATCCGGATCGAGGCCGAGGTATCGGGTGGCAAGGTCACGAGCGTGACGTTCGAGAACGTGCCGGCCTTCGCCGTCCACCTGGACCAGGAGATCGAGGTCCCCGAGCTCGGTCGCGTGACCGTGGACGTGGCGTACGGAGGCATGTTCTACGTCATCGCCGACGCCGAACGGTTGGGACTGGAACTCCTCCCCGAGCAGGGTGGGGAGATCGCCCGCGTGGGCGCGATGATTCGGGCGGCGGCGGCCGCCGAGCTCCCAGTGGCCCATCCCGAGAATCCGGACATCGAGGGGATCTCGATCGTGCAGCTCTCCGGGCCACCGGTGTCCCGCGATGCGGACCGGCGCAACGCCGTCGTCGTGATGAGCGGTCCGCTCGATTGGGATCGGCCCGCCACCTGGACAGGTGCGATCGACCGCTCTCCCTGCGGGACCGGCACGTGCGCCAAGATGGCGGTGCTGCACGCCAGGGGAGAGTTGGCCCTCGGGCGCCCATTCCGCCACGAGGGAATTCTGGGAACCGTCTGGACAGGCACCCTCGTGCGGGAGACCACCGTGGGCGGGCACTCGGCGGTAGTGCCGACGCTGTCGGGACGTGCCTGGATCACCGGGCTGTCGCAGTACGTGCTGGACGCCGACGATCCGTTTCCTGAGGGGTTCACGGTGGGGGACCTCTGGGCTGGTGGGTCCCCGGCCGGGTAGGTGGAGACCCGCGCACGCCCCAAGTCGGGGCACGAAATTGGCTGCGACGTCGCGCGGACCGGAACCCCCTGCGGAGACGGACTCCCGGTCACGGCCCGACGCTCCCCTTTTTAACGAACGCCGAAGTGGCCGCATCTATGTCCGCGAACGCACATTGAACCACACTCGGTGCGGCCAAAGCCGCAGGAGCGAATACGATGCGCAAGTTTCCGGTTCCGGGTTTCGCCCTTGCGGCGATGCTCGCTTTCATCACCGCCTGTGACAGTGGAACGACGGGCCCCGACGAGGCCCTCACGCCGGAGGAGGCCGAGTTCCTCGCGGTCGAAGCCGACGAGATGCTCAACAGTCTGCTGGGGGATCAGCTGACTGCGCTGGGAGATCAGCCCGTCTCGACCTCGAACGGCCTCTTGATGGCCGCTTTCGAGCCCGTCGTGACCACCTTCGAGTTCGAGCGCACCCGCCCCTGCCGCAACGGCGGCTCGGTGGTGGCCGTGGGCACCGGTACGCACACACACGATCGGGAGACGCAGACCAAGATCACGGACTTCGAGGGGCACAAGTCCATCATCGACTGCGTCCGTACGCGCGGTGATCTGCTCTACACGGTGAACGGCGAGGGCTCGTTCCAGGGTCACCGCATGAAGGTCGCCGGCGAGTGGTCGGGCCTCCAGACGAACGACCAGGAAGGCACGCTCACGTTCACGGTGAACGACGGTCGCACGAAGGAGTGCACGTACGAGATCCACCGCGTGGCCGACCCGGAGGCGGGCACCATCACCGTCACCGGCCACTTCTGCGACAAGGTGATCGACAAGACCATGGAGTGGGACGGCTAGAGCCCTCCCTTCCCTACGGCAACGGCGCGCCCGGATCCTCCTCGAGGGTCCGGGCGCTCCGTTTTGAGGGGCGTTTTCCCCGACGGATCGCGGCACCGCCCCGCGGAGACCACAGCGGCCGGCGACGCTACCCGCCCGGATCCGAGCCCCTGGCAACAATTTTGCCGTAAGAACCATCGGTAGACCGTAATTCGGACCGATCGTGCCTCGTCCCGCTCCCCCGCGGCGGTGCGTCTCGTTTCCGGGCCACCTCCACACGACGATTCGATGCCCGGCAATCAAGCCGCCAGCAGGGAGCCTCCGACCGACCGCGCCGACAGCGAGGCCTGGGGGAAGCCGGGAGATCGGGCCCGGCGCGATCCGGACTCAGAGGGGGCGCGCACCCCGTTCCTACCCGGCTGGGAGCGGAAGGACACACTCGGGACGGCCTGGAGCCTGGAGCGGGACCCCAGGCTCGTCCAACGACTCCTGGAGCACGGCCGGGCCGTGGAAGCCGTCCACGTCGGGGCGGCCATCCTGGTCTTCGTGGCGTTCTTTCGGTCCGTGCCCACCCACTCTCTGATCACGTGGCTGGGGTCGGTCGTGGTGGTCGCTTGCCTGCGGTTCCTGGTCCGCCGGCGCCTCCTGCGCGATGGACACGACGGGGACGGAGCCGTCCCGGTGATGCGGAGCTTCGCGCTCGCGATCGGCGCGGTCTGGGGAGTCGGCCCCCTGTTCCTGCACGGCTCGCTCACGTCGTCTCAGCTGTTCCTGCTGATGATGGTCTTCGCCGGAATCGTCGCGGGGGCCATGTCGTCGCTGCTACTCGACAGGGCGAGCTTCAACCGCCTGAGCGGGGCCCTTCTGGGTCTGCTCGCGATGAGCATCGCGCTGAGCGGCCAAGTCGAGGCGAAGTGGGTCGCATTGGCCATGACGGCGCTCTTCTTCGTCGGCATGCGGATCCTGCACGCCCGGACGCACGCCTCCTTCCTCGAGTCGATGAACAACGCGGCCCTCCTCGAGCGGGCCGAGAAGGCGATACTCAGGGAAAGGGCGTTCCTGGATGCCCTCATCCGTAGCGCGCCGATCGCAATCGTCGCCGTCGATCACGACGGAGCGGTGCTCGGCGTCAACCCCGCCTTCGAGGGGTTGTTCGGCTACGAGGCCGCGGCCGTCATCGGACGGGAGCTCGACACGCTGGTCGTGCCGCCCGAGCAGCGGGTCGCCGCTTCGGACCTCTTCGAGCGCGTGAGACGCGGTGAGGTCTTCCAGGAGGACCTCGAGCGGTGTCGATCGGACGGCTCGCTCGTTCCCGTGCGAGTCTCGGCAGCTCCGGTCGCCGATCGCGGCGTTGGGGCCGTCTTTGTCCTCTACGCGGATCGCACGTCCGAGGTCCTGGCAAGCGAGGCGCTGCGGGAGGCCGAGCGTCACTATCGTGAGCTGGTCGAGTCCTCTTCGGACCTCGTATGGACGGTCGACCGAGCCGGCAGCTGGACCTTCCTGAACTCCGCCTGTCGGGACATCTATGGGAGCGATCCCGCCGAGCTGGTCGGGACCAAGCTCGCGCAGCGCGTCGGCCGGGACCGACGCTCGGCGGACACGGAGATGCTGCGCGCCGTCCTGTCGGGCCGCGAGGTGAGCGACTATGAGACGATTCACGTCGACCTGGATGGCGAAAGCAAGCATCTGAGCTTCTCTGCAAGACCACTTCGCAGCCCGTCCGGTGAGATCATCGGCGCCCGCGGCACCGCACGCGACGTAACGGAGCGAGCCGCCGTCCGGGACGCGCTGGAGGAGGCGCGCAAGCTGGCGCTCCGGGCGGCGCGCACCAAGACGGAATTCCTTGCCAACATGAGTCACGAGATCCGCACGCCGATGAACGGCGTGCTGGGGATGGTGGAGGTGCTCCTCCAAACCGACCTCGACCCGGAGCAGCGCCGCACGACCGACGTGGTCCGCTCCTCCGGCCAGGCGCTGCTCGAGCTCATCGACGACATCCTCGACTTCTCGAAGCTCGAGACCGGCCGCGTGGAGCTCGAGGACATCGAGTTCGACCTGCGCGGGCTCGTCGAGGCGACGCTGCGGCCACTGATCGTCGAAGCCGAGAAGAAGGGCTTGGCTCTTACCTACGAGATCAGGCCCGGCACTCCGTCGAGCGTATGCGGGGATCCGGGGAGGATCCGGCAGGTGCTCACGAATCTGGCGGTGAACGCTGTCAAGTTCACGCACGAAGGAGAGGTGCGGGT
>JAHEKN010000285.1 GCA_024638305.1 Gemmatimonadota bacterium | reverse complement strand
CAGAGCCGCCGAGAGCAGTGCCCCCGTCTTGAGGGAATGGACACGAGTGAGCTCCGTCTCGGAGAGCACCCGTCCCTCCGCCTCGAGGTCGAGCCACTGCCCCCCCACCATGCCCGCGGCGCCTGCCGCCTGGAGCAGTCCATTCACGATCTCGGTGGACGCCGCCGAGGCCAGGGACAGCTCCCGCGCCGCCGTCCCGGCCACCCGGGCCGCCAGCGGAATGAGCATGGCACCGGCGCGCAGGGTCGGGACCTCCCCGTAGACCGTGTGGGGCGTGGGCCGACCACGCCGGAGCGCCGCGTCGTCCATGCACGGGAGATCGTCGTGCATGAGGGAATAGGCGTGGATGAGCTCCAGCGAGCAGGAGAGCTGCCGGACGGCGGATCCGATCGTGGCGTTCGGGAGGATTGCCGCGTAGGCCGTGACGCACAGGATGGGTCGGATCCTCTTCCCACCGGACAGGACCCCGTGCTCGATGACGGGCCGGGCCCACGCGGGCAGGTCGGCGGCCGCGCGAAGGCACTGCTCGAGCGCGCGCTCGGTCTCCGCCCTTTCCGACTCCAGATACGACGCCAGATCGAAGGTCACGGACCCTCGGGCTCGAGCGGTCTCAACGTGGCGCCGTCCCCGCGCCCGATGAGCTCGTCCACGCGCACCTGGGCCTCGCGGAGCCCCTCCTCCACCGCGCGCAGGTGGCCGACGGCCTCCTCGAACAGCTCCATGGCCCGGTCCAGCGAGAGCTCCTCTCCCTCCATGGCTCGCGCAATCTCCTCGAGTCGGTCGAGGCGCGTCTCGAGGTCCATCGCGTCTCCCGTCACGGAGTCGTCCCCCCGAGTGGCGGCGCCTGCTCGGCCGATCGCACGGTCGCCTGCACCCGACCGTCGACGAGGCGGAGGGCGAACCGTCCGTCCACCGCGAACTCCGCCACGGAGCGGAGCACCCGCCCGTCCGAGTCCAAGGGAACGGCGAAGCCGCGCTCGAGGGTGCGGAGCGGCGAGAGCGCGTGAATCCTCCCGGCGAGCCCCTCCATCCGCGCCCGCCGGTTGCCGAGGTGGGCCCGGATTGCCCTCTCGACCCGTTCTCCGCCTCGCTCGCGGCGGGCGCGCACTCTCTCGACCCGTCTCGACAGGCCGCGCGCGAGGTCGGGCCCCATCCGCGCGAGCTCGCTCAGAGCTTCACGCACGCCCTTGGTCACGAGTTCGGCGGCCGCTGTCGGCGTAGGGGCGCGCGCGTCCGCGACCAGGTCGGCGATGGTCACGTCCACTTCGTGGCCGACCGCGGAAACGACCGGCACCGGACAGGCCGCGATGGCCCTCGCCACCGGCTCCTCGTTGAACGCCCAGAGATCCTCCAGTGAGCCCCCTCCACGGCCGACGATGATCACGTCCACCAGCCCGCTTCCCCCGAGGGCTCGGAGGGCTCGTGCCACCTCCAGACCGGCCCCTTCTCCTTGAACGCGCGCGCCTCGCACCACCACGTGCAGCCACGGCCCGTGTGTCCGCAGCCCCCGCAGGATGTCCTGGATCGCCGCTCCTGAGAGCGAAGTGACCACACCTACCCGAGAGGGAAGCCGAGGCAGGGGACGCTTGCGGTCGGGCGCGGTCAGCCCCTCCGCCTCCAGTCGCTGGCGAAGTCGCTCGAAGGCGAGCCGCCAGAGGCCTTCCCCCTCCTCCGACTCCACGCGACGAACGACCATCTGGTAGTCGCCTCGCGCCTCGTAGACGGTGAGCCCGCCGAGCGCTCGGATCGTCATGCCTTCCTCGGGATCGGTCGGCAGCCGCTCCGCATCGGTCCGCCAGAGGACGCAGCGCAGTTGCGCGCTCTCGTCCTTGAGCGTGAAGTAGCAGTGTCCGGAGCGAGCCCGCGTCCACCCGGCCACCTCCCCGGACACCCAGAGCGGCGGGATGGTGTCCTCCAGCAGCAGCCTCACAGCGCGATTGACCTGGGAGACCGACCAGACCCTCTCACCTCGGCCTCCGTCGGCCGCCGAATGTCCCCTGTCCTCGGTCACGTGTGCGTCGTCTTCCTCCCCGAAGAGCCCCAGCTCCTCCTGCTCGACGCCGGTCACGCGGGGGCGCTGGCCTCCGCTGCCCGCATCGCCTCGGCCGCTCGTACGGTGTTGCTCAGCAGCATGGCGATCGTCATCGGCCCCACGCCCCCGGGCACCGGCGAGATCCAACCCGCCACTTCTTTCACGGCATCGAAGTCCACGTCGCCCACGACCCTGTACCCGCGCTCACGGTCGGGCGCGTCGACCCTGTTGGTTCCGACGTCGATGACGGCGGCGCCCGGCTTGACCATGTCCGCCTTGATCGTGTCCGCCCGGCCGATGGCGGCGATGAGGATGTCGCCTTGCCGCGTGACTGCCCCGAGGTCGGGCGTGCGTGAGTGCGCGACCGTGACGGTGGCGTTCCCGCCCGGTGCCTTGCGCAGCAGCAGCGATGCCATTGGGCGGCCGACGATGTTGGAGCGCCCCACGATCACCGCGTGCTTCCCCGCCGGGTCCACCCCTGAGCGGACGAGCATCTGCACCACGCCGGCGGGGGTACAGGGGGCCAATACGTCCGGGTC
>JAHEKN010000143.1:6877-10110 GCA_024638305.1 Gemmatimonadota bacterium | reverse complement strand
GGTGCGACCGAAAGGCAGCCAGCGGCCGGGCGAGTACCCCGTCTACGACCTGATCCCCCACCTCGACGTGAAACACGGCAATGCCGATTCCGAGCCGGGACGCGATCCGTTGCCACGAGGATCCCGACTTGCGGAGCGAGCCCACCACGTCGGGTGACGCCCCGGTGCGGGCCGCGAGGTGCAGGAGCACGGGCAGCTCCGACGGATGTGCCAGCCAGCTCGCGAGCACCTCTGCTTCCGCAGGGGCCACGTGGAAGACACGCGCCACCGACCGCAGATACAAGGACTGCTGGGTCGACCGCTCCGCTCCGGAGGAGTCAGCCCCTCGCCCTTGGGCAGCGAGGGGTCCGGTCAGGGCGATCGCCGTGCAGAGTGCCAGGAGTGTTGCGCGAAACCGATCCAGCATGCTGCGCTCCTACGGCCGACGGTGTCCTCAAAAGGGAGCAATGTGCATACCACTGCGGGAGCGTCTCGCTGGGCCGGAGCGCGGAATCTCCCACGCCCCGGGCCGATCCCCCCCGAGAAGGAAAGGCCTGCGCAGGCGTAAACATATGGCTCAGGCCCTGGCACGTGTCTTGAACCGCTGCAGTGGTGACGCGGTGAGGGTCGGGTGGTGTGAACGAGGAGAGGACCATGAACGGGCACTGGGACGAAAAGGGCGATCCGAGAGGGCTGCAGGTGGCCCTGGCCTCCGTGGAGGAAACGGGGGCCGGACCCGCCGAGACGGACTTGATCTTCGACTTCACGGGGATCCACACCCTTGACGTGAAGAGCCTGTCGTTGCTCCTGACGGCGCAGCAGGTCGCGGACAGGGACGGCAACACCGTTTGGGTCGCAGGTCTGCCCGAGCGGGTCTGGAGCGTCTTCCGCGCCATGGGACTCGACGACTTCTTCCGTGAGTTCCCCGGTAGAGGGGAAACGGAAGCCTGACCCACACGCGATTCGAGTGGTGGGAGAGGCCCCCTCCGGAGCTCCGGAGGGGGCCTCGTGTCTTGTTGTGCAGACCGGCCAGGGGTCCGTCCGGTCAGCGCCGGTGCTTCTCGAGGATCCGACGCACGCGGCGGTCGGAGGCCTCACCGGGCGTAATGCCTTGGGTCCTGGACTCCTCGAAGATTTCGTCCAGTGCCTGTTCGATGGTGGAGACGCGGCGATCCAGCTCCTCGCGGTCGTCCACCCCCTGGTGCATCAGGCCGAAAGCCATCGCGCCCCCGCCGTTGATCACGTAGTCCGGCGCGTAGAGGATGCCGCGCTCGTGCAGTCGGTCCCCGTCCTCGGGCGACAGCAACTGGTTGTTCGCGGAGCCGGCCACGATGCGACAGGTGAGCAGCGGCACGGTCTCGGGGTTGACCGTCGCCCCGATCGCGCAGGGGGCGTAGACGTCGCAGCGCGTGGTGTAGACCGACTCGGCATCGACCACGCGGCCTCCGCACTCGTCCGCCACCTCCTCGGCGACATCGCGATCGACGTCGGCAGCCAGCACGATCCCACCCGCAGCGGCGATCATCCGCGACAGGGGGATTCCCACGTCGCCCACACCCTGGACGAGTACGGTGCGGCCGTCGAGCTCGCGGCTGCCGAACACGGCGCCGAGCGCAGACCTGATTCCCACGAACACGCCGAGCGCCGTGAAGGGACCCGGGTCGGCTGGACCCTCGGATCCGTGCGCTCCCATCATGTGCGGCGTGTGCCCGGCCAGGAAGGCCATGTCGTCAGGCGTGGTGCCCAGATCCTCACCACCCCGATAGGTGCCCTCCAGCGTGTTCAGCAGATGCGCGAACCTGACCAGCAGCCCCCGACGCTCCTCCCCCTCCATGAGGTGAGGAACCGCGAGCACCGATTTGCCTCCGCCGAAGGGGAACTCCATGGCGGCCCACTTGGCCGTCATGCCAGCCGCAAGTCGTGTCGCGTCCAGAAGTCCCTCGGCGGGGTGGTCGTACACACGCATGCGGCAACCCCCGACGGGACCGCCGAGCGTGTCGTCGTGGAGCGCCACGAACATCCAGGCCCCGGACGGCTCGTCGTGTCGAATGACAACCGCCTGCCCGTCCCAATGCTCCAGCACCGTCCCGAAATCGGTCGTCATTCCCTGCGGTTGCCTCCAATGTCCACGACTTGCTCGTAGCTCTCCGGGTCCCACCGAGGCCGCGCGTCGCGCTCCGCGACCTCCACTCCCAGAAAAAACATCAGGCGCCCGATCCGCGCCGCTTTCTCCGCGTCGATCAGCTCCGCCTCGTCGGACGGCCTGTGGTAGTCCTCGTGGGTGCCATTGAAGAAGAACAGCACCGGCACCCCACGACGGGCGAAATTGAAGTGATCGGAGCGGCGATAGAAGTTTTCCTCCGGCCAGGGATCCTCGATGGGGCGTATGCCGAGCTCGGGATGTGCCGCAGCCACCGCGTCGAGGGTCTCCCCCAGGTCGGACTGCTCCTTTCCGATGGCCACCACTCTGTCCGTCCAGTTCCTGCCGAGCATGTCGGCATTCAGGTTGGCGACCACGGCTTCGAGGGGAACGGGGGGATCCGTGGCGAAGTGCCGGCTACCCCAAAGTCCCTGCTCCTCACCGCTGACGAGCAAGAAGATGGTCGAACGCCGCGTGGGCGGGTTCAACGCGCCGAACGCTTCGGCCAGCTCCAGCACGACCGCCGTGCCCGAGGCGTCGTCGTCGGCGCCGTTGTAGACGGAGTCGCCGGAGGCGTCCGGCCGCCCCACGCCCACGTGATCCATGTGGGCGCTGTAGACCACGTATTCGTCTGCGAGCTGCGGGTCGCTACCCCGCACCAGCCCGGCCACGTTGGGGGCCCGCACCCCTTGGGTCTCGTACCACTGGAGGTACGACCCGTCGAACGGTGGCTCCAATCCCAGCGCCTCGAATCGCTCCGCGATCCAGTTCGCGGTGCGCTCCAACTCGGGGCTGGGCGTCGCCCGGCCCCTCATGGAATCGTGGGCGATCCGTTGGATCGTCTCGAGCAAGCCGAGCTCGTCGATGCGGGCCGCGGCTTCGGCGAGCTCCGGGGCCGTCCCACCGGTCCCGGACGGGGCCGGCGAGCAGCCAGCCAGCCAAGCGCAAGCGGCGACGACGAGTGCCTGTTCGATCCGTGCCGAACCGCGTCGTCCCCGGTCAGATCGGGTCACGTTGGAGCCTCGCTCCTGGTTTGGAGTCGCTGATCGGGGAGGTCGGCCGAATCGGGTAGCGGAGCCCGCCGCCGACATCGGGCCGCGCGGGCCCCAAGGAC
>JAHEKN010000143.1:0-6867 GCA_024638305.1 Gemmatimonadota bacterium | reverse complement strand
AGAGCCTCCACCAGCTCCGCGCGAGCTGCTCCAGCTCTTCCTGTGGGCGGTGGGAGCGTAGGATCAGGAGCCCGCCGTCGATGGAGACCCGTACCTCCGACATGGGGCGTACATCCCCGGGACGCGCCGCCGGGCGGTCGGCCGATGGATCGGCCTCGCGCACGCGCCGGAGATCGACGGGTGCCGACGGCTCCTGCCGATCAGCGCGAGCCTCCAGGCCGGCGCCCCGGGTCCGTTCCAGCAGGGCGAACGCCTCGGGCACACCGATGAACTCGAGGACCAGTGTGTCTCCCTCAGCGAAGCGCTGGATCACGCGCACGGCCGCGCTGTCACCGGAGATCGCGACCACCTCCAGTCCCGGCGCGAGAAGCTCCGACGCGAGCGCATCCGCCGCCTCGTCGTCGGCCTCGACGGTGGGCGTTTCGGAGAGCGCGTCCCGCAGCCCCACGGCGGGAGCGGCGACCGTCTGGGCCGGGGCGGCACGAGCCGCTGCCACCTCGACCGGAGCGGCGCGGCGTTGGAGCAGGTCGATCGCCGCGTCTGCCCTCACCCGGACGCTGTCCGGAGTCACCACGTTGAGCCGGTTCTCGGCCGCCTCGGTCGCCGCCACGCGTCCCACCGACTCCTCCTCCGTGCGGAGCCGACGCTCCGCCGGAGCATTCTCGGCGGCCACCCGGGCTCCCGGCTCCGTCTCGGCGACACTCTGTACCGCCGGGATCTCCTGCACGTCCGCTGCGGACGCCAGGGCCTGTTCGTTGGACTCGGGCGCGCCCGGTGCGAGCATGTCTGCGTCGGACGGACCGACGTCGAGACCCTCGCGGACATCGGACGCTCGCGCCTGGAACTCCGTAGAGCTCGCGACGCGGGCCAGGTCCGTGCCTCGGAGCAGCCAGCCCGTACCGAGCGCGAGCACCAGGCTCGCGGCCCAGGCCCAACGCTGAAGGTCGGGTAGCGTGCGGCGTTCGCGCCGGGCGGGACCCGCCGCTGCGGCTGGGCGCCCGTCCGCTTGCGCACGCCTGCGGATCTCCTCGAAGGGAGGCATTGCGATCGACGCCGGTGCGCCCAGATCGAGGAGCTGGTCCGCGGCTTCGCGCAGGCGACGCTCCTCTTCGAGCCGCCCCCGGCAGTCCTCGCAGCGGGCGACGTGCGTCCGTACCTCCATCCCCCGCTCTTCGCCCAGCCGGTCCAGCGCCCCGTCGAGGTACGCGTGGATCTCGCCTTCACGGACGTGCGACATCTTCCCTCTCTCCCCCGTGGTAGGCCTCGACCAGCCTCCGCCTCGCCCGCGCGAGGGTGGTTCCGATCGCGCCTACCGCGAGTCCGGTTTGCTCCGATATTTCGCCGTAGTTGAGCCCCGCGTCCCAGAGGAGCAGGACCTCGCGGTCCCGTTCCCCGAGGCTCCCAAGGGCACGCCGCACCCCGTCCCGCCGCTCGCGGGCCTCGAGCTCCTCAGCCGGCGTCCCGCCCGTGTGCTCCGACATCTCTCCCTTCAGAAGGACGAGGTGCTTCTTGCGCCGCAGCACCGTCCGCGCCTCGTCCCGCGCCAGATTGGCCGCCACCGTGAAGAGCCAGGAGCGGGGCCGCTCCGGCGGACGCTCCTCTCTGAGCGCCCGCACGAAGACCTCCTGCGCCAATTCCTGGGCGCGCTCGCCGTCCCAGACCTTTGCGTGCAGAAAGCGCACGAGGTCGGGATACACGGCTCGGTAGAGGTCGCTCCAATCCGCCTTCATAGGCTCTTCGTGAGACTCCGGAGGCTCATCTGACGGATAGGACGATCGAGCGCCCCCGATATGCACACCGGGGATTTGTCGGGGCGGTGGGCGCCCCTCAGGATTTGGCTGTCCGGCTCCACCCGGGCCTGTCCTCCACGCGGACCACGAACCGGAGACCGGACCAGTCGTCGTCGACCGCGCAGATTTTGTTGTCGACCAGGCCCGCGGCCAGACCGGCGCGGCGGACATCCGACTCCAGGACATCGGACGCGAGCGCTGAGCTGCGCTTGGGCCACGCCACCCACAGCCCGCCGTCGACGGTGATGGCCCCGACGGCGCGATCGAGCTCCGCCCGCAACGCCTTCAGGTCGGCCGCGAACAGGAGCACGACGTCATATGGCGGGGCACCGGCGCGGAGCCGGAGGAGGCGGGCACCCATGGGCAAATCGTCCAGCAGGTCCGCTAGAATCGCCGGAGCCCGGATGGTACCCACCCGTGCTCCAGGCTTGATTCCGAGCTTCTTCGGAAGCGGTGTCCCCGAGTACCCGGCCGGCATGTGGTGGGCTCAGGGGATCACGGTGACGCGCCGGCTGATCACCATTGGAGCCCGCTGTGGCAACTGGATCTCCACGTGGAGCGTGTACTCGCCGGGCTCGAGCTCGGGCAGATCCATGCCGACCGACCGGAAGATCGTGCGGCCATCGGCTCCGGCGTCCTCGAAGCTCAGCTCCACCGGGACCTCGGGCTCGACGATGCGCAGGAACTCCCCGAAGCGCCGGAGCGTGCTCGGCCGCCCCTCCGTGAAGCCGATCGTCACCTGCGCTCTCTGGCCAACCACCAGGCCGTAGACCTCCCACGCGAGCGCGATCCGATCCTCGCTCCGAACCTGGACGCCGGGGAGCAGGCGGTCGACCGCCTCCTCCAGGGTCTCGGGCGGCGGGCCCTCCCCGTCGAGGATCAGCAGATCGGATGCGGCCGCGAGATCGGGGGGGATGTCACCCTGCCGGGCACCCATGCGCGCCCGAAAGCCCTGCTTGAGGTTGGTGTCCAGCACCTCCAGACTGATCACGTACTCGCCGTTCGGCACCTGGTGCATCCAGGTGCCTTGGCGGGACGCCGCCCGCTGGTCGAGCACCACGTCACCGTTCGGCCTGAGCACGAACAGACCGCTCTCCACACCGTCCTCCTCCTCGGCCACCGTCGCCTCGGCGGACGGCGGGGGCGGGGGTGGCGGGTCGAACGGATTCCGTACCCGATTGCGGCTGCTCTCGTCCCCGGGGGCCTCGCGGGGGGCCCGGCGCCATCCGGGCTGGCCGTACTGGAGCCGCCGCGTCGCAACCGAGCGTTCCCGGCTCGCGGGCCGATAGGCGCCCACCAGCAGCAGATCGTCACCACGACGGAAGCGCCCCACCTGCGAGGACAGCTCCGAAATCTCGGGAGCGTAGAACGGCGCATACCCCGTCCTAGGCTTCTCCGCCTCGATGGTCCATTCGTCCGCCGGAATCGATGCCGGATCGGCCACGAACCCGGCCGGTGGCACGTATTGCCGGCTCATCGGGTGCTGTCGTCCGATGATGTGGCGGGTATCGCCCACCAGGCCGCCCGCGCCGGGATCGCGCTGGCCGCGCTCCCATCCCACTTCGTTGCCGTAGCGAATCACGAGCTGCTCGAGATCCCGCTCCCACTCGAGCCCGTAGGCGTTGGCGGCCTCCGCCCGGATGCGGACGGAGACCTTGCGCGCGTAGTGCTCGTTCAGCCGATCGTTCCCGGGCACGAGGTACAGGGGGTCAGCCAGGACCCAGAGCTGGTTGACGAGGGTCGCGTCGTCGAGCTCGGATGCCGCCCGCGCCTCCGAATAGGCGTTCCGGCCGTCCTCGTTGAACAGGAAGTCGGTGGACCTCCAGAACGCCCGCTCCTCGGCGGGCATGGCGCCCAAAGCCCTCTCGAACGAATCCGTCGCTTTGTCGATGAGGCCGTTGCTGTGGTGGACGAATCCCAGGAGGGCGTCACACCACCAGCGCTCTGGCACCTTACACTCGCTGGCCCTCTGCTCGGCGGCCAGCACGGACCGATCCTCGACCAGGTAGAAGACCAACTGTCCCAGGATCCAGCCGTCTTCGGGGGCGTCCCGGTGGGCGTTGGCGAGAACGCGCAGCATGTCCCGGCGGGCCATGGTGAGCTCCGGCGGCTCAGGCTGGATCGGAGATCCGTCGTCCTCGTAGCGGAAGCAAAGTCTCCCCACCAGCTCGTCGCAGCCTGCGTACCCGGACGCCTCCGGCGGAATGCGCTGCTCGCGGAAGCGTTCGAGCCTCACTTGAGCCTGCTGGGCGGCCTCGCGAGGCGTCAGCGTCGTGTCGGCACCAGCGTCCTGAGCGACGGCCGGCGCCCCCGGCAGCAAGAGGATCAACGGGACTGCGAAGCGCACGGCGCGTCCCGCGACACGGTGCACGGCGTGGTGCACGGCGTGGTGCACGGCGTGGTGCGGGGTGCGGAAGAGCGATCCTCTCACGAACGACCTCGTTGGACTCATGCGATGCTCCTCGCCGGCGGCGGCTGACCATCCTACACAGGCGCGGGGCAGCGGGTCCGGCTGCATGACGCACGATCGCCCCGGCCGCAGGTCGCGGCCGGGGCGCCGGTACTGATCCCGAATCGGGTATCCGTTACATCATCACGCCGGCGGTGCCATCGGACGACACGACGAACTTCACGAACATGCCGATCGTCGCGTGCCCGGGCACATAGCAGACCATCGCGTATTCACCCGCCCGGTCCACCTCGAACTGGAGGGTCTCCGACTCGCCGGGCATGGTGGAGTCGATGAGCGACCCCGGGTTGGAGCTCACGGCACCGGGAAACTCGGGGCTCACCTCCACGCTCCCGGGCCAGTTGCTCTCCCGCCACTCCTCGATCCCGACGCTGTGCGCCATGTTGGGATCCTGGTTCGTGAACTCGAGCGTGACCGCGTACCCCTCGGGCACGATGATGCTGGCGCCGCTACCCTTCGCGAAGCCGTTGAAGTTCCAGTAGTTCTGGACGTTGGTGGCGCCTGCGGTGATCCGGAGCGTCACGGTGCGGGCGGCCTCGTCGATCTGGTACCACTCCGGCACGCTCAGCGAGAGCGCCGACGGAGCGGCGGTCGTTGCGTCCGGGGCGTCGCCACCGGCCTGGGTCGCGGGAGCGTCGGAGCCCCCACAGCCCACCACGGCCGCGCTGAGGGCTAAAGCGGTGAGGAAGAAAGCAGAGCGCTTCATGTGTCGTCCTATCGAATGTTGAGCGGCTGGTCGCACGTCGAGCGTGGAGGCCGACGAACCCGGCGCGCCCGACGATCTCCCGCGGTTGCGGGGACAAAGTCCAAGAAACTTAGAACAGCGGTGTCGCCGATGGTAGGCGAGCTCCGCGGACCGCGGCCGTCGGTTCAGCCCGTCGGACGGCTCCAGGGTGGGACCACCCGGTTGGTGCGGGCGTAGGCAATCGACTGTCCGAGGTGCTCATGCAGGTGCGTGACCGTCTGCACCCACACGCCCTGCACGGTGGCCTGGTTCCCGAACACGTCGCGCTCCTCCTCCATCGGTGGTGACGCCGCCATGGCGGACCGGAGGTGGACGAATGATTCTCTCAGCACCGCGATCGTCTCGGCCCGCGGCAGTGCCCGCGACTCGAACGGCACGACCGTCGCCTCGTAGTCCAGCGTGATTCCGGTCGCGGCGGGCGCCGCCACCCCAGCCAGAATCGGCATGAAGTAGTTGTCCGCCGCCACGTGCATGAACACCTCGCCCACGGACCGCACGCCCTCCATGGGCCGCCAGTCGTACAGGTCCTCGTCCATAGCCTCTGCGAGCGCGAGCAGCTTCTCCTCGAGCGCTTCGACCGTCACCTCCAGGTCGGCCACCACCGGAGTCGGGGCGGTCGTCTCGTCCTCGCCCGCATTCGAGCCGGCCGACTGTTCCATCGCCGCCACGCAGCCGCTGAGCACCCAGACGCCCATGGCCAGCGCGGCACTGCCGGCGGTCATGGCCGTGCGCACGTAGCGGCCCCTGTCCATCCGCACCATCTCCCTCCTCCCTGATCGTGGTTCCCCAATGTCCCACGGCGCCCTCGCGCACGCGCCCATTGCGTCCGGGCGCAGGCCGCCCCGGCCGCACCTGCTAGATGCGCTGGTAGAGCTCGCCCCCCGATTCGGCAAACTCCCGGGCCTTCTCCGACAGTCCGGTTTCGATGGCCTTGCCGTCCTCGAGACCGAGCTCCCGCGCATAGTCGCGCACGTCCTGGGTGATCCTCATCGAGCAGAACTTGGGTCCGCACATCGAACAGAAGTGCGCCACCTTGGACGATTCCTTGGGAAGCGTCTCGTCGTGGAACTCCCGGGCGCGCTCGGGATCGAGGCTGAGGTTGAACTGATCGCTCCAGCGAAACTCGAAGCGCGCCTTGGAGAGCACGTTGTCCCGGTACTGCGCACCCGGGTGTCCCTTCGCCAGGTCGGCCGCGTGCGCGGCGATCTTGTACGTGACGATCCCCTCGCGCACGTCGTGCTTGTTGGGTAGGCCCAAGTGCTCCTTGGGCGTCACGTAGCAGAGCATGGCCGTCCCGAACCACCCGATCATGGCCGCGCCGATCCCCGACGTGATGTGGTCGTAGCCCGGCGCCACGTCGGTGGTGAGCGGCCCGAGTGTGTAGAACGGCGCCTCGCCGCACCACTCGAGCTGCTTGTCCATGTTCTCCTTGATCATGTGCATGGGCACGTGTCCGGGACCCTCGTTCATGACCTGGACGTCCTTCTCCCAAGCGCGACGCGTGAGCTCGCCTTGCACCTTCAGCTCGGCGAACTGGGCCTCGTCGTTGGCGTCGGCGATCGAGCCCGGCCGCAGACCGTCGCCAATGGAGAACGACACGTCGTAGGCCGCCATGATGTCGCAGATATCGTCCCAGCGGGTGTAGAGGAAGCTCTCCTCATGATGGGCCAAGCACCACTTGGCCATGATGGACCCGCCCCGCGACACGATGCCGGTGACGCGGTTGGCGGTCAGCGGCACGTAGCGCAGGAGCACGCCCGCGTGGATCGTGAAGTAGTCCACCCCCTGCTCCGCCTGCTCGATCAGCGTGTCACGGAAGACCTCCCACGTCAGGTCCTCGGGCACGCCGTTCACCTTCTCCA
>JAHEKN010000142.1:4143-10189 GCA_024638305.1 Gemmatimonadota bacterium | reverse complement strand
GACGTGGGCGCGCGTCTCAAGGCGTACAGGAATGCGCGCACGCGCGCGGTCGAGGAGGATCCGGACCCCCGGCTGCCCGCTCCGTGAAGGTCGGGGTCCTCGGCGGAGGACAGTTGGGCCGCATGCTGGCCCTGGCCGGTCACCGGTTGGGGATTCGCTGCCGCTTCCTGGAGCCCGCCGAGCGGCCTCCCGCCGCCGCCGTGGGCGAGGTGGTGCGCGCCGCGTACGACGACCCGGCCGGCCTGGACGCCCTGGCCGACGGTGTCGACGTGGTCACGTACGAGTTCGAGAACGTGCCGGTCGGGGCGGTCCAGGCGCTCGCTCCGCTCGTTCCCGTCCGTCCGGGTCCAGCCGCGTTGGAGCTCGCCCAGGACCGGCTGGCCGAAAAGGACGGACTGCGCGCGCTCGGCATCGACACGGCCGACTATCGGGCCGTCGGCTCCGAGGCGGAGCTCAACCGGGCATTGGCGGAGCTGGGGGCGCCAGTCGTGCTCAAGGCGAGGAGGATGGGCTACGACGGAAAGGGCCAGGCGATCATCCACTCGGGAGCGGACATCGCGGAGGCATGGTCCGGTCTGGGTGGCGGGCCGGGGATCGCGGAAGCGTTCGTACCGTTCGATCGTGAGCTGTCGCTCGTAGCCGTCCGTGGGGTGGGCGGCGACCTCGCGTTCTATCCGCTCGTGGAAAACCATCACGATCAAGGGATTCTCCGGACCACCATCGCGCCGGCGCCCAACATCTCCGCCGGGCTCACCGAGCGTGCGCGGGCCTATGTGCGAGCCATCCTCGAGTCGCTCGACTACGTCGGGGTCATCGCGCTGGAGCTGTTCCAGGTGGGGGACGACCTGTTTGCCAACGAGGTGGCGCCCCGAGTCCACAACTCCGGCCACTGGACGCAGGACGGCGCGGTCACCTGCCAGTTCGAGAATCACCTGCGGGCTGTGACGGGGCTTCCCCTGGGATCGACGGAGCCACGGGGGAGCGGGACCGTGATGACCAACCTGATCGGAAGTGTGCCGGAGCTGCCGGATCTGCTCGCCGATCCAGCCGCCCGGGTGCACCTCTACGCCAAGACCCCCAGGCCGGGGCGGAAGGTCGGACACGTGAACGTGGCGGAGCAGCCGCGCTGACGTTCCTCCGGGTCGCTGCGAGACACGGGAGGGAGACGGGACCCGGGACGGTTGGCGCGCCCTTCCGACGTTACTACATTCCCAGGGAAGAGCCGGGCGTCCCCCGCCCGGCTCGTTTCGTTGGACCCCCGCTCACCCACACCCCACGATCCATGCTGGACGAAATCCGAGCGAAGATCGAAGCCGAAATAGCGGCGCTCACGCACGAGCTGAGCGTCGAGTTGCCCGAGCGGATCAAGAAGGCGGTCGAGCTGGGCGACCTGCGTGAGAATGCCGACTACAAGGCCGCCCTCGAACGGCAACAGTTCGTTCAGGCCAGGTTGGGCCACCTGACGCAGCGCATGACCGAGCTGTCCAAGATCGACGTGAAGATGATGCCGCACGATCGTATCGGATTCGGCTCGCGCGTCCTCGTGTTCGACTACGCGATGGAGGAGGAGGTCCAGTTCAACCTGGTTGCCGGCGACTTCATGGATCTCGATGGCGGGGAGGTCTCGATTGCGTCACCCATCGGGCGAGGGCTGATCGGGGCGGGAGTGGGCGAGGAGCTCGAGATCGAGCTCCCGGTGGGCGTGCGCAAGTTCAAGGTGGTCGAGCTGGTCACGCTGCCAGAGCAGTTGGGCCTGTCCGACGACTGACGATGTCCCTCGGGCCCCCCCCGCGATGATCCGGCTCGAGCGACTCTCAAAGGCCTACACGGAAGGGACGGTCCGCCGCCCGGTGCTCGTGGGCGCCAGCGCCGAGGTGAAGGAAGGGGAGTGGGTTGCGCTTCTGGGCCCTAGCGGCTCGGGAAAGACCACCCTGCTCAACCTCGTCGGCGGTCTGGACGTTCCGGACGAGGGCGTCGTGATGGTGGGCGACCGATGCATCAGCGCGCTCCCGGAGCGCGAACGTTCGCTGTACCGACGCACCGTGGTTGGGTTCATCTTCCAGTTCCTGAACCTGCTCCCAACCCTGACGGTGCGCGAGAACCTGCTGCTTCCGACGGAGCTTGGAGGCCTCGATCCGGGTGAGGCGGAGCGCCGCTGCGCACGCTTGCTCGAGCGGGTGGGCCTGGCCGATCGGGCCGACTCGTTTCCCGACGTGCTGTCCGGAGGCGAGCGCCAACGGGTGGCGGTCGCCCGCGCCCTGGTGCACGAACCTCCGCTCATCCTTGCGGACGAGCCGACCGGGAACCTCGACGCCCGGACCGGCGGCGAGGTCCTGGATCTGATGGAGGAGCTCCTGCGTGAGAGCGGCAAGACGCTGATCATCGTCACGCACAGCGAGCGGGTGGCGTCGCGTGCGGACCGCGTTCTGGTCCTGGACGGAGGCGTGCTGCGCGAGCGTGAGGGCCACGGGAGCGCGTCGTGATTCCGCTCCGGTGGCTGGCGCTGGTCCGGGACTATCGCCGGCACCCCTGGCTGCCACTGCTCTCAGTGCTTGGCGTGGCTCTCGGAGTGGCAGTCGTCGTGGCGCTCGATCTGGCCATCGAGAGCGCCCGGGGCTCCCTGCGCGACTCGACCGTCGCGGTGGCCGGCCGCGCGACCCATCAGGTGACCGGGGTCAGTGGGGCTCTGGACGAGCGCGTGTACGCGCGACTGCGTGTCGAGGCCGGCCTCCGGCAGTCCACCCCGGTGGTCGAGGGGTTCGTGCGGACCGGCCGGATTCCCGGACGCCCACTCCGCTTGCTCGGGGTCGATCCCATCGCCGAAGCGACGTTCCGGAGTTTTCTCGCCGGCGCCGGCGACGGCGGTGGCGACGGCGGTGGGGCGGGGCCGGGCATGCTCGTGCCCGGTGAGCCGACCGTGGTCCTGCCGGCGTCCCTGGCGGTGGCATCTGGGATCCGCGTGGGTGACACGATCGAGGTGACCGGACCGACGGGTTCCGGTCGTGTCGTCGTGACCGGCACGTTCGCTCCGGCCGAGCGCCTGGCGCGCGAGGGCACCCACGATCTGGTGCTCGCCGACCTGTCGGTGGCGCAGGCGCTCCTCGATCGGGTCGGACGCCTCGACCGCATCGACCTCATCCTGCCCGAAGGAGCCGAGGGCGACCGGGCGGTGGAGGCGGCCCGCGCGCTGCTTCCGCCGGACGCCCGCATCCGGACCGCGGGAGCGCGCACGCGTGAGCTTCTGGGCATGACGCGGGCGTTCGAGCTCAACCTGACCGCGCTGAGCCTACTCGCGCTGGTATTCGGCATCTTCCTGATCTACAACGCCGTGACCTTCTCCGTGGTCCGGCGGCGGGAGCGGATCGGCATGCTGCGCGCCCTCGGAGTGACGCGGGGTGAGATCCTGCGCGGCCTGCTCGCCGAGGCCGGCCTGGTGGGCGTGGCCGGCTCCGCCCTCGGGCTGGTCCTCGGAGTCGCCATGGGTCGGGGTCTGGTGCGCCTGGTCACGCGCACCGTCAACGATCTCTACACGTTCGTGCAGGTGGACGGGCTGAGCGTCGACCCCGGGGTGCTGGCCAAGGGAGTCGCGCTCGGTCTGGTGGCCACGCAGGTCGCGGCGATCGGCCCGGCCCTCGAGGCTGCGCGAGGGCCCGTGACGGGCACGCTCCGCCGATCCGCCCTCGAGGCCCGCACACGTGGACGGGTGTTCACCGCCGGGGTGGCCGGCGTCGCGCTGGGGCTGCTCGGAGCGGCTGTGTTCCGGGTGGGGCCTTCCGGGGCCGCTGCGGGGTTTCTGGGCCTGGCGCTCGTAATGGGGGCGATCGCCCTGGTCACCCCCCTCGCGGCCGTGGGCTGCACCCGGCTGCTGTCCCCGGTTGCCGGTAGAGTCGCTGGCGTTACGGGCCGGATGGCCGCTCGGGGCGTCGTCCGATCGCTCTCGCGGACCGGCCCCGCGCTGGCGGCCCTGGTCGTCGCGGTGTCGGTGACCGTGGGGTTGGGCGCGATGATCTCGAGCTTCCGCCACACGGTCGAGCGCTGGCTCGACCACACGCTCCAGGCCGATGTGTACGTGTCCGCGGCCGGACTGGGGGTGGCCCGCATCCCCGACCCACTTCGGCCGGAGCTGGTCGAGCGGGTCCGTAGCCTTCCGGGAGTGGAGGCCGCGAGCACTTACCGCGGTCTCGACTTCGAAGGGCCGTGGGGTCCCATGAGGCTGGTGGCGCTCGACCTGGCTCCACCCGGCGAAGCCGCGTTCCGATTCACGAGCGGCGCGGCCGCGGACATCTTCCGAGAATTCCGTTCCGTGGACGCGGTGCTCGTGTCCGAGCCCTTCACCACGCGGACCGGCATCGGCCCCGGGTCGGAGATCTCGCTGCCTACGCCGGTTGGAGAGCGCACGTTCAGGGTTGCGGCCACCTACTTCGACTACGGCTCCGACCGCGGCGTGATCATGATGGACCGGAAGGCCTACGACCGGTACTGGGAGGACGATCGCGTGACCTCGGTCGGGCTGTTCGCGGCCGCCGGCGAGGACTCCGAGGTCCTGGCCGAGCGAGTTCGGGCGTTGGACGAGGCGGAAGGCGCCTCGGTCCGCTCCAACCGGGCGCTGCGCGAGGTGTCGCTCGCGGTCTTCGACCGCACGTTCACGGTCACGGGGGTGTTGCGACTCCTCGCGTTCGTCGTGGCCTTCATCGGCATACTGGGTGCCCTCATGGCCATCGAGCTGGAGCGCAGCCAGGAGTTCGGGCTGCTCCGGGCAACGGGGCTGACGCCTCGGGAGCTCTGGAGGCTCGTGCTCGGTGAGACCGGGCTCATGGGGCTCATGGCGGGCCTGCTCGCCGTGCCCGCCGGGGCGCTGCTGGCGGCCGTGATGGTGTTCGTGATCAACAAGCGGTCGTTCGGCTGGACGCTCGATTTGAGGCTCGAGCCCGAGATCGTCGTCCAGTCGCTGCTCCTGGCGATGGCGGGGGCCCTGCTCGCCGGCATCTACCCCGCGCACCGCATCGCCAATGCCGAGGCCGCATCGGTGCTGAGGGACGAATGAGGGGATGGTGGCGGTCGGTGGCGCTCGTGGCCGGGTTCGTGGTAGCCGGAGCCTGTACGGGAGAGCGCCAGACTGCTCCGGCCCTGGAGGTGTCCGACATCCTCGGCGGGGAGCCGGAGGCCGGGTTCGCGCGGGTTCTGGCCCCCCGGCCATTCGTCTTTCCCGACGATCACGGCCCCCATCCCGAATTCAAGACCGAGTGGTGGTACGTGACGGCCAACCTCCAGGACGACGAGGGACGGCATTACGGCGTGCAGCTCACGTTCTTCCGGAGCGCTCTCGGCCCAAGGGCGGGCGGGTCCCTGGAGGGCGTCTCCGGCGACGCGGCCGGCTTGCCGACGTCGGAATCCGCGTGGTCAGAGCCACAGGTCTACATGGCGCACGCCGCGCTCACCGATGCTACGAGCGGCCGCTTCCTCTCCGAGGAACGGCTGTCCCGTCCGGCGCTCGACCTGGCGGGAGCCCAGGCGCGTCCGTTCCGGGTGTGGCTGGAGGACTGGGAGCTGGCCACGGTCGACGGCCCTGAGGACGGCATCTTCCCGCTCCGGCTCGTGGCGGATCCGGACGGCGCGCGGGTCGATCTAACGCTCGAGCGAGGAAAGCCGCTCGCGCTCCAGGGCGACCGGGGTTTCAGTCCGAAGGGACCGGGCGCCGGGGACGCGTCGCACTATTACTCGTACACGAGGCTCCCCGCGGTCGGGGAGATCGCGGTCGACGGGCGCGCTCGCCCTGTCGCGGGCTCCGCCTGGATCGACCGCGAGTGGAGCACGTCGGTGCTCGGGCGGAACCAGGTGGGGTGGGATTGGTTTGCGCTCCAACTCGCCGATGGACGGGACCTCATGGTGTTTCGGCTCCGGGCCACCGACGGGAACGACGTGCGTGACGGGATCCTAGTCGAGGACGACGGGCGGTATCGGCGTCTCTCTGCCGACGAGTTCGAGATCGCCGTCCTCGAGTACTGGACCAGCACCGATGGCGAAGCGCGCTATCCGTCGCGGTGGC
>JAHEKN010000142.1:0-4133 GCA_024638305.1 Gemmatimonadota bacterium | reverse complement strand
ACGCCGGATCAGGAGCATCGCGGCCTCTTCCGATATTGGGAGGGGGCCGTGCGACTGGAGGCGGAAGGCCAGGACGCCGGAGTCGGATACGTCGAGCTGACGGGGTACGGCGAGTCGTCCCCGCCCGCGGGCTGAAGGATCGGCGGGCGAAACGACCGACCTCGCCGTGGGTATGGACGCCCATGGCAAAGACACCGTCCACCATGGTCGATCTGGGGACCCCGGCCCCCTTCTTCAGGCTCCCCGACCCCTGGGGACGTGAGTTCGGGCTCGACGACGTTCCCGCGGAATCTCCGTTGCTCGTGGCGTTCCTGAGCAATCACTGTCCGTTCGTGAAGCACATCGGCCGGGAGTTGGCCGAGTTCGGAAGGGACTACCTTCCGCGCGGCCTCCAGATCGTCGGCATCAATGCCAACGACGTGCAGGCCTATCCCGCTGATTCGCCCGAGATGATGGCGGTCGAGGTGGAGCGTCTGGGGTACCCGTTCCCCTACCTCTTCGACGAGTCGCAGGAGGTGGCCAAGGCCTACGGCGCCGCGTGTACGCCCGACTTCTTCCTCTACGACGCCGGGCGCCGCCTGGTGTATCGGGGGCAGTTCGACTCCAGTAGGCCGGGGCTCGACGTGCCCGTGACGGGGCGTGATCTGCGAACGGCGGCCGACGCGGTGCTCGCGGGTGAGTCGCCCAGCGCCGATCAGGTCGCGAGCGTGGGGTGCAACATCAAGTGGAAGCCGGGGAACGAGCCCGCCTACTTCGGCTGAGGGGCAGGGGCGCACGATCCAGGGGGAAACGAAACCGCCGCCGGACTCGATCGTCCGGCGGCGGTTCTACTGCCCAGATCCAGCGTGAGCGCCGGGTCAGAACAGCGTGATCTAATTCGGCTGAACCGAATCGGCGATCACTTGCCCGTGCTGAACCGGGGCAGGGTACTCGGACTAGACAAGGGATCACCTCCTTTTTAGGGGAAACATCGGGCACCGTGGGCCCTCTCGGACCCAAGTGGTCTGGCCGCCTCACGAGGACGCGACCGAACCGAACCCAACTGTACCACTCTCCCTCAGGGTGAGTGGCCGCGCGGAACCTACTGGTGGTGGCCAAAACCGGCAAGACGGCGGGGTCGACCCCCGTCAGGCCGATTTCCGATAGGCCCGGCGAAGCAGCAACCAACTGAACGCCAGGGCCAACAGAATCCACAGCACTCCCCATGCCACCGTCGGCACGCCCGTCATCTCCGCGAGCATCCTGGCATCGGAGCGCAGCTCTGGCCGATCGATCACGTCGCTCTTGATGTCGAGAATCGCGTAGAGGCAGCTCGTGAGGCCGAGGGTTGTGAGTGTCACGCGGCTCACGACCGGTGGCAGGTAACGCCCGACCCCCACGAGGGCGACTCCGAAGAGGATTCCGAACGTCAAGCCGAACGAGCCGCGCACGAATCCGAGGGAAAGCGCGACCACGGCCACGCCGATCCCCAACATGATCTGACGGCTCCAGCGCTTGAGCTCGTGCCCAGCGATGACCAGCAGCCCCCCCCAAACGAGGCTGCCCAGATAGCCGGCCGACAGCGTCAGGAACGCGCTGCCTCCCGGGCACTCGCAGAGCCCTCCCTGCGCGGGATCGAGCACGATCCGATCGATGTACCCCCCGGTCACGATGGCCACGAGCCCGTGGCTGATCTCGTGCAGGAGCACGACGAACATCTTCAGCGGGTACACCCACTGGGTGTCCCAAAACCACCAGAGGACGGCGAAGTACGCAGCGAACCCCATCAGGAAGGTGGCTCGGTTGCGCACGACGGGATCGCTGAGCCGGGAGCTCACGACGACCGGCCCAGCATCGCGTAGAATCGCGTCATGATGGCGGTCTCTCCGTATCGAGTCGCAACGTTCGCCAGGCGGCAGGGAGGCGGGTCCCCGGCAGGAATCTAGCGCCTCCTACGGTCGGGCGACGCCGGCGGTTTCGATAGGGTACAGTGACCTCAGAAGGGGACCGCGCAGGCGCTGGAGCTCCTCCCGTACCACCGTGGCGTTCTGGCCCGTGGCGCCGAGCGCCGTGAGTGCGCGCTGCGCAAGGTCCTCCAGGCTGCCAACCCCCACCAGGCCGAGCACCGCCGCCCACCCCTCGGCCTGCACCCGCCAATCGTCCATGCGCGCGTCGACCATCGCGGCGTCCGGCTGGAGTCCCAACGTGCGGGCGCGTTCCGCCAGGGCCGACTCCAGGGCCGCCCGCTTCACGACCGCCCCGAGCGCCTCGCCGCCCCCGTCCGCCGCGCGTTCCTCGGCGGCGGGTTCGGTGGCCACGTATCGGCGGAACGCGTCCACGCTCAAGGAGCCCTCCGGCCAGGTGGCCAGAATCCGGTCCGCGGGACCGTCGCGCCAACTGTCGAGCGCGTCTTCCATTACGATCCCGTCGGATACGGTCGACCGGAGCCGGTCGAATGGGGCCTCGGGGAGCATCGCCGCGACCCGTCGGGCGGACCGGTCGCGGGCCTCGGAGAACGGCACGACCCGTCGCTCCTCGAGCCGCAGCACGTGGAAGCCGAATTGCGTCTCCACGATCCCGCTCACCTGTCCGGGCTCGAGGGCGTCCGCGGCCGCCCAGAACTCCTCGACCCAGGTACCTTCGCGCCCCGGTGTCAGCAGGCCGCCCCGCTCGGCGGCGCCCGGCTCCTCCGACACCTCGCCGGCGACAGCCGCGAAGTCCTCCCCCGATCGGACTCGCTCCACCGCCGCCTGGGCGCGGGCGCGCGCCTCCGTTCGCACGGACCGAGGGAGGCCGCGCTCCGCCAGCACCACGAGGTGCCGCACCACGAGCTCGTGCTCGGGATTCACGTCGTAGTGGGCGGTCAGCACGTCGTCGCCAACGCCCGCGGCCTCGAGCAGATGGTGCGTCCGCAGCGCCGCCACCAGCGAACGTTGGATCTCGCGCTCCCGCAGGGCGGTCGAGCGCTCGATCAGCGCACCGCGATCGACGGCGAGCGCCAGGGCGCCGATCTCGGCCAGTCGCATTCGGCGGCCGGCGTCGAGTCCGAGAAGGTCCCGTTCTCCGAACGCCAAGTCGCCGACCGTCAGCGCGGGCGGCTCCCCGCCGCAGGAAGCGACGAAGCTCGCCAGGGCCATCGCCACGAGCGGAATGATGCCGGGTCGCGCCCGGCCGGCTTGGGCCACGGATCGGTTCTCGGGTCAAGGGTCGAGAGGATCCCGAGCATATACCCAAACGCAGAAAACCGCAGCACCCCCGTACTACGGTTTTCTGGCCGCCCTCCGTCCATCCAGGCCCGGTAAAACGAGCGAATCTATGTCTTGTCACCGGCCGCGGGATCCACTGGGGAGGCGCGGCGGCCGAGCGGCTCTGTTCCCCACCCGCCAGTACCAGACCGGGGGTCTCGACGGAAAGTCACATCGACGCCCGCAGCGGCTTGCCGGGACCGCGATCGGCGGGGCAGACTCCCCCCGCGTTTTCATCCAAGGGGGGGCGGTGCTGGTCAACGTCGGGGACTACGAGGCAGAGGCGGAGCGCACGTTGCCGGCCGCTGTATACGATTACTACGCGGGCGGCGCGAGCGACGAAGTGACGCTCCATGAGAACCGTCACGCGTTCGAGCGCATCCGTCTGCGCCAGCGTGTGCTCCGAGGCGTGGCCGAGCGCGACCTCGCGACCCGCGTGCTCGGGCGCGCGGTCGAACTGCCGGTCCTGATCGCTCCGACGGCGCTGCAGCGCATGGCGCATGACGAAGGCGAGCTCGCTACGGCGCGGGCCGCGGTCGACGCCGGCACCGTGCTGACCGTCAGTACGATGGCCAACCACACGATCGAGGACGTGGCGGCGGCGGCGAGCGGGCCCCTCTGGTTTCAGGTCTACGTGCATCGCGATCGCCGGATCACGGAGGATATGGTGCGTCGGGCCGTGGCCGCGGGATACGAGGCGCTGGTGCTGACCGCGGACACGCCGATCGTCGGTGCCCGCGAGCGCGATCTGCGTCGGGGGTTCGGCATGCCGGCGGGTCTGGACTACGCCAACTTCCGGACGCACGACGCGGCGGAGATGCCGGTGCGCGGCCTTGCCCATGCGCTCGACCACGACGCCCACGATCCCTTCGAGCCGGGACTCACCTGGGCGGACGTGCGCTGGTTGCG
>JAHEKN010000018.1:35151-37195 GCA_024638305.1 Gemmatimonadota bacterium | reverse complement strand
CGCTCCGGCGCCGCCTCGATGACGATGTCCGCTTCGGCCACTCCGTCGGCCAGCCGAGTCTCGGTGGCGATGCGCGCGAGGGCGCCATCCATCTCGTCCTGCGAGATCCGTTCTTTGGCGACCTGACGCGCGAGGTTGCGCCGAACCGTCTCGAGGGCACGCTCGAGGGCTCCCGCGTCGACGTCGATGAGCGTCACGTCACGCCCGCGCAGAGCGCATACGTGCGCGATCCCGTTCCCCATGGTGCCGGCGCCCAGAACGGCGACCCGCGTCAAGTTCATCTGGCCAAGGCTCTTTGGTGTGTGGATCTCGGGGCCGGCGACGGGCCGGGAGGCGCTGCCGGAGGTGGGGTCGGATCCCCTCCTAGCGGGCAGCCTGTGCTGTACTCCCTTGGGCGACCATTGTGCCCGGGTGACGGGCTCGGAGCCCCTCCCTCCACCGCGACCGCCTCCGCGCCGCGACGGCGCCCACCGCCGCGCCCACGACCGCGCCCACGACCGCGCCCACGCTCGGGGTGAGCCACCCGAGGTGATTCTGTCGTTCCTAGGGTGAGAGGCACACGGATCAGCACCCCGGAACGGTCCCGCCTTTCGGACCGCCCGGACCCCGGAAATCCGGGAGGGCACATGAAACTGGATGAGATGGTTCTCAGGTGGGACGAGCGACGAAGGCCGGCGGCGACGCGCTGGGGATCGGCGCCGACGCCGCTCACCCTCGGATTCGTGATCTTCTTCGCCGTGGCCGCGCCGCTCGCCGCACTGGTGTTCCCGACGGACATGGAAGGAGAATCGGTCCATACTCCCGACGCCCCCGTGTTGTGCGTTCGCGCGGACAGGGCCGTCGAGCAGGCGGAGGTGCTCGGCGATACGAACTATGGGGAGCGGACTGCCGTACTCAGGTGTCGGCCCTATCGCGACCGCTGAGTCGGACCAGCATCACCCCGAGCGCGGTCTTCACGACCGCGCCCGGCAGGAAGGGCAAGACGCCGAGGGCGGCCGCTTCCGCGATCGGGCTCGCAGTGAGCAGAGCCAACTGGGTCGCGCCTCCCGAGAGGATCACCACCGTTCCCAGAACGAACGCGCCGGCCAGGCGGAGCCATCCGCGCCCGCCCTCGGCAACCCACCCCGTGACGAAGGCGGCCGCGGGAAATGCCACCAGGTACCCGCCGGTGGGCCCCAGCAGCCAAGCGAGCCCGGCGCCGCCACCGGCAAAGACCGGCAGCCCGGCGGCCCCGAGCGCCAGATAGGTGGCCATAGCCGTGGCGCCCAGCCACGGACCGAGGATGGCTCCCGACACTAGCACGAACAGGGTCTGGAGCGTCACTGGCACAGGCGTGCCCGGCAGCGGAAACGCCAGGTAGGCGCCCACGGCCGTGAGCACCACGAACAGAGGAATCGCGGCGGCGCGAGCGTGGACGCTCCGCGTCGGCGCGGGCGTGAGCGTCAGTCGCAGCGTCTCCCTAAGCGTGTTCATTCGTGCGTGGTTCCTTTCTCCGAGGTGCGGATGCCGAGATTCGGTGCTAGCAAACAAGTAGGCTTGGGCCATCGGGGCGCAAGACCCCCTGGCTCGGTCGCGCGGCGCTGACTGGGCTCGCGCCCGGCCGCGTCGTCCTCAGGCGGCCTTCACGGACAGCGCGACGGCGTTTCCACCGCCCAGGCAGAGGGTGGCCATGCCGGTCTCCTCGCCGCGGTCCCGCATCGCGCTCAGGAGCGTGACCAGGATGCGTGCCCCCGAGGCTCCGATCGGATGCCCGAGCGCCACGGCGCCGCCATTCACGTTCACACGCTCTGGATCCATGTGCAGGGCGCGCATGTCGGCGATCGCCTGCACCGCGAAGGCCTCGTTCACCTCGAACAAGCCGTAGTCTCCGATCCCGCGCCCCTCCGCACTCATCAGCTTCTGGACGGCGTCGATCGGGGCGAAGAACAGGTCCCGCGGCTCGGTGGCGCCGGCGGCGTAGCCAGTTACGTGGGCTTCCACCGCGAGCCCGTGCGCCTGCGCGAACTCGAGCGACGCCACGACCAGGGCCGCGGCCCCGTCGTTC
>JAHEKN010000018.1:0-35100 GCA_024638305.1 Gemmatimonadota bacterium | reverse complement strand
ACAACGAGCGGATCGATGCCATCGGGCGCGTCCTGTGAGAAGGCCGGCCTGAGCTTGCCCAGCGCCTCGAGGCTCGTGTCGCGGCGGGGCGACTCGTCCGTGTCGACCACCGTGACACCCCGGCGCGAGCTGATCTCCACCGGAACGATCTCCGCCTTGAACTTTCCCGCGTCGATGGCCGCGACGGCCCTGCGGTGGGACTCGAGCGAGAAGGCGTCGGCGTCTTCACGCGTCACGCCCGCCTTGTCGGCCGTGTACTCGGCATGTCCACCCATGTGGCAGTTACCGAACGAGCACCACAAGCCATCGTAAATCAGCCCGTCCTGGAGAGTTTGGTCCCCGAACTTCACCCCTTCTCTCAACCCGCGGACGTAGTGGGGGACGTTGGACATCGACTCCATGCCGCCGGCCACGATCACGCGGGCGTCCCCGGCTTTCACAGCCTGTGCGGCCAACATCACGGCTTTGAGACCGGAGCCGCACACCTTGTTCACGGTGACGGCGGGCACCGTGGCGGGCACGCCGCCGCGGATGGCCGCCTGGCGGGCCGGCGCCTGTCCCTCTCCAGCCGAGACCACGTTCCCCATGATCACCTCGTCGACCGCCGCAGGGTCCAGGCCCGAGCGATCCAGGGCCGCGCGAATGGCGGCAGCCCCCAACTCCGGCGCCGACAGCGGGCTGAGGCCGCCGAGGTAGCGTCCCACGGGCGTGCGGCTCCCCCCCTTGAGCAGCACCGGTGTCCTGGATGGATCCATGCTTCAATACTCCAACGAATGTCGTTTCAAGAGCGGCGTGCGCCCGATGGGGCGCGCGGAGGCGCTTCCGGCGCCCACCAAAGATACCCAAGCCGGACGCGTCACCCACCCTCGGGCGTGATCACGGTCCGTCCGTCCTGCGTGCGAAGCCGGCCCCAGGGCACGGCTGCGTCGTGCTCGAACACGAGCAGCCAGTCGTCGCGCTCCGCCTCCTCCCAAAGCCGGGTCTTGGAGTCGAGCGTCACCAACGGCTCCACGTCGTATCCCATGATCCACGGCGGCGGCACGTGCGCCGCCGTCGGACAGACGTCCGCGAGAAAGCACGCCGTTCGGCCTCCGTCTCGAATCAGGATCGACTGGTGGTGTGGCGTGTGGCCCGGCGTCGGCAGGGCGTGGACCCCTGCCGTGATCTCCGCGGGACCGTCGATCAGATCGAAGCGGCCCCCGTCCACGATGGGCTCGAAGTTGTCTGTCAGATAGCTGGCGCGGATGCGGGGGTTGTCGGAACGGGCGAACCCCAGCTCCCCGCGTTGAACCACGTAGCGGGCGCGGGGGAACGCCGGCCGGATCGCTCCGTCCGGGTCTCGAACCGTGTCGCCGCCAGCGTGGTCGAAGTGCAGGTGCGTGTTCACGACCAGGTCTACGTCCTCCGGGGCGAATCCCGCCGCTCGGAGCGCATCCTCGAGCCGCGTGGGGGCCCCCTCGTTCTCGACTCCGTAGATGTCCCGGAACCGTTCCGACTCCTTGTTGCCCAGGCCGGTGTCGATCAGTACGAGCGCCTCGGGCGCCTCCACGAGCAGGCATCGCATGGCCAGAGTGATGCGGTTGCGGTCGTCTGCCGGGATGCGCTTCTCCCACAGCGGCTTGGGCACGACGCCGAACATCGCGCCGCCGTCGAGCCGGAGGGTGCCGGCATCGAGCGCGTGGATGCGGATCCCGCCCACGGCGTTGGTGCGTACGAGCGGGCGGACCGCTCCCTCCGGTCGCTTCACCGCCGTACTCGCCTCCGCCGCCGCCGCGAGGGACGATTCACGAACCGCTCGAGGGCGTCCAGGTCGCGTAGTCCCTCCGCGCTCGCCCGCTCGAGCAGCCGGATCAGCACCCGCGCCGTGGCGCGAGCGTCCCCGTAGGCGCGGTGGCGATCGAAGATCGGGATGTCGAAGTGGTCGGCCAGCGCGTCCAGGTTGCGCCGTCGCACCCGCGGGAGGAGGCGCCTCGCCATGCGTACCGTGCAGAGCCGGCGGACCGCAGGTACATCGCCCGTGAGCTCAGCCAGCTGACCCCGCAGGAATCCCCAGTCGAAGCCCACGTTGTGGGCCACGAACACGCGGCCGTCGAGGGCCGCGAACACCTCGTCCGCGACTTCACCGAAATAGGGCGCCGTCTCGACCATGTCGTCCTGGATGCCCGTCAGCCGCGAGATCAAGGGGGGAATCGAGCGGCCCGGGTTCACGAGTGTGTGGTACTCGCCGGTGATCTGACCCTGGTCCACCCACACGATGCCCACCTCGGTGATTCGGTGGCCCGCGGAATAGGGGCCACCGGTGGTTTCCACGTCCACGACCGCGAAGCGGGCGCGATCGAGTGGCGGTCCCGGCGGCGCGGCGCCGGCCGCGAGGCTCCAGAAACCCAGGGGATCCACCTGGAAGCGCTCGTCCCGGCCCAGGAGCGTGAAGACGGCCGCCGAGGCCGCGCCCGGGTGCCCCTGGAGGCCCAGAACACGCCGGGCGAGGTCGAGCGTGGTGAGCGGGCCGGCACGCAGCTCGTCGAACGCCCGTTGGGTGAGCGAGGGACGGAGACCCGGCGCCCTCACGGGCCCGTGCCGTTCCCGGTGGTGAGCGCGAACGACAGGGCCTCTAGCTCCATCGACATGCTCACGTCGCGCAGCGCCACCTCTGTCGGGACGTGCAGCTGGGTGGGCGCGAAGTTGAGGACGGCCTGGACACCGGCGTCGACCACACGATCCGCCACGCGCTGGGCCTCCTCCACGGGCACCGCCAGGATGGCGATGTCGACGGACTCACGGCGGAGCACCTCCTCGAGTCCCTCTGCGTCCTGGATGCGGACGCTTCCCCAGCGGGCCCCGATCTTGTCCGGGTCAGTGTCGAGCACGGTCACGATCGTGAAGCCGCGGCGGCGGAAGTCGCCGTATGCGAACAGCGCGGACCCGATGCGACCGGCGCCGATCAGGGCCACGCGCCAGGCCCGATCGAGTCCGAGAAGCCGGCGCAGCGTGGACTTCAGCTCCCGGACGGAGTAGCCGAGCCCGCGCTTTCCGAACGACCCGAAGAGTGAGAGGTCTTTGCGCACCTGGGCCGCGGTCGTGGAGCCGCGCCGGGCCAACTCCTCGCTCGACAGTGTCTCCGTCCCCTGCTCCTCGAATTCCTCCAGGAATCTGAGGTACAGAGAGAGACGACGAACCGTCGACTCCGAGATCTTCCGTGCCACGCCCGTACCCATCCCCCCGCCCGAGGCCGGGGGGGCCGCCGTGCTTGTGAAATCGTTCACAACATTAGGTCGGTCGGGGGCACAACGTCAATCTGATCCGGCGAGCTCCCGGAGGGCCCTCCCCAGCGCGACGAACTCGGCCGGAGACAGGGTTTCCGGGCGGCGGTGGTCCGCGATGTCGAGCGCGGCCAGCAAGCGGGGGGCCTCGCTCCCGGCGGAGAGGTCGGGGTGGTCCCGCACGATCTTGCCGAGCTGCTTCCGCCTCCACTGAAACGCGGCCCGCGTGACGCGGCGGGTCCACGCCTGGTCCGTTGCGTCGATTGGCGGAGGATCGCGGGGGGCGATACGGATCACCGTGGATTCGACCCGTGGTCGTGGCCGGAAAGCCGACGGCGGCACGCCGAAGAGCCGCTCCACGTCGGCGACGGTACGCACGCCGACGGAAAGCGCTCCGTACGCGCGGGTGCCCGGGTCGGCCAGGATCCGATCCGCCACCTCGCGTTGAACCATCAGGACGATCACGGCCGGCCGCGGGGGCTCGAGCAGATGGAAGAGAATCGGCGTCGTGAGGTTGTACGGGATGTTGCCCACGACGGCGGTGGTCCGGGGCTCGCCGAGGCCGGCGAGTGCATGGTCGAGCACGTCGCCCTCGATCGCGCGCAGACGCGGCTCCTCGAGTGCGCGCTGCGCCCAGACGGCGGCCAGCTCGCGGTCCTTCTCGATCACGACGAGCTCGGGAGCGCGCTCCAGTAGGCCCTCGGTGAGGGCGCCCCGACCGGGTCCGATCTCGAGCACGCGGTCCACCCGGTCGAAGGGCACGGCTTCCACGATCTTACGGCGTAGGTTGGGGTCGACCAGGAAGTTCTGGCCCAACGAGCGCTTGGGGCGGTGGCGCTCGCCGCTCATGTGTTCCGTCGGCGTCCGTCCGATCTGCGTGGCACCCTCAGCGCACGACCAGCACGGTCCGGTCGTCGGACATGATTTCCGGCCGAACCTGCCCGGCGAGCGTGAACAGGTGGTCGACGATCTCCCGCGCGGGCCGGCTCCTGTTGGCCTCGACCTCGCGCACCACGATTTCCTCTCCGTTCTCGCGCTGGGCCGCGCCCAACAGGTCGGAAAGGCCGTCGGTGAAGAGCAGCAGGAGGTCGGTCGCGCGGTCCCAAGTCACGGATGCCTGGTGGTAGGAGTCGGGTCCGGCGATCCCGACCGGCGGATCCGTGGCCGCGAGCCGCTCGGAGGAGCCGTCCGATCGGACCACGAACGCGTGCGGGTGACCCGCGTTGGCGTAATCGAGCGATTGCCGGGCCGGATCGAGCACTCCGTAGAACAACGTGAGGTACATCTCCGTGCTCTCGAGCTCGTCTCCGAGCGCATCGTCGAGGTGGCGGAGCACCAGCGCCGGAGACGCACCTTCCGACGCATAGATGGCAGCGGCGCTCATGACCAGGGCCATCACGAGCGCCGCACGGAAGCCATGGCTGGACACGTCGCCGAGCATCACGCCCACCCGGTCGTCCGGCAGGCGAAACAGGTGGTAGAAATCACCGCCCACGGACTCGGCCGGCTGCATACGCGCGCCGACCTCGGCGCCCTCGAAGCCCTCCACCATCGGCAGGAGCTTCATCTGCAGGTCGTGCGCAAGCTCGAGCTCGCGGGCCACGCGCTCCTGCTCGAGCGTCTTCTGCACGAGCCGGTTGTTCTCCACCGCCGCGCCGACCTGGCTGGCGATCGCAGAGAGCAGCTTCTCATCGCTGGCTGTAAAGCGTTCGCCGTTGCGGCGCCCCATCAGGTTGATGACCCCCACCGAGCGGGGAATCCCGGTGGGCGGCGTGTAGCGGATTGGCACGGACAGCACGGACTCCGGCGCGCGCGGAGCGCTCCGCCGCTCCGTAGCTTCATCCGGTCGCTCGAGGCGTCCCGGGTCCTCGCCGGGACCGAAGATCACGGAGCGTCCGTCCCGGAACACCTTGGCCGTCACGGACTCGGGGTGGTCGCGGGGGAGTGGCTCCTCCCTTCCCTCGCGACCCACGGCCGCGACCAGGTCGAGCATCCCCCGCTCCGGATCGTACACCCAGAGGGAGCCGCGCAGCGCCGCCAGCACGTCGCACACCTCGCTCAGGATGGCCAGGGACGCATCGCGCAGGTTGAGGACCGATCCCAGGGTCTCCGAGATCGAGTACAGCAGGTTGATCTCCTCGTAGCGCTCGGACAGCTCGTAGGTGAAGAAACGGACTTCACGCTCGTGGTCGAACGCACGCGCGAGCTGGCTTGCGATGAGCTCGCCCAAGAGCTCGCCCCGGTCGGCCTCCACTCCGCGCACTTCGATGGCGAGCTGGCCGACGGTCTCGGACGGGAGCGGTAGGCAGCGACTCTGGGGGGGGCCGCTCTCCAGCCCCGGATATACGTGGACGGTCTCGGTGCCCTCGGCCCGCCAAAGGTGCACGTCGAGTCCCAGCGCGCGCCTGAACTCGTCCAGGGTCGCGCGAACGCTTTCCGGCAGCGCGGCGTCCGAGGACGCCCTGCGGGTCACTGCCTCGCCTCTTCGCCCTCGCTCCGAGACCGCAGGACCAGGGTGACCGAGTTCCCGAGGTCGTTGTAGACGACCTCGTCGAGCAGCTGCCGCATCAGGAAAAGCCCGCGGCCGCACTCGCGCTCGATCGTCTCGGGCATGGTGGGATCCGGGACCCCTTGGGGGTCGAACCCATCTCCCTCGTCGGTGACGCAGGCGACGATCGCTTCGGCATGGTAGGTGACCTCCACACGGACTCGCTTGCGTGGGTCCCGACGATTGCCGTAGAGCATCGCGTTGGCGAGAGCCTCGGAAAGGCCGACGCGCAGGTTGAGCCGCAGGCGGCGCGACTCCATGGCCGACGTCTCGCACCGGGAAAGCACCAGATCCACGGCGCGCTGGATCGCTCCCAGGTCGCTCGGAATCTCGAGGACCACGTTCTCGGGGAGCGGCCGGGGACGGCTCATCGGGCCAAGCGTCTCATGTCCCGTTCGGATCCTACAGGCCCTGGAGCGCCTGTGCGCGATCGTTGGTGATGGTGAAGAGCGTGTCGAGCTTGGTGAGCTCGAAGAGGGTGCGCAGATCCTCGTTCAGGCCGGCCAGGACGAGCTCGCCACCCTGCTCGCGGATCTTCTTCGAGAGGCTCACCAGCACGCCCAGCCCCGAAGAGTCGATGTACTCCGTCCGGTCGAAGTCCACGACGAACGTGCGCTCCCCCCGCTCCAGCTCCTCGAGCACCATCTGCTTGAGCTCCTGGCGATTCCCTACGATGAGCTGACCTTCCACTTCGATGACCGTGACGTCGCCTTCACGAGAGACCGAGAACCCCAAGATTGCCTCCATTGTGGTCGGGACCTCCGGTCGTCGAGCCATCCACCCTCGGAGCCGCGGAGATGCGAACCAAAAACGATATACGACCACCGACTTCGCGGGCAAGGTAGGGGAATCCCGGCGCCTGCGAGGCCGCCCGACCTCGATGAAACCTTCGGCCCCCTCAGGCCGGCGTCGATCTCTCCGCCGAGATGAGCGCGGTGATGCACGCTACGAGCACGATGTCCCTGGCATCCGCGCCCCTGGACAAGTCGTTCACGGGATGGGCCAGGCCCTGGAGGATGGGTCCGAGGGCGGTGGCCCCCGCGAGCCGCTGCACCAGCTTGTAGGCGATGTTCCCGGCGTCGAGGTTGGGGAACACCAGTACGTTGGCGGGGGCCGTCAGGCTGGAGGTGGGCGCCTTGCTCGCGCGCACGGCGTCGACGAGGGCCGCGTCTCCCTGGAGCTCCCCGTCCGCCGGAGTGTCCGGGTCGATTTCGCGGAAGCGCTCGAGGGCGGCACGCACCTTGGAGACTCCGGCCCCGGATGCCGACCCGTGGGTCGAGTAGGAGAGGAACGCCACCCTGGGCTCGTCACCCACCACCAGTCGGCGTGCGGACGCCGCCGCCGCCGCGATCTCCGCGAGCTGCTCGGAGGTCGGGTTGGGAACCACGGCCGCATCGGTGAACGTGAGCACCTGCTCCTCGGCAGCGCCGGGGGGCTCGAGGCACATGTAGAAGGCCGAGGAGACCGTGTCGATGCCGTGCGCCGACCCGACGTAGCGGAGCGCCGCCCGCAGCACGTCGGACGTAGAGCGCACGCACCCTGCCACCATCCCGTGCGCCTCCCCGCCCCGAACCATCTGCGCGGCCTGGGTCAGGGCGTCGCGAGCGAGCGTCTCCGCGCGCTCGACGGTCACCGCCTCACCGCCCTTCGACGCGCGAAAGCGGGCGGCGTGGTCCCGTACCCGCTCGGGGTCGGCGGGATCGTGTACGGCGGGCAGCTCCGGTGCGGACAGGCCGCGATCACGGAGTCCGCGCATCACGACCGCAGGTGGGCCAAGGAGGATTGGCGCTGCGATCCCTTCGCGAACCAGTCGGGTGGCCGCGTCGAGCACGCGCGGGTCATCCCCCTCGGGGAACACCACGGTGCGCCCCAGCGCCGCGGCCCGGCGGGGCAGATCCGCGAGGAAGTCGCTCAAGCGTCGGCCCTGGACGCCGGGGCGCGCACCACCCCGCGCCTCATCCGTGGCGGTCGCGCAGCCGGTCGAGGACCGTGGGTGAGACGAAGGTCGAGACGTCCCCCCCGAGCGCCGAAACCTCGCGCACGAGCGAAGCCGACAGAAAGGCGTACTCCGGGTGAGGCGTCAGGAACACCGTTTCGAGCTGCGGATAGAGCTCGCGGTTCATCTGAGCCATCTGGAGCTCGTACTCGAAGTCCGTGACCGCCCTGAGGCCCCGGAGAACCAGACGGGCTCCGACGGAGCGGGCGAAGTCGACGAGGAGGCCGTCGAAGGAACGCACCAGCACGTCCTCATCGTCGCGGAACACGCGTTCCAGCATGTCGACCCGCTCCTCGACGCTGAAGAGCGGGCGCTTCACCTGCGTGGCCCGGGCGGCCACGGCGACCACCACGCGGTCGGCCAGGTGCAGCCCGCGACGGGCGATGTCCTCGTGACCCAGCGTGACCGGGTCGAAGGATCCGGGGTAGATGGCCGTCCGTTCAGGCCTGTTCATCGGGTGCGATCACTGTCGTGAGGGTCGTGTCCCCGTAGCGGCGCGCGCGCCAGCCGGACTCCGCGGACAACTCGCCGGTACGATGCTCGACCCATAACGCGCGCGCAAACGGGTGGGCCACGAAGTGGCGGACGAGCGCCTCGGCATACCCGAGACCGTAGGGCGGGTCGGCCAGGGCGAGGTCGAAATCAACGGCCTCCAGTCGCTCCACGAATCGGAGCGCGTCCCCCGTTACCACGCGGGCGCGATCCCCGGCGCCCACCATGGCCAGGTTGTCCCTGATCACCCTGCAGGCCCTCGGAGCCCGCTCCACGAAAACGACCTCCGCGGCTCCCCGACTGAGCGCCTCGATTCCGAGCGCGCCCGACCCGGCAAACAGATCCAGAACCCGGGCCTCGGGCAGCGACCCGCCGAGCGCGGACATCCAGGCCTCGCGCACACGGTCGCTGGTGGGGCGCACGAGGCGTCCGGGCACCGTGTTCAGTCGCCGGCCGCGCCATTCTCCGGCGATGATCCTCACGCCAGCTCGATCGGCCCTCCGGCCGGCCGCGCGTCCAACAGGCGGAGCTGCAGGGTCGTTCGACCCCGATAGTGGTTCTCACGGAGCTGGAACAGGAGGTCGGCGGGCCCGGCGCCCAATAGGTCGGGCGGGGTCCGGTCGGCGAGCCCGAAACCGATCGCCGGGAACGCCGTTCCGTCCTGCTGTACGGACAACTTCAAGTGATTGTTGCCAACAGTCTTGGGTGGGTTGACCTGCTGTACACCACGAGACAGGAAGACCGGACGCCGATTCCCGATCCCAAAGGGGCCTGCATAGCGCAGGAACCGGTGGACGTCCGCCGTGAGGTCGGCAAGTGACACCTCGAGGTCGGCCCGAATCGTAGGCCTCGGCTCCACGCCCCCGAGCATCCCCCTGGCCACCCGGTTGAACGCGTCCCGTAGGGCGGGGACACGGTCCCGGCTGACGTCGAGCCCGGCCGCCTGTCGGTGGCCGCCGTAACGCTCCAGGAGCTCGCCGCACGAGTGAATCGAAGCATAGAGGTCGAACCCCGGGATCGAACGTGCGCTGCCGCGCCCGCTCTCCCCCTGGAGAGCCACCACGACCACCGGCCGGTGGATGCGTTCGACGAGCCGGGAGGCGACGATACCGATCACGCCGGGGTGCCACCCCTCACCCGATACCACGACCCCGAAGTCCTCCGCCGGCCTGTACGTCCCGGAGAGAACCTCGACGGCCTCGGACAACGTGCGATCGTCCTCGGCCCGGCGCTCCCGATTGAGCTCGAGCAGACGGCGCGCGAGTTCGTCCGCCTCCGCAGGGGCATCGCTGGTGAGGAGCGCGAGCCCGAGCTTGGCATCGTCGACTCGGCCCGCGGCGTTGATCGGCGGCGCGATGATGAAGCCGACGTGCCCGGCGTCGAGCGGCCCCTCGACCCCCGAGCGCTCGATCAGCGCCCGAAGCCCCAGACGGGACGTGCGGGCGAGGGCTCGGAGCCCGATGCGGACGAGTGCGCGGTTCTCGCCCTTGAGGGGGACCAGGTCGGCCACGGTGGCCAGGGCGACCAGGTCGAGCGAGGGCCACAGGTCCTCCGCGGGCAGGCCCCGGCGGGAGGCCAGCAGTTGGCAGAGCTTGAACGCCACACCGGTCCCGCACAAAGCCTCATTGGGATAGGAGCAGTCGGCGCGGTTGGGGTTCACGATCGCGACCGCTCCCGGGAGCTCGGCGCCCGGCGTGTGATGATCGGTCACGATCACGTCGATGCCCTCGGCCGCGGCGGCATGGACCGCGTCGAACGCCACGGTCCCGCAGTCGGCGGTGACGATGAGGGATGCCCCGAACGCGCGGGCGGCGGCCAACCCGCTCGGTCCGAAGTCGTATCCGTCGTTGATGCGGTGCGGCACGAAGGCCCGCACCCGGCCTCCCAGCCGCTCTAGCCAGTCGGTCAAGAGCGCCGCCGCGGCGATCCCGTCCACGTCGTAGTCCCCGTGGACGAGGATCTTCTCCCCGGAGCGAATCGCCTCCTCCAGCCGGGCCGCCGCCTTTCCGGCGTCGGCGAGGAGGGCCGGGTCGTGCAGGTGCTCGATGAGCGGCCTGAGGAACGCGCGGGCTTCGACGTCGTCATCGAGTCCCCGGACCGCGAGCACACGGCAGACCAGCTCGGGAAGGCCGAGCGAAGCCGTCAGGGCACGGACGCGGTCCCGATCTGGAGGGGCGCGCAGGGTCCACTTGGGCTCGGCGCGCGGAAGAGCCGCCGCCGCTCCAGCTCGCCTCGGGCGGGCCCCCGCGCTCACTCCGTGTCAGCCTCCGGGTCGGACGCGGCCTTCTCGGGCGCCGGCTCCACCACCGGGATGATCGGAATCCCGCGGGTGGGGCGGCGTCCGGTTCCGCCCCCGACCGTCGGGAGCTGCGGCACCACGCCCTGCACCCCTGCCGTCGGGTCGGGAGCGGGCTCGAGGCTCGGGAGGGCGAGCTCCGGCTCGCCGGCCTCCTCCTCGGACTCCTCCTCGGGCTCGACCTCGTCCTCCGCCGCGGACTGTGCCGCCGCGGCCGCCCGCGCAGCGGCAGCCTCGCGCTCGGCCTCAGCTTCCTCTTCCGACAGCGGGGGAGCCACGATCACGCCGCAGGACTCGCAGCGGATGAGCCGCGAGCCGGCCCGCACTTCGTTCTGTAGCTGCAGGGTCACCATGGCGAAGCAATTGCCGCACGCCCCGTCCTCGGTCATGGCCGCCACCACGACCGGCCGCCCGCCCGCCTTGATGCGCTCGTAGAGCCGCCGCTCTTCCAGGGGAACGCCCTCGATGTAGGCCGCCCTCTCCGCCTGGCGCTCGTCCAGCTCCGTCCGGATCTCGCGCTGCTTGGCCTCGATCTCCGCCCGGCGCGGCTCGAGCTCGGCCCGCGCCTCCGTCAGTTCCGCGGTGGACTCCTCCAGCCGCTCCTCGTTGCGGCGGATGAGGTCCAGGAGGCTGAGCGCCTCCTGATCATCGGCCTCGATGCTACGCCGGACGAGGTCCATCTCGGCGTGGACCGCCGCCTCCTCCCGGAGGTTGCGGACCGCGTTCAGCCGCTCCTGCAGCTTGGCCATGCGCGCCCGCCGCTCTTCGGCGGACAGCTCCAAGCGACGCTCGTCGAGGGTGAGCTCCTTCAGGCGGGTCTTGAGCTGTGTCACCTCCTTATCGAGCCGCTCGACCGGCTCCGCGATCTCCTCGAGCTGCGGCTCGTAGCCGGCGATGCGGGCCTCGGCCTCATCGATCCGCCGGTCGAGCTTCTGCAGCCCCAGCAGGGATGCCTCCGCGCTCTCCTTCATCCACTTCCTTCCTTGGGTGTATGTTGGGCACTCATTCCGAGTGTCTTTCTCGATGTTCTGCGCCAATCCGATCGGGTCACCGACCCCTCGGCCCGCTCGCGCGACAGCCGCTGCTTCTCGACCAGCAGCGTCCGCATGCGGTCGTCGTCGGCCGACCGCTGCGCATCGGCGATCTCGCGGTCCAGGGCTTGGAGGCGGCGGTCCACCACCGCCCCACGCATGCGTCCCACCGTCTCCTCGAACACGCGTCCCGCTTCGCCGAACTGCCGCGTGTCCGCCAAGAGCCCCTCCAACTTGCGGCGGAGCCCCTCTTCGAGCTCGGCCGACGCGTGATCCAGCTCCGGCCGCTCGATGAGCAACTCAAAGATGCGCCGATAACCCTGATCCACGAAGTCCTCGGGACCCACGACCTCCCCGGCGGCCTCGATCCAGGTCCGGTCTTTGATCAGGAGCAGCAAGAATTGGCGCTCCGCACCCATGCCCCGGATGCGCGTGCCGCGCCTCCCCGGCGGTGGGGGTCGGCCGGGACGGGACTGGGCCGCCTGCCGGCGTGCCGGCTCGACCGTCAGCTCCCGTTCCAGTGTCACCTTCTGCACGCCGGTCCGGGCCGCCACTCGATCGACGTACAGGTCCCGCAGTGTAGGATCGGCCGCGGCCCGCAACGTCGGCAGCAGCCGATCGATGGCCTGGCGAGTCTTCTCGATCGTCTGGAAATACCCGCGCTCGTCGAGAATCTGGAGCTTGCGATCGAGCACATCCACGGCCGCTTCGACGTGGGGGCGCAGCGCCTCGGCCCCGCCGGCACGAACGATCGAATCGGGATCGTCACCCTCTGGAAGGGTGACGACCGAAGGGTGCACGCCCTCGCGCAGAAGCACGTCTCCCGCACGGAATGTGGCCTTCAGACCGGCAGCGTCGCTGTCGAAGCACAGGTACGCCTGCGTCGTGAAGCGCTTGAGCAGCCGAGCATGCTCCTCCGTGAGGGCCGTTCCGAGCGCCGCCACGCTGTTCTCGACCCCGGCGGCCGCCAGCGAGACCACGTCCATGTATCCCTCCACGACGAGCGCGCTCCCCTGCCGCCGAATCGCGTTCTTCGCGCGAACCAAGCCGTACAGCAGCGAACCCTTGTGGTAGACCGCGGACTCCGGCGAGTTGACGTACTTGGCGCGGCTCCGATTGCCGGGGAGCACGCGCCCGCCGAACCCGACGACCCGCCCTCCCAGGTCCTCGATGGCGAACATCAGCCGATTACGAAATCGGTCGAAGGCGTCGTCCGCGGAGTCGCTCCGCGCCAGGAGGCCGAGCTCGAGCAGCACGTCCTGCTCCAGGCCGTGCTGGGACGCCGCCTGGCGGAGGGCGTGGCGCTGGTCGGGCGCGAAGCCGATGCGAAAGCGCTCCGCGGTCTCGCGGTCGATTCCTCGGCCCTCCAGGTACGCGCGCGCCCCCGCCCCGTCGTCCCCATCCCACAGACGCTTCTGGAAGAAGTCGTCCGCAAACGCGTTGGCCTCGTGCAGCGGCCGGTTGGGATCTTCCTCGGGCCGTTGACCTCGCACCTCGCGGACCACCACCCCGCTGCGTGCGCCCACGTGCTTGACGGCCTCCACGAAGTCGAGGCCCATGCGCTTCATGACGAACGAGAATACGTCCCCGTCCTCACCGCACCCGAAGCAGTGATAGAAGCCCTTGGTCGGCACCACGTAGAAGCTGGGCGAGTGGTCCTCATGAAAGGGACAACGGCCCTTGAAGTCCTTGCCGGCCTTCTTGAGATCCACGACCTCGCCGACGATCTCCACGATGTCGGATCGAGCCCGCACCTCCTCGACGGTCTCGTCCGGGATCATCGGAGCGTGATCACCGTGACGCCGGTCCCGCCCTGGTTTTGCCCGCCGGGGGCGAATTCGAGCACCCTTGGGTCCTCTCGTATGAGCTCCAGCACGCGAGCCTTGACGGCCCCGGTTCCCTTTCCATGGATGATTCTAAGGGAAGGCAGGTCGGCCAGCACCGCTCGGTCCAGTGCCCCGATCAGCTTGCCCGCCACTTCGTCCACCCGCAGTCCCCTCAGATCCACCTCGGTGGATGCGTCGACCGTCGCCTCGGACCACCGCACGCTACCCTTCGCGGCGCGCTCCTCCGGACCCGTCGGGACCAACTCGCGGAGCGGAACGTTCATCCGGATGCCACCGTCCAACTCGACGAACCCGGCGTCCCCGTCCAGCTCCACCAGCGTGCCCTTGGCCCCTCCCGCCAAGCGGACCCGGGCACCCACGTCCACCGTCGACTCGGTCACGACCGCCTCTCTGCCCCCGGACTGCTCCGCCACCTCTCGGTGCCGGCTGGCAGCGTCCTCCAGGCGCCGACGGGCCGTCCGCTCCACGTCGGCGTCGCCTGCCGCGGAGCGCCCCTCCGAGATAGCACGCTCCACCTCCGCCCGGGCCTCCATCAAGACCCGCCGCGCCTCCTCGTGGGATCTGACCTCGACGTCACGCTCCTTGGCCTCCACTTCGCGCTCGCGGCGAGTCAGTGTCTCCCGTAGGTCGGACATCTCGATCCGTTCCGCGTCCAGCCGTTCCGCCAACTCGCGGGCTCGACGCTCCTCTCGCTCGAGCCGCTCCAACAGGTCGTCCTGGCGGGCATCCTCCTCCGTGACCAGAGCGGCCGCTCGCTCCAGCACGTTCGCCGGGAGGCGGAGCCGGCGTCCGATCGCCAGGCCGAAGCTCCGCCCCGGCCGCCCCTTCACGAACCGATACGTCGGCTGCATCTGCTCCGAGTCGAACTGGAGGGACGCGTTCACGATCCCCGATCCCGGCGTGTCGAGCCGCTTGAGCTGGCCCAGGTGCGACGTCGCGATGGCGAGGGCGCCGCTCGCTCCGAGGTGCTCGAGCGCGGCCTGGGCCAGGGCGGCTCCCTCGGCCGGGTCGGTGCCCGTACCCAACTCGTCCATGAGCACCAGCGAATCGCCCGCGGCCTCCTCCAGGATGTGGCGAAGGTTGGTGACGTGGGCGGAAAAGGTGGACAGGTCGTCCTGGATGGACTGCTCGTCGCCGATGTCGGCGAAGACCCGTCGGAACGCGGGCACGCGGCTCCCGGGGCCGACGGGCGGCACCACCCCCGAGAGCGCGAGCAGGGGCACGACTCCAATCGTCTTGAGGAGCACCGTCTTCCCGCCGGTGTTGGGGCCGGACACCACGATCACGCGCTCGTCGCGGTCGAGCGACAACGAGAAAGGAACGACGTCCCCGCCTCGCTCGAGGAGCAGCGGATGTCGCCCATCCACGATGTTCAGGGCCCCGGAGCCCACCGGCGTTAGCGCGGGGACGTGGCCGCCCCACGCATCCGCCGTGCGTGCGCGGGCGTAGAGTGAGTCGAACCGCACGAGCGCGTCGAGGGACCCCCGCAGCGCGACCGCGTGCGGGCGGAGCGCCGCCGTGCTCTCGGCCAGTACCCGGTGAACCTCGCGCGCTTCCGCCAGTTCGAGCTCGCGAAGGCGGTTCATGCGCTCGACCTGTCCGGGCGGCTCGACGAACAGCGTCGCTCCCGTGGCCGACTGATCGTGGACGATGCCGCCGACCGCCGATCGCCCCTCGCGGCGGACCGGGATCACGTAGCGGCCAGCGCGGAGGGTCACCGAGGCATCGGCGACCCTGAAGCGATCCGGCAGCTCGGACATCGTGCGCTCCAGGGCGCGCACCAGGTCCGCCGCAACCTGTCGGATCTCCCGTCGGACCCGCGCGAGCTCCTTGCTGGCCTGATCGCGCACGGTTCCGTCTGGATCCAGCGCCCGATCCAGCGCCTGCTCCAAGGCCGGGTCGCTGAAGAGGTCGCCCCGGATCGGCTCCAACGGACCCGTCTCGGGGAGCTCGCGCGTGAGCAGTCGACCGGACATGAGGAGCGCGTGCAACCCGCGGAGTGCCAACCCGGTCAATACCGAGCCTTCGACCCCGAGCTCCCTCAGATTCGAGTGGGTCTCCGGAATCGCCGGGACGCCGCCGAACTCTCCTTCGGATAGGCACTCTCGGAGCGCCTGCACGCGGCTCAGCTCCGCCTCGGCGTCCTCGAGGACCGCCAAGGGGCGCAGGCTGCGCACCGCCGCGCGCCCGAGAGGGCTCGTAGCCCGCGCACCGACGGCGTCGAGGATCCGATCGAGCTCCAGAACACGGAGGGCGTGCGCCTGACCGTCCGCCTCCGCGCGGTCGCTCACCCCTGGAGCTCCTCCCGTACGATCCGGCTCGCGACCTTCCCGTCGAAGCGGCCACGAATGGTCGGCATGATGCGACCCATGACGGCGCCCATTTCGGTCGCCCCCGACCCGACGACCTCCCGTACCAGCGCTCGGACGGCCTCCTCCGTGAGTGGTGGCGGCAAGTACACGCCCAGCAGCTCGGCCTCCCACTCCTCGGTATCGGCGAGCTCGCCCCGGCCCGCGCTCCGCATCTGCTCCGCCGCCTCACGCCGCTTCTTGATGGCACGCGCGAGCACCTGCTCCACCCCGTCGCGGTCGAGCTCGGCCCGCGTGTCGATCTCGACGTTGCGGAGCTCCGCGACCGTCATGGACAGCACGCGGACGCGATCGCGATCCCTCGACTTGCGGGCATCGTCGAGATCGCGGCGGATACGTTGGAAGAGGTCGTCCATGGAAGCGGAGGCGGCGCCTGACGCGGTTTCGGAGTCCCGCTCGCGGGTCGCTCGGGGACACGCTGGCTACCCTGCTCGCACGCTCGGGTTCGCCCGCCCGCGCCCGGCCACGCCGTCCCCTTTCGCCATGTCCACGGTCGGGTCGGGGTCGTACCGTCGGAGTCCGCTCGACTCCCCCTTCCCACCCGGAGGTATCGTTGGAATCGTTGGCCCGCAGAGCGCGGAGCGTGATCGCGTCCGATTTCGGCCTCGCGATGTCCGTCGAGGCGCTGAGCGACCGGCTCGGCCGAGCCGGAGATCGTGTCGCGCCGGGACCGGTGGCGCTGCTTCGCGAGCTTCGCCGTCATCCCGGCCTGTTCCGCGTGGTCGATCCGTGGCGGGGCCCCTGGCGCGCCGCACCGAGGCGCGGCGGCCCGGAGAGACCCTGGTCATCCGTGCCCGGCCTCGGTCCGCCGGGATCGCCCGCGCCCGTCGGCGGCGTCCCCACGATTGCCGCCCTGGCCACGGCTGCGATGATCGTGCCGATCGACGTAGAGTGGGCGGAGGGCGGACGGAGCCTACCGCGCAAGCTTCGCGAGTGCGTGTATCGACTGGGGCGCGGAGTCGACGCGGAATCGCCGGTGGCGGTCGCCCGTTGGGCGCGGCTGATGCGCGGCGCGGCGGCCACCCAGCGACGATTGGCCGTCCGAGCCGGCGGCGATGAGGGGGAGGCGCCGCGTTCCCGCTAGCCGCGGGTCGATCGAGCGCTCCACCACCCGTCTTCCAGGTGCTCCACCCGGGGGCTGAAGCCGACTCCGGTGAGCGCCGCCGTGAACAGGTCGCGCTCGTGGTGCTGCACGCCTCCGGTGATCAGGACGCCGTCGCCACCGAGGGCGGCGGTCATCGCCGGAAGCCGCGGAACGAGCAGCTCCATCACCATGTTGGCGACAACGACGTGGAAGGCTCCGAGGCCGAAATCGGTGCTCGGCTCGAGGCTCCGGCACAGGATGCGGACCGAGTCGCCGACGCCGTTCAGCCGAACGTTGTCCTCCGCCGCGGCGCAGGCCATGGTGTCCACGTCGACACCCAGGGCCGAGACGGCACCCAGTCGAACGGCGGCGATCGCCAGGATGCCGGAGCCCGTCCCCACGTCCAGGACCGTCTCACCGCCCCGGACGGCGGCATCGAGGTGCGCGAGGCATCCCCGCGTCGTGGCGTGCTCGGCCGTCCCGAACGCGATTCCCGGATCGATCCGCAGCACCTCGCGCGCCTCGTCGGGCGCGACGTCGATCCAGGTTGGTGCCACCAGGAGGCGTCTGCCGATGCGACGCGCCCCCAGCCCCTGCTTCCAGAGCTCCGACCAGCTCTCGTGCGCCTGCCAGGACCAGGAGACGTCGAGGGGACCCGGCAGCTCGTCCCGTAGCGCTCGGGTCACGGTCGCCACCGCGGCCTCGTGATCGGGGGGCGGCGGCAAGAAGGTCGTCAGCCCCCTCGCGTCCTCCTCGACGGAGCCGGCCCCATGCTGGACCAAGAGGTCGGCCGCGATCCCACGCCCCGCGCCCTCCGGAAGGTCGACGCGGATGCGGAGCCAGCGGTCGGGGATCATCCGGCCCTGAACGCCTCCTTCACCCGTGACCAGAAGCCCCGCTCGCCGCTCGCCTCGATCTGGTCCGGCGCGGGCCGTTCCACCTCGCGCAGACGGCGAAGTATCTCCTCCTCCTCCCCGGAGAGCTTCTCCGGGGTCCATACGCGCACATGGACCAGCAGGTCGCCCGTGCCCCGCCCCTCGAGGACGGGAAGCCCCTTCCCGCGCAGACGGATGACCTGGCCGCTTTGGATGCCGGCCGGAATCTCGAGCGAGGTGTGTCCGTCGACCGTGGGAACCTCGACGTCGTCGCCGAGGGCGGCCTGGGAAAAAGTGACCGGCAGCTCGTAGAGGAGGTCGGCACCCCGGCGCGCGAACCGCGGATCCTCCTCCACTTCCAACAGCACCACGATGTCGCCGCGAGGTCCGCCACGCGGCCCCACGTTTCCGCGGCCCCTGAGGGTGATGAAGTTCTCCGAGCTGACCCCGGCGGGCACCTCGACATCGACCTCGGTCTCCCGGCGAAGTCGTCCGTCGGCCTTGCAGGTGGGGCAAACTGACTCGACGACCTTCCCCTCCCCACCACAGCTACGGCAAACGCTGACGCTCATGAACTGCCCGAACACCGAGCGCTGCACGACCCGCTCTTCTCCGCTCCCACCGCAGGTGGGGCAGGTGGTCAAGCCGGCTCCCCCGGCCGCTCCCGTGCCGTCACACTGATCGCAGGGCTCGAGCACGGCCACACGGATCCGCTTGGTCACGCCGGAGGCGACTTCCGCGAGCGTCAGCGGCAACCGTACACGCAACGACTTGCCCTTGCGGGGCCCGGCGGCCGCACCCCTGCGACCGGCTCCGAAGAGGTCCTCGAAGGCGCCCCCGAACCCACCGCCGAAATCGCGCATGAAGATCTCGACGGCGTCCGCGAAGTCGAACCCTCCGAACCCGCCGGCCCGCTCCTTCAGTCCCTCCGCGCCGAAGCGGTCGTAGCGCGCGCGCTTCTCCGGATCGCGCAGCACCTCGTAGGCCTCCGTGACCGACTTGAACTTCTCCTCGGCCTCCTTGGACCCCTGATTCCGGTCCGGGTGGTACTCGAGTGCGAGTTGCCGGTAGGCCTTCTTGACGTCTTCCGTGCTCGCGTCTCGGGAAACGCCCAGTCGCTCGTAGTAGTCCACGCGTCCGTTCAGTGGTCGTGGGAAGTGGCAGCACCGGTCGCGGACCGGGTACGCAGGGGTCGTGCTAGCAAGATTCGGCCACGGCTAGCCGTCGATGATGCGGTTGATGAGGCTCGAGGTGTAATCGACGATGGCAATGACCTTCTCGTACGGCATGCGTGTGGGGCCGATCACCCCGATGACGCCCTTGAGGTTCCCGACTCGATACTCGGCTGTGACGAGCGAGAAGTCGGACAACATCTGCGAGTCGTTCTCGCCGCCGATGGTGATCTGGAGGCCCGCGGGGTGGGAGCGGTCGCTCAGCACCTTCTTGAGCTCGTCGGTGCGCTCGGTCAGCTCGATGAGGCTCTTGAGCCCCTCCCCGGACGCGAACTCCGGCTGCTCGGCCAACACGCTGGCCTGCCCCAGATGCACGGCGCCCAGGTTGGGCTCCGGCCAGCTGAACAGGTCCGCTCCCGACTGCACGAAGATGTTGAGGAGCTCCTCGGCCGCTGCGTCCCCACCGGCGGAGTCGCGCAGGCGATCGGGCAGGGTGTCCCGAATCTCACGGAGGGTGAGTCCGCCCAGCCGCTCGTTGAGGATCATCGTCAGGGTGACGAGCGTGTCAGGGGGCACCGCGGAACGGAGGTCCACGTAAACGGTGCGCACCAGTCCGCTCCGGATCGTCGCCACCATGAGCACCGTGCTCGCCGACGCGTGCACCAGCTCGATCTTCTCCAGCACCGCGGTGTCGAGCTGCGGCGCCATGGCCAGCCCCAGCTCATGGGTCAGCAGCCCCAGGGCTCGGGCGGCCTGTCGTACCAGGTGCTCGACAGCCGAACCGGAGTCGATGGCCTTCTGGAGCTGCCCACGCTCCTGTCGGGACAGCGCCGCGGGGGCCATGATCCGGTCCACGAAGTACCGATAAGCCTGGTCGGTGGGAACCCGGCCCGCGGAGGTGTGCGGGTGGAACAGGTAGCCCTTGTCCTCCAGGTCGGCCATCGTGTTGCGGATGGTGGCGGCCGACACGCCCAGCCCGAACCCACGAGCCACCGTGCGGCTGCCGGCGGGCTCCGCCGTGCTCACGTACGTGCGCACGACGGCATCCAGCACGCTGACTTCGCGCTCGCTGAGCTCGGGAACCGGAACCGGTTCGGGCTTCCCCGACATGCTCCAAGTTTCGTCCACCGCTCCAGAGCGAGTCAACCCGGCGCCCCGACGGGTCGACGTCCTTCGTGGGCCGCGCGTCACGGTGGCGACCGGTCGTCCTCCAGTCCCTCCGGGGGCGCACCCACCCGGTCCGCGAGCTCCGTGGCGAGATGGTCGAGCAGCAACCAGCCGTGGGGCGTCAGGCGAATCGGACCCCGCCCCGCGTGGGCCCGACGGGCCCAACCGCGTTCCACCCAGTCCCCGATCAGAAGTTGAGCGGCCTCGCTCCCCGGGGGGCCACCCGTGATCGCTCCGGGATCCAACCCTTCGGCGGTCCGGAGCGCGAGCCAGATCCGCTCGAGCGCCGACGCCTCGCCCGTCACGATCTCCGTGTCCTCGACCGGGGAGCGCCCTGACAGAACGAGGCCCCTGTAGGATCCCCAGTCCCTGACGTTCCACCACCGGCGCGGAGGCGCGTAGCTGTGCGCGCCGTTCCCGACGCCGAGATAGGGGCGGCGGGACCAGTAGACGGGGTTGTGCAGGGCGCGGTGCCCGGGGCGGGCGAAGCTGGACACTTCGTAGTGCTCGTACCCGGCGGCCGTGAGGCGTTCGGCCGCCTCCAGATACTCTGCCTCGTAGGTGGCCTCGTCCGTACCGGGCTCACGCCCAGCAGCGATCGCCCGTGCGAGCGGCGTCTCGTCTTCGACCGTGAGGCCGTAGAGGCTCACGTGGGGCACACCGAGCCCGATGGTGCGATCGAGATCCGAGGTCCAGGATCGCCCCAGATGTGCCGGGAGGCCAAAGATGAGATCGACCGACACGTGATCGAAACCGGCCGCGTCGGCGATCTCGACGGCGCGGCTGGCCCCCTCCGGCCCGTGAAGTCGTGCCATCCAGCGCAGCGCCGGCTCGTGGAAGCTCTGGACGCCAATGGACACGCGCGTCACGCCAGCCGAGCGCCAGGCCTGCGCCGTTTCCCGATCGAAGCTTTCCGGGTTGACCTCCACGGTCCACTCGCCTCCCGCTCCGGGAAGCCGGGTGGGTCCGAGCCAGCGGCCGATCGCGGAAGCGAGCTCGGGTCCCAGGGTGGAGGGCGTGCCCCCGCCCACGTAGAGCGAATCCAGCGGCTCGGCCACCTGGACGCGCGGATCCTCGAGGTGCTGGCGCCATTCGGCGGCGACGGCCCGGGTCCAATCTTCGAGGGAGGGTCGCCGGCGGACCTCGATGGCGAAGTCGCAGTAGGGGCAGCGCCGGGCGCAGAACGGCACGTGTACGTAGACGGAGCGGAACTCGGTATCGGCCATGACCGGTCTGCTCACGGCCGGACGCAGCGGTAGCGCGCACCCTCGGCGCGCACGTGGCCCGAGACCTCCAGCTCCAGGAGAGCCGCCGCCACCGTCGGGGTCGGCAGCCCCGACCGACGCACCAGCTCGTCCAGATCCAGGGGACCTTCCGTGAGGAGGGCGTGCAGTCTGCTCCAGGACCGTCGGTCGCCGACGTCGTTCAACTCTGCTGCCGCATCGCCCGAATGGGGTGCCGGGGACGCCGCGGGATCGTGCACATCGGTTGCGATGCCGGACCGCGGCCGGGAAGCGGCCCGGAGCTCCGGCCGCAGCTCCCGTCGGAGATCGTCTACCAGGTCGGCGATCGAGGTCACGACCGTGGCGCCATCCCGAATCAGGGCGTTGGTGCCGGCACTCTGGGGCCGGTCGAGGGGACCAGGGACAGCGAAGACGGTTCGCCCCAGATCCAGGGCGTGGTCGACGGTGATGAGCGCGCCACTGCGTGCGGCGGCTTCCACGACGACCAGCGCGGCCCCGAGGGCCGCGATGACCCGGTTCCGCCGCGGAAAGTGAAAGGGCGCGGCGTCGGTGCCGGGATCGAACTCGGACACGACGAGGCCCGCCTCGGAGATTCGGCTCGCGAGTCGCGCATGCCTGCGCGGCGTGGGCCGGTCCGCACCCGACCCGAGCACGGCCAGCGTGAGGCCGCAGGAGTCGAGGGCCCCCTGGTGGGCCGCGCCGTCGACGCCCAGCGCGAGTCCGCTCACCACGACGAACCCCGCCTGGGCGATGCCGGCACCGATCTCGTGCGCCACGCGACGCCCGGATTCGGTCGCCCGACGGGCTCCCACCACGGCCACGGCCGGGAGGTCGAGGAGAGCGGCGTCTCCGCGAGTCCAGAGAATCGCGGGGGGATCCGAAAGGGCGCGGAGTCGCTCCGGGTAGCCGGTCGCCCCGTACGACACGGCGCGCAGGCCCGCCTCCGCCGTCCGCGCCAGCGTCGCGAGGGCATCGCGGCGCGCCTCCGCCAAAGGGCGGACCGGGCGCTGTGCCCTGGGCGGGAGCAGCCCGCGCATCGCGCCGGGATTCCGTACGCCGCGGCCCGCGGACCCGAGCCCGTCGACGACGCGGCGGAGCCCGCGATCGCCGAGACCCCAGGCCGACCGTAACACGAGCATCGACTCCAGCTCCGTCCCCGCAGTGCCGCGCGCGGGGCTCACGGGGTCCAGACGTCGGGCTCCGGGTCCTCCTCGGCAGCCGCCCGGCTCCTGGCCCAGAGGGCCTCCAACAGCTCGGGGATGCCCTGGCGGGACACGGAGGATACCAGCAGCGTGGCCCAGGCCTCCGGCGCCGGCACGACGGGCGGGCTCTCGCCGCCCAGAAGATCGGCCTTGGTCAGGACGAGACAGTGGGGCCGGGCGGCGAGCTCGCTCGAGTGGGCCACCAGCTCCGCTCGCAGCCGAGCGTACTCGGCGGCGGGATCGAGGCCGTCCACGGGCACCATGAAGACCAGCGTCCGCGTCCGCTCGACGTGGCGGAGGAACTGGAGTCCCAACCCCTTCCCCTCGTGCGCGCCCTCGATGATGCCGGGGATGTCCGCGATTACGTACGACCGCTGGCCGGAGAGGGACACGACACCCAGGGCGGGCTGGAGTGTCGTAAACGGGTACTCGGCAACCTTGGGACGCGCGGCGGACACCACGGAGAGAAACGTGGACTTCCCCGCGTTGGGCTCCCCCACGAGGCCAACGTCCGCGATCAGCTTGAGCTCGAGCGAGATGCGTCGTTCCTGACCCTCCTCGCCCGACTCCCAGTGTCGCGGCGCCTGTCGGGTCGCGGTCGCGAAGCGCGCGTTCCCACGGCCGCCGCGCCCCCCTTTCGCCACCAACAGACGATCGTCGGGCCCGACCAGCTCCCCGAGGAGCTCCCCGGTCTCGGCGTCGCGGGCCACCGTGCCGGCCGGAACCGGAATCTCGAGGTCCTTCCCGGAGCGGCCGGTGCGGTTGCTGCCTTCTCCGTGTTGCCCGCGCTCCGCGCGGTAATGCTGACGGTACGTCAGATCCAGCAGCGTGGCCGCATTGGGGTCCACCACGAGGACGACGTCCCCTCCTTTTCCGCCGTCGCCCCCGGAGGGTCCGCCCCGGGGGACACCTGATTCTCGGCGGAAAGCCTCCGCTCCGGCGCCGCCTGAGCCCGCGTAGACCTGGATGGTGGCCTGGTCGATGAACATCAGTGGTCGCCCTCGCTCGGCTCGCGCTCGAGCACCGACGCACCGGTCCGGGCCCGCACCTGCCCCCAGACGGACCGGGCCGTCTCCGAGCGCTCGTCGTCCACCAGCGCGCCGGCATGCTCGACCGTAGCGTCCACCACCGTCGCGGGCGCTCCCACGTTGAGGGCGCCCCGCAGGTGCGAGAACAGCTGCTCCGGAGCGCCGAGGCCGATCAGGGTGGCCGCGATCGTGAGCTCCCGCTCAACCAACGCGAGCCCCGGCCGAGCCAACACCTTTCCGTACTCGGCGACCATCCACCGCTCCAACTCCGGATGAATCTCCCGAATCTGCTTCCGAAGCTTCTCGTAGGCGCTTCCATACACGTCTCGGCACACCCGGGCCCCGCGCTCGGCCCAGAGGTCGAGGTCGTTGACGCTCGGCGGCGCGCTGTGCGCGCCCGACAGAGCCCGCCAGGTGGCCATGGCGCCGAGGGCCCGCGGGTAACCGAGGAGGAGATGGCCCTGGAGGAGCACTTCCTCCATCTCGGGCCCCAAATCCTCTTGCAGCGCGTCCGCGAACGCCCCACGAAGGCCGACCTCGTGCCCAGCCCCGAGATGTACGGACGCAGTCACGAGAACGCGCAGCCGGGGCGTCAGCACCACTCGAGCTCGAACGCGGGCTGGATGGAGCCCACCACGTCGCCGCGCGTGTTGCGGACGGGTGGATGGCCGTAACGATCGAGGGCGGCGAGAGCGGTCTCGTCGAGCGCGCCGAGCTGGCCCAGCAGCTCGAGCAGCGCCACCTCGAGCGCACGGCGACTCCCGTCTTCGATCTTGAGTCCGATCCCCCATCCCCGGCTGAGCCAGGCGGCGCCATACACGCCCTCGGCCCCGAGCTTCGCCAGGACGTCGCCAGGGGCTACGCTCATCAGGTCGGTGCAGAGCCGGCCGGTGCCCGCCACCTCCCAGGGATGCCCGGTCATGGCAGCCACCACCTCAGCCGCCGCCGCTCCCGAGTGGGCTGCGTGTGTGAACCCGGCGTACGCGCGCGCCATCGCCTCTACCGGTACGGCGAAGCAGACCACGCCACACCCGTCCACCCCCGTTCCCACCTGGGACGCCGGCAGGTCCGTCCACCGGGCCACCTCGGCGTGCATCCGGCGCTGCACGGGGTGCTGGGCCGCGACGTACTCGCGGGTGTCCCATCCCTTCTCGACCGCCAGTAGAAGCATGCCTGCGTGCTTGCCGGAACAGTTGTTGTGGATGGGACGGGGCGGGTCCCCGGCGGCCACCATCGCTCGGGCGGCGCCCTCATCGAGGGGAGGATGCGGCCCGCAGAGGAGGGCGTCTTCCCCGAGTCCTGCCCGCTCCAGGATCCGCCGGACCAAGTCGACGTGCCCGGGCTCGCCGTTGTGCGATGCACAGCAGACCGCAATCTCCCGTGCGGTCATCCCGCGCGCGTCGGCCACGCCGTCCTCCAGGAGCGGAAGGCATTGGAATGGCTTGGCCGACGATCGGAAGAACGTCACGCGCTCGGGGTCGCCCAGGCTCGCCACACGTCTGCCCTCCGCATCGACGATAGCGGCGTGCACCGCGTGGGCGGACTCCACGACGCCCCCCCGGATCACGTGGACCGCGTGGACCGCGTCTACACGATCGCGATGCGGGCGGGGCCTCGCCATGCTCGGACGAGGCCCTCCGCCGGCGTGCCCGGACCTGGGCCGGCTCGGCCGGCTCAGCCGCCCCCGCCGACCTGCACGGCTTCCGGCTCGAGCGCGCCCGCCCGAACCAGATCAGCCGGCCCGTCGGCCCGCTCGAGCACCTCGACTGCCTTGGTCAGCACCGGGTCGTACGAGCGGAGCCGGTGGAATTGGCCCTCATCGCCGAACGCCCGCAGGGCGATCTCGGCCTCGAGCTGGTAGACCAGGTACCGGCGCACGGCATCGAACGTGGCCCGGTCCACCGTCAGCCCGGCTTCCCCGGTCAGGTAGCCGTAGAAGCGGTCGAGCATCTCGGAGCCCACGTCGAAGTCGGGCGAGAGATCCGGCCGCAGGCTCACGTACTCGACGGCGAAGTCGAATAGCGCCGCGCTCAGCGCCCCCGCTTCGCGAAAGAGCTTGCGCACGGCGACCTGCTCGTCGGTCGTGAGCGTGTCCAGAGGCACCACCACGTCGGGCGTGATCCCCCCGCCCCCGATGAGTGTGCGGCCGCCCATCGATGTGTAGACGGGACGCTCGGTGTCGTCGGGCACGGTCGTGAGTGCCCCCGACACCGTCGGGATCCCATCGTCGAGCGTCGAGAGCTGCTCGTCCCGCGGCTTCTGGATGGAGCGCCCGGATGCCGTGAACCACCGGGCGGTCGTGAGCTTCAGCACGTTGCCGCCGCTGAGGCGGAAGATGGACTGCACCGACCCCTTGCCCCAGGTGCGGGCGCCCAGCACGAGGGCCCGATCGTGGTCCTGAAGAGCTCCGGCCACGATCTCGGACGCGCTCGCGGACCGCTCGTCCACCAGCACGACCAGCTCGAGGTCGGGATAGGAATCGGGATCGCTGGCCGAGTACGACGCACTCTGGCCGGGAGCACGGCCGCGCGTCTCGACAACGAGATCTCCGGCCTCGAGGAACAAGTCGGCCACTTCGATCCCGCCTTCGAGCACGCCGCCGGGGTTGCCCCGCAGGTCCAGGATCACACCCTCGAGTCCGCTGCCGCCCAGGCTGGCGAGTGCCTCCCGCACCTCGGCCGGCGAGGTCTCACTGAAGAGATGGAGCGGGACATACCCGACCCCGGGCTTCAGCGCGATCGCGAACGGGACGGAATGCACGACGATTATCGCGCGACTGATTTCGAACGGGATCGTGCCGTCCACTCCGTTGCGCTCGACCGCGACGTTCACTGCGGTCCCGGGCGCGCCACGCAGGAGGCTGACCGCATACTCGGATCCCCGATCCACGATCGACTCACCATCGACCTCGACGATCCGGTCGCCCGCCCGGATTCCCGCCCGCGTGCCGGGCGTGCCCGGCATCGCCGTCACCACCGTGACGTAGCCGTTGCGATCCACGATCTCGAGGCCAACGCCGCCGTACTCGCCCTCGGTGCGGATGGAGAGGTTGTCCGCCTCGGGGGCATGCATGAAGGCGGTGTTGGGGTCGTTCAGGTCCTCCAGGATGCCCTTGATGGCGGACTCGTAGAGGTCGTCGTCGTTCACAGGATCCACGAATGTGGACCGCACGAGCGAGACGACCTGGTCGAACACCTGGGACTCGGCCGTCGCCCCCGCCTCCGCAGCCACGCCGCGCTGCAGAAACCAGCCGCTCGCGAGAACCGACAGCACCAACACGATGCCGGGCAAGAACGTGCTACGGCGCGGCTTCATCAAACGTCTCCTCGACCGAGTGGCATGCGCTCGGGAAATCGCGTCCGCAGCACGGCGCGAATCGCCTCCTGCACTTCCGTCAGACCCCGGCTGGCGTCGACCCGTTCCACGCGCTGGTCGGCGCCCGCCAGCTCAACATACCCACTGCGCACCCGCTCCATGAACTCCATGCCCGATCGCTCCATCCGATCCGGGCGCTTGCCGGAAGCCTCCTGGCGGCCCTGTCCGACCTCCACGGGCACGTCCAGCAACACGTAGACGTGGGGCCGGACCGGTCCGGTTGCCAGCGCGTTGGCCCGTCGGATGCCCTCCAGAGGGAGGCCTCGTCCGTGGCCCTGATAGGCCAGCGTCGACAGATCGTGTCGGTCCGCCACCACGACGTCCCCCCGTTCGAGGGCTGGACCGATGACACGACGCACCAGCTCGGCACGGGCGGCCAGGACCAGGAAGAGCTCGGACTCGGCCAACAGATGCACGTCGGCCGGCACCCATAGGTGTGCGCGTATGGCCTCGCCCACCGGCGTGCCGCCGGGCTCCCGCACCCGGGTGACGGTCTCGCCGGCCTCTTCCAGCCAACTTGCGAGCAGGTCCGCGTGGGTGGTCTTCCCCGCCCCTTCCGGCCCTTCCAGGACCAGAAACAGCCCGTCGCGTTGCCGATCGCTATTCGTAGTACTCGACCCCGAGATGCGTGATCGGCTCCTCGCCGCCCAGCCAGCGCAGCGTGTTCTTGAGCTTCTTCTGCTGGATGAACAGGTCGTGCTCCGGATAAAGGCCCTCGATGACCTGGGGGCTCTTGAAGTAGAACGAGAGCCACTCCTGAATTCCCTTCATGCCGGAGCGTTGGGCCAGATCGAGGAAGATGGCGAGATCGAGCACGATCGGAGCCGCCAGGATCGAGTCCCTGCACAGGAAGTCCACCTTGATCTGCATCGGGTAACCCATCCATCCGAAGATGTCGAGGTTGTCCCAGCCTTCCTTGTTGTCGCCGCGCGGCGGGTAGTAGTTGATGCGGACCTTGTGGTACATCTTTCCGTAGAGCTCGGGATACATGTCAGGCTGGAGGATGTGCTCGAGCACGCCCAGCTTGGACTCTTCCTTGGTCTTGAAGCTGTCGGGGTCGTCGAGCACCGCCCCGTCCCGGTTCCCCAGGATGTTGGTGCTGAACCACCCGCTGAGCCCGAGCATCCGCGCCTTGAGTCCCGGAGCCAGGATGGTCTTCATCAGGGTCTGGCCCGTCTTGAAGTCCTTGCCGCTGATGGGCACGCCCCGCTCGATGGCGAGTCGCTCGAGCGCGGGAACGTCGGCCGACAGGTTGGGGGCGCCGTTGGCGTAAGCCACACCCTCCATGATCGCGGCATACGCGTAGAGCATGCTCGGCGCGATGTCCGGCGAGTTGGCCTCCATGGCCGCCTCGAACGCTTCGATCGTTCGGTGCGCGTCACCGGGACGAAGGAAGATCTCCGTGGACCCGCACCAGACCATCACGGCGCGCTCGCAGCCGTTCTCGGCCTTGAAGCGGCGGATGTCCTCGCGCAGCTGCTCGGCAAGCTCGCGCTTGTTGGCGCCGGTCTTGACGTTGGGCCCGTCCAAGCGCTTGACGTAGGCCGTGTCGAACACCGCCGGCATGGGCTCGACGGCCCGCAGCACGTCCTCCAACGGATCGAGGTGTGACCGCTCGAGCACGCCGGCGGTCACCGCGCTGTCGTACGCGTCGTCCGCAATCGGATCCCAGGCGCCGAACACGAGCTGATCGAGCGCCGCCAGGTCGATGAAGTCCTTGATGAGCGGCGAGCGGCCCTCCGTGCGCTTCCCCAGACGAATGGTGTTCATTTGGGTCAGGCTGCCGAACGGTGCGGCGAGTCCGCGCTTGGCGGCTTCGACGCCGGCAATGAACGTGGTCGCGACCGCGCCGAGGCCCGGGAGCAGCACCCCCAGGCGGCCTTCGGAACTTCCGACCACCGGTTGCTGGTTCAAACGATCCCCCTTGCTTCTCTAGAAGAAGGCGCCGAGTCGCTCATTCGAGCGGGACACCGGCGCCGTGCTTGTACACCCAGACGATCCGCTGAATCGCGGTCCAATTCGTGGTGACCGCCACGATAATGATTATCAGGCTGACCACCAATCCGTCCCACATGAGTCCGAACAGGAGGGACCCCAGTCCCAGGAGCACCACGCGCTCGGCGCGCTGCATGAAGCCGACCGAGCAATCCATCCCGAGCGCCTCTGCTTTGGCGCGCGTGTAGCTCACCATCAACGAGCCCGACATGGCGACCACGATCACGTAGATCATGCCCACGTCGGCCAGGTCGTTGGAATACCCCACGTAAAGGCTCAGAAGACCGATGAACACCACGACCTCGCTGATGCGGTCCAGCACGGAGTCGTAGAAGGAGCCGAACCTGGAGGCCAACCCACTCTCGCGGGCCACCCGGCCGTCGAAGATGTCGAAGAGGCCTCCGAGCAGTACGAACAGGCCGGCCCAACGCACGTGGTCCAGGTGATAGAGGACACCGGCGCCGATGGTCGCGACGAACCCGAACGTGGTGATGAGGTTGGGGTGCACCCGGTTTCGGACCAGCCAGCGGGTCATCGGGTCGATGATCCGGTAGACCGGATTGCGTAGGGCCTTGAGACCCGCTTCTCTGGTCTCGCCGCCGTCCTCGGCCGGACCGGAGGACTCCCGTGCCTCCACGTCAGGAGCCCGGGATGATGATCCGACTGTCGGCACCCGCCTGCATCCCCTCGGTGATGACGTCGTTCACCTTGACCAGGATCTTCTCGAAGTTGGCCTGAGCTGCCGCGAGGCGTTGGTAGCTGGGGTTGGACTGCAGCCGGGAGAACGTCTCCTCGTATTCGCGGCGGAGCTCCTCGTCCGGTTCCTGCCCGGCCTGGATCGACTCGGCGATCCGCCGCTCGAGTCCGTCCATTGCGTTGCGGAACTCCACCAGTTGACGATCGTCGTCCGCCGCCTTGATCGCTCGGTGCAACGCCTGGTACTCGTCCGTCCGAGCCATCGCGCCACCCAGGTCCCTCGCCATCTCCATCCAACCCGACATCCGCTCGTCTCCGCTCAGTCCACTCGTTCCGCCAACAGGTAGCGGTCTCGGCCCGCCAGGTCCCTCACGACGCGCTCGCGCCCGAGCCCGCCAGCCTCCTGCGCCAGTGCCAAAGCCGTGGGACCTTGGCTCGCGCCGATCTCCAGCGCGAGCAGCCCGCCCGATTCCAGGACAGCGCTCGCGCCCGAAATTAGGGCACGCACGACGTCGAGTCCGTCCGCACCGGCCATCAGCGCCGCCTCGGGCTCCCAGTCACCGACCTCGGGGGCCAGACCGGCGCGCTCCTCGGTCGCCACGTAGGGCGGATTGGACACGACCACGTCGAAGCGCTCCTCCGCTCTGGCCGGTTCGTACAGCGACCCCTGACGCCAATCGACCACGGCCCCTTCGGCAGTCGCGTTGAACCGGGCCACGTCCAGGCTCTCGCCCGAGGTGTCGCTCGCCACCACCCGCGCGAACGGACCCTCGCGCACGAGGCAGATGGCGATCGCGCCACTCCCGGTGCCGACGTCCCATGCTGCGAGCCCGTCGCGGCCCGTCGCGCGGGCCCAGGCCAGCACCTGGTCCACCAGGCCTTCGGTCTCGGGCCGTGGAATCAGGACGCGGGAATCCACCGTGAGCTCGAGGTCGCGGAAGGCCGCCCTCCCCTGAATGTACTGGAGGGGCTCCCGCGCCGCCCGGCGCCGCAGCAGCGGCCGGAAGCGGTCCAACTCCTCCGGGTCGAGTGGGCGGTCGAATTGCAGGTACAGCTGCAGACGGTCGACCCCGACCGCAAACGCCAATAGGTGCTCCGCGTCGAGGCGGGCGCGCTCGACCCCCTTCTGCTCCAGGTAGCCGGCGCTCCAGAGGATCATCCGGAGCACAGTCCATGCTTCGCCCGGTCCCGGGGGCTCGCCGCCCGGGCGAACCGCCGCGCGCGCGGGGTCGGTCCCGATGCCGGCGGGACGAGCCGTCACTCGTCGCCCTCCAGCCGCTCCTGCTCCTGGGCCAGCCTGAGGGCAGAGATGATGTCGTCGAGGTCTCCGTCGAGCACGTCCGGGAGCCGGTGCAGCGTGAGCCCTATCCGGTGATCCGTCACGCGGTTCTGGGGGAAGTTGTAGGTGCGAATCTTGGCCGATCGATCCCCGGTCCCCACCTGGAGCTTCCGCTCGCGGGCTCGTTCGGCCTCCTTCTCCGCTATGGCCCGGTCCAGCAGCCGGCTCCTGAGCACCTTCATGGCCTTGGCTTTGTTCTTGTGCTGCGACTTCTCGTCCTGGCAGCTCACGACCTCGCCGGTCGGAATGTGGGTGATGCGCACCGCCGAGTCGGTCGTGTTGACCGACTGCCCGCCGGGCCCGGACGAGCGGAACACGTCGATCCGCAGATCCTGCGGGTCGATCTCGAGGTCGACCTCCTCCGCCTCGGGAAGCACCGCGACCGTGGCAGCCGACGTGTGGATGCGACCCTGGCTCTCCGTTTCGGGCACGCGCTGCACCCGGTGCACGCCCGACTCGAAGCGAAGCTTGCCGTAGGCCCCCCGCCCGTGGACCTCGATGACGGCTTCCTTGATCGATCCGGGAATTCCCTCGGACATGCCGATCAAACTGACCTGCCATTGCTGGCGCTCCGCCATGCGGCGGTACATGCGCAGCAGGTCGCCCGCGAAGAGCCCCGCCTCGTCACCGCCGGTCCCCGCCCGTATTTCGACGACCGCCGCCCGATCCTCGAGCGGGTCTTTGGGAACGAGAAGTCCGCGCAGGCGCTGCTCGAGCGGGTCCATTCTGGACTCGAGCACGGCCAGCTCCTCCTCCGCCAACTGCCTCATCTCCGGATCGCTGCTCGAGCGCGCCAGCTCGCGAGCGTCCGCCAGCTCCTGGAGGGCGCGCTGTAACTCCGCGCCCGCGACCACGGTGGGCTCCAGCTCGGCTCGCTCGATCCCCAGATCCTTCAGGCGGTCGAGGTCCCCCAGCGTGGCCGGGTCCGAGAGCTCGCGGTCGACGGCCGCAAATCGCTCCTGGACCTCCTCCAGGCGAGTGAGCAGCCGTTGGTCGAGGTTCATCGGAGGGTTCGGGTCGGGGCGAAAGGAGCGACGCCCACATGAGAAAGGCCGGGGCTCACCCCGGCCGAGAAAGCCTGTTCTTGGGCGGTTTTCGGCGGGTTCAATATAGCCCGAGCGCGGTTTTGGGTTCAACCGCTCCCTGGAGTAGCACCAGGCCGGCCAGGAGCATGCACGTGATCCCGATGAAGTCGCCCGTGCTCGAGAAAGGCGTGTCGGCTCCTTCGGCCGCCAGCGTGGCCACCTCCACGCCCGGAGACACGGCTTCTCCCCGCACTCGACCACGACCATCCAGCCACAGCGAGGGGCCGCGATTGGCAACGCGGAGCACCGGAGTCCCGTTCTCCACGGCGCGAAGCGGCAGATGGGCCATCTGCTGGGCGCGGCCCCACGCGCCTACCCCCTGGGCCGGGAACCAGGCGTCCGAGGTAACGTTCACGATGGGCCACCCACCGTCCCGGACCAGCGAGCGGGTGAGCCCGGCGAAGGCGGCCTCGAAGCAGACGAGAACCGCGAGCGTGCGCTCGGCGGCCAGAAGGGGCCGGGGCTCGTGGGCAGGGATGAAGCCCGATTCCACCCAGGGGACCCGCCGACTCTTGTATACGAACGCCACGCCCTCCGTCCCCACCGACGCCACGGCGTTGTGAATCCCTTCCGGACTCTCCGCGAGCGTACCCAGGACGAAGGGTGCGCCCAGGACCTCGGACAGGCGCATCAGTGTCCGCTCCAGGAAGGGCGCGCTCTGCCATACCGTCGGCACGAAGGCCTCCGGCAGCACCACGAGGTCGATCTCCGCAAGACCGTCCAAACGGGCCTCCAGCCAGTCCAACCGCTCCGCCGCGCCCACCGCGTCCCCGTCCGAGCGACGGGGGTTGTCGGTCGTGACTACCGCCACCCGCAGCCGCGGCCCCAGCACGTCCGTGCCGCGGCCGGCCGCCATCCACCCACTCAGGGCGACGGCAGCGACCCCCAGGAGGGCCAGGGCCGGCGGGAGGATCCTCCGTCTGAGGGTGCGGCCGACAGTCGCGCCGGCCGCGCGTGGGAGGAGGGAAACCCAGGCGGCGTTCACCAGCACGATCCCGAACGTCAGGCCGGCCTGCCCGAGCCAAGCGGCGGGACCCAGGAGCACGGGATGCTCCGCCAAAGAGGCGGCCAGGGGGAGCCAGGGGAAGGAGAGGGGCCCCAGGTGGGCACGCAACCACTCCCCGGCCACCCAGGCCGTAGCCAACGCCAGGCCGACGGGCAAGTGGCGGCGCAGGCGCACGGCGGCGTGCAGGGACGCGGCCGGCACGAGCGCCGCCCCGCCGACGACCATCCCGTAGGCGGCCAGCGACCAGGGAGCCCAGTCCGACAACGCGGGGACGATCCAGAGCATGAGGATCCCGAAATGCACGATCCCGAAGGCGACTCCGAGCTCGATGGCCCGGAGTCCAGGTCGGGCGGGGAGCTCGTCCAGCGCCGCCACGAGAGGCACGAGAGCCACGAAGGAGATCAGCGGCAAATCGAAGGGCGGAAAGGCCAGAGCCGCGAGCAGCCCGGAGACCGCGCCCAGGGTCCAGGCTCGCTTCCCGCTCACCGCGTCACCTCCGTGTCAGGGCATCCGGCGCGTCCGCCGCACCCCACCCGCGATCAGGGGATGAGGATCTCCGATTGCTCCCGCGCTGAGCGATACGCGGCTTCGATGAACGACATGAGCGTCACCTGCTCCTCGGGGTGCTCGATTCCGCGCTCGCCGGACACGACGCGCACGAAGCGATCGAGCAGCCGGCGGTACGACGCCATGTAGGCGTTCTCCCGCACATCGGGCTGCTCGGGGGTGACGTCGATGGGCCGCCCGCCGATTTGCTTGAACACCCTGAGGGGCGAGAACCAGCCGGACCCTTCCCGGCCGAGCACCCGGGCCACGTAGTGGTCCTCGTCGGCGAAGAGATTCCAGCTCACCTCGAGGCTCAGCGCGATCCCGTTCTCCGTCTCCGCCACCACCGCGGCCGCATCCTCCACCTCCGCGTCTCCGGTAAGCGTGACTGCGGACACCCGCCGGATCTTCGGGTAGCCCACGAGCCAGAGACAGAGGTCGGCCAGCGGGACGCCGAGATCCATGAGCGCTCCCCCGCCGGCCACCGAGGGGCGCCGGCGCCAGTTCGCGGTCGTCACGCTCATCGCCCGCTTGAGGAAGCGTCCGCGCACCGAGTAGGCGGAGCCGAGCGACCCGCCGGCGACGAATGACTGCAGCGCGACCGCGTCCGAGCGGTATCGGTGGGGCATGCCGACCAGCACCGCGCGCTCAGCCGCCCGCGCGGCGGCCAGCACCCGCTCCACGCCGTCGGCGTCCACGGCCATGGGACGTTCGATCAGGACGTGCTTGCCGGCACCCAACGCCCCGATGGCCAGCTCTTCGTGCGACGCGTTGGGCGTGCAAATGAGGATGCCCTCGATCGACGGATCCGTCAGGATCTCCTCGTCGGTCGTGACCCTTCGAACCCCGAAGCGCTCTGCGATGGCACGTGCGCGGGGTTGGTCCACATCCGCGACCGCGACCACCTCGGCGTCCTCGCGCTCCGTGAGCACGGGGAGGTGGACGATCTGACTGACCGACCCCGTGCCGGCAATCGCCAGCCGTACCGGATCGCGGGAAACGCTCACGAGCCGACGCGCTCGTCCGGCAGAGGGTCACCGATCATGATCTGTCCCCCGATCCGGAACTCCAGGTAGCGAAGGTCGCTCATGACCTCGTACTTACCCTGGCCGAACAGCCGCGACCGATCCGAGAGCGGCATTTCGAGCCCGAGGTGCGCGTTGAACCCCGCCGACAACGAGTCCAACAGATCCTCGATGAACGTATTCGAGATGGCTTCGCCGCTCCCGTTCAGAAAGTGCGCCGTCATTCCCAGACCCGCGTAGGTGAGCGATCCCAGCCACGGCACCGCCCACACGAAGTGCCCGTCGACGCCGAAGGAGAGGTCGCTCCAGGAGATCTCGCCCAGGTCGACGTCGGTGACCTGTCCCGACTCGCGCGCGATCAGGCGTTCGAGTTGCTCCTCGAACCCCCGGACCTCGGACCGCTCGAAGTCGGAGGACCAGTA
>JAHEKN010000017.1:700-37290 GCA_024638305.1 Gemmatimonadota bacterium | reverse complement strand
CGATCAACACCAGGCCCTGACGCGAAGACAGGAGTCTGCGGAAGCGGATCAGATCCGTGTCGGCCATGCCGAGGTCGCCCAGTCCGTTGGGCGCGCCGCGAGGATCGAGCAGCCGGAGCACTGCCTTCTCCCCGCGCTCCGCCGGCAGCGTGGACACGCGAAACGTGAGGGGCTCGGGCCCGGAAGCGAGCACGAAGCCACCGTCCTGGGCACGGCGCTTCTCGGCGATGTCCATTCCGGACATGATCTTGATGCGGGACAGTACGGCGCTGCGGCTGGCGGCCGGGAGCTCGACGACCGTTCGGAGAATCCCGTCCACCCGAAGACGGACCGTGAGCCGCTCCTCGCCCTCTTCCAGGTGAATGTCGCTCGCTCCGTGCTCGACCGCTTGGTCCAGCAGGTGGTCGACCAGTTGGACCACGGGCTGTGCTCGCGCCTCGCGCTCGAGGCTCCGGGCCAGGTCGCGGGGCTCCACCCCGATCGCGTCGCCGCGGGCGGGCAGCCGCTCGATCAAGGCGTTGACCGCCTCGCCGTACCCTTCGGTGAGCGCCCGCTCCAGCGCCTTCGCGGACACCACCACCGGCTCGACCCGGCGGCCGGAGTGGAACTCGATGTCGGCGATGGCGCGCGGGTCCAGGGGATCGGTCATTGCGACCCGAAGCGTGCGGAGGCCTACGCTCAGCGGAACCGCGGAACGGGCGCGGGCGAGCTCCGGCGACACCAGTCGCAGGGCGGCGCGTTCCAGCTCGAGGACCGGGCCGGAGTAAGGGAGCCCGACCTGCTCCGCCAGCCCACGCGCGAGGGCCTCCGGATCGACGTCGCCCCTACGGAGGAGTTCCTCGCCGATTCGCGAGCCGGCCGGAAGCTCGGAGAGAGCCGCCTCCAACCGGCGAGCGCTGACCGCTCCCCGGCGGAGGAGCATCTCCCCCAGTCGGATCCGTCCATATGATCCGCTCGTGGGCGGGGGCGGCTCGCGGGTCGGTCGGTCGGCCAGGTCCATGGCCTGGAGCTTGGGGACATCGACTGCGTGCTCCCATGGCCGGATGGGTCATGGCCCTCAACCGCGGATTGCGCCGATCCTCTCGAGGATGAACGGCGCCACGTCCTGGATGGTGCGCAGCCGTTCCAGGGGCAGCGTCCCGAGCCCCGCTCCCCGCGCGAAGGCGCCCATCACGGGATTCCTGGTGTGCTTGCCGGTCGTATCCTCGATGTTTCCATGGTCGCTCGCGATCACGACCAGCGTGCCGGGGTCCAGGGCGGCCACGAGGCCCGACAGAAAGCGGTCGACGCGCTCCAGCGCGCGGACCGCCCTCGGCATGCCGCCGTGGTGTCCGGCATGGTCGGTCGCGTAGTGCGCGAACAGGGTCAGGTCGGCCCGCGCGGAGATGGCGGCCAGATTGCGACCCGCCTCCTCCGGCGTGATGTCGGGCAGATGACGCGCTCCCAGATGGGTCTTCCACCCGTCGTTCACAATGTCGCTGGCCACGGCCTCGCCGCGCTCGAGGTGGCCGACGTGACGATCGAGCGCATCCACCGACAAAGCGGCGAGCGGCGGTGCGGCCACCAGCCGGGTCTTGATTCCCGTGGGGTAACCCTCGGGGTAGGCGTTGGCAAAGGCCACTGTACGGCCGTGGTCCACGGCGGTGCGGAGCAGGTTGTGGGCGGCCAGCACGGGTCGGAGCTTCACGGGAGTCCACGGTCCGAAATGCCGGCCGAACTCGCGTACCGCGTCCAAGCCCGTGAGTAGCGTGGTCTGTCCCGTCCCGCTCTGGGGTCGGCCGGGGACACCCAGGGTGGCGTCCAAGGGGACGACCGCCGCGACTCGGGTCGACGGTGCGGGGTCGCGGAGCGTTGGGAGCCTTCCCAGCAAGGAGCGCAGGGTGGGAAGCCGAGCCGTGAGGAATGGGTTCCGAGCCGGATCATCCGGCCCGATTCCGACTCCGTCCAGGAAGATCAGAAGGGCCCGACCCACCTCGTCGTCCGGCGCGGAATGTTGGCCGACATCCAAGGGTATGCCGGAGGTGTCAGCTCCCCGGTCTCAGATCGACGGTGATCTGTGCGGCCAGGTGTCCCAGGTCTGCTCGGTCGCGGATCGCGTCGCGCACGTGGGGCTCGATTTTCTTGTATGCCGACTGCACGCCTTCGCGCAGCTTGGTCCTGAGCAACCGCAGCCCGTTGATGTCGGCGCGGCTCGTCTTGGTGACCTTCTTCTCTTCCAGGAACTGCTCGGGGAAGATCTCGAAGGGCGACATGGCCACCGCGTCCGGGCGGTCCGCGTCGATGAAGTGGATGGCCAGCGTCACGTCACCGCGGGCGTGCTTGTTGGCGATGTCGCCGATTGCCTGGAAGCGCTGGGCGAGCTGACGGAGGTCCGAGGACTGGGCCGTGCTCATATACGTTCGTTCGACCAGTCCGAAGACCCGCCGCGCGCGCTCGTTCATCGTGTCCTCGGATCCCGGCAGACTCGTGTCGAGCTCACGCGCGACGGCCTGCCTGGTGAAGTCCTCGCGGGCCTCGGCGGCGCGATCGCGAGCGCGGTCGATCGAGTCGAGGATCCGGTCCGGGTTGGTTCGAAAGCTCATCGTATTCTCTCGGGTGTCTCCTTAACCGTCCCACGATAACGCTCCCGGGAGGCGGAGCCAACGCACCCGGGCGCGCCTCCACGCCGTTCGCCGCCGTGGGGGAAGAAGATTCCCGCTAGAGAATCCGTACGTTACCATGAAGCGCCCGAGGGGTCCGCCACGCGTCGACGCGGCCGCGGAGGTCCTTCCGACGGGCCTGGAAGACACGAACCGTTGGGACGATTCGATATGAAGATCAAGAAGACGGCGGCTCTGACGCTAGCGACACTCCTCGGGGCCTGTGGAGGTGCCGGCGCCGGCGCGGGTCCCGCCCCGGACGGAGCGCTGACGGTGCGCATGCCGGCCGCCCCCTCCGCCCGCTTCGTGAAGGCCGACACCTCGGTGGTGACGGTGGACGCACCGGGGATCGGCACCTTCGATCTGGACGTCAAGGCGGAGGCGACCGTGAGCGTAGCGTTCACGGAGGCACCGAACGGGCTGAAGGCGACGGCCACCTATCAGGCCCTTTCGGGGTCCATGACCAACCCAATGGGAGCGCCGCTGAACGTGGACGAGTCGGCCGTCACGGGGCAGCTCGTATTCACGGTCGACGGTCGCGGGCGCACGACTGTTACAGAGTCACTCGGTGTCGATCTCGAGGCGGTGCAGCTCGTGAGCCCGAGCGGGTTCGCCTACGAGCTTTTCCCGCGACTCCCGGATCGCACGGTTTCTGTCGGGGACTCGTGGATCGACACGATCACCGTCAATGAGGATGCAGAGGGCATCACGAGCGAGACCATCGCGATCGTCACCTACACCGTAGCCGGAGACACGACGGTCGGCGGCCGCTCGCTCATGAAGCTCAACACCGACTCCGATATCGAGGCGTCGGTGAGCGGGACGATGCAGGGGATGTCGATGAGTCAGAACATGTCGGGCAGTGGGAGCGGCTGGGTGCTCTGGGACGCCGCCATGTCGCTGGTACACTCGAGCTTCTCGGTCGGAGATCTCGCGGGCCTGATGTCGATCGACGCACCCGGTGCCCCCGACATGTCCCTCACCGTGTCCAGCCGGTCGTATACGAAGCGAGCGGCGAACTGAGGGAGCGTCCAGCCGGTCGAGAGAGAGGCCCAGGGTGAACGACGTGGGGCGGGAGCCCAGGGAACTTGCAGAGAGCGGCGCGGACGGGGAACCCGATCACGGTCCGCCCGTGCTGCCGCCGCTGTGGCGACGGGTACTCGACGTTTTCCTTTCGCCGGGCGAGCTGTTCACGGGCTTGGCCGTGTCGCCCAAGTGGTTGGGCGCACTCCTGCTGGGCGGATTGATCACGACCGTCAGCGTCTTGCTCATCCCGCCCGAGATCTACGAGACCCAGCTCCGGGCGATCTTCCTGGAACGGGGTCAGGACCTGCCCGGCGATCCGGCGCGCATGGCCCGGATGAACCGCGTCGCGGGATCGGTGGTCGCGCCGGTGTTCTGGACCATCGTCAGCCTCCTGGTGGCGGGGCTGGCCACGCTCGTGTTCGCATTCATCCTCGGAGACCGCGGCCGGTTCAAGCAGTATTTCGCGGCCGTCACCCACGCGTTCCTGATCGCCGCGATCGGCGGCCTGATGGTGACGCCCCTCAGGATCGCGGCCGGCGATCCACAATTGCTGATGAGCATCGGGAACGCTCTCCGGGGAACCCTCCCGGACTCGTATTTTCTCAGCGTGCTGCGTGGGTTGGACGTGTTCGGCATCTGGGCCAACGTGGCGCTGGCCATCGGGATGACGAAGATCGATCCGCGTAGGAGCTTCGGCAGCGCTTTCGTGGTCTTCATGACCCTGTCGATCGGCCTGGCGATGATCGCGGCGATGTTCATCTAGTGGACTGTAGGCCGAGAGTCGCGGACATTCGCCGCGAGCTACGGCCGAGCGCGCGCCCAGCGCGCCTCGGTTTGCCCGTCACCTCGGTTACGGTCCGCTAGTGACCTCAACGCAGCGCTCGAAGCTTCTGGTTGGGATCGCCGCCGCCGCCGCCGCCTTTCATCTCTTCGCGGCCGGCGTTTCCCCGTTCACCGCGCTGGTGCAGCGGCCGGTACACTTCGCGCTCATGGGCCTGCTCGGTTTCCTGGGACTGGGTGCGGGGACGGGATCCGAGGAGGACACGGGACCGGAGGGGCGGAGGCGCTGGCAGCGGGCCCTCTCGTGGGGACTCGCGATCGCGTCTCTACTGGCCTGTGCCTATCTGGTGGTCGAGAACCGCGATCTCGTGGCCAGGTCCGGCTCGCCGACGGCGCTCGACCTCGTCGCGGGGGTGGTGGCCATCCTGCTGGTGGTGGAGTTGGCGCGCCGCACCACCGGGTGGGGCCTGGTGGTGGTGGTGGCCCTTGCCATGGGATACGCGCTCGCCGGACCCTACCTGCCGGGCGTGTTGGCCCACCGGGGGTATGGCCCCCGCCGCCTCGTGGAGCACCTCTACCTCTCCACCGAGGGCATCTGGGGCATCCCACTCGGCGTATCCGCGGACTTCGTCTACCTGTTCATCTTGTTCGGCGCGCTGCTGGAGGTGGCGGGAGGAGGCGCGCTGCTGATCGGACTCGCGGAACGGGTCGCCGGAGGCAGCCGGGGCGGGCCCGCCAAGACCGCGGCGGTGGCGAGCGCTCTGATGGGGTCGCTGTCGGGAAGTGCGGTGGCGAACGTGGTCACGACCGGCGCGTTCACCATCCCGCTCATGAAGAAGGCAGGGTTCCGACCGTACTTCGCGGGTGCGATCGAGGCGGCGGCCAGCACGGGAGGTCAGCTCATGCCTCCCATCATGGGTGCGGGCGCCTTCATCATGGCCACATGGACCAACATCCCGTACACGCAGGTCGCCCTCGCGGCCGCAATCCCAGCGCTCCTCTACTACGTGGCCCTGTTCGCAGCGATCCACTTTCGGGCGGGTCGGATGGGTCTGGAGCCCCGGCCGATGGAGGATCGGGAGCCGGTGGGCCCGCGGCTACATCTGCTCATTCCCCTGATCGTGATCGTCATCCTGCTGGCGCGCGGGCGCTCGCCGATGCGGGCCGCGTTCTGGGGCGTCGCTTCGGCCGCCATTCTGACGGCGCTCGGCCGAGAGACGCGCAAGGCGGGCAAGAACGTGGGGGAGATCCTCCTGCGTGCCGGATCGGGCTCCGTCCAGGTGGCGGCGGCGTGCGCGGCGGCCGGCATCGTGGTGGGCATCGCCTCGCTCACCGGCATCGGACTGCGCATGTCCGAGCTGATCATCACGGTCTCCCAGGGCAACCTGCTCGGGGCACTGGTGCTGACGGGCATCGGGTCCATCGTGCTCGGCATGGGGCTGCCCACGACCGCCGCCTACGTGGTGCTGGCGGCGCTGGGTGCTCCCGCTCTGGTCGAGCTCGGGGTGCCGCTGTTGGCGGCCCACCTGTTCATCTTCTACTTCGGCTGCATCTCCAACGTCACGCCACCCGTCTCGCTGGCCGCGTTCGCTGCGGCGGGGGTGGCAGGCGCGCCACCGGTCAAGACCGCGTTCTCCGCCATGGTGTTGGCACTGGCTGGGTTCCTGGTCCCGTTCCTGTTCGTCTACGGCCCGCCGCTGCTGCTCAACGGTACCATCACCGAGATCCTGCTGACCTCCCTGAGCGCCATCGTCGGCTTGACGGTACTGGCCTCCGCGATGATGGGTTTCGCCCGCGCGCCGCTGTTGGTGTGGGAGAGAGTCTTGCTCGGAGCGGGCGCCTTCGGTCTTATCGTCCCTGGCTTAGACACTGACTTCATCGGGGCGATCATCATCGTGTTCGTTTTCTTCAGACCTCGCCGCACCGTCGTCGCCGCCTCGGCGCTGCTCCTGGGAATCACCGCCTGCGCGGGTGGCGAAGGCGGCCAGCGGCGCTTCCTCTCGATCGCGACCGCCGGAACCGGCGGGATCTACTATCCGCTCGGGGGTGCCATCGCCCGTGAGCTCTCCATCATGGATCCCACGCGGCAGTACACGGCCGAGGTTACCGGGGGATCCGTCGAGAACGTGAACCGCGCCATCAACGGCGAGATCGACTTGGCCATGGCCATCTCCGTCTCCCCCTATCTGGCCGTGCAGAGCGGGCAGCCGGGCGCCGAGCGCCTGCGCTTGGTCGCGCCGCTATACCCGAACATGACGCACGTCCTGGTGCCGTCGGACTCGCGGGCTCAGTCGGTCGGCGATTTCGCCGGCCTCAGGGTGTCGGTGGGCGCCGCCGGCAGTGGAACCGAGCAGCTCGTCCGGCAGCTACTCGAGATCTACGGCCTCGGCTACGAAGACATCGAGGAGCGCTTCCTCTCGTTCTCGGAGTCCGCGGCGGCGCTCAAGGACGGCGCCATCGACGCCGCCATCATTTCCGTGGGCTACCCTGCCGCGGCCGTGTTGGAGGCGACCACCACGGTCGGCGCTCGCCTGCTCCCCATTCCACCGGAGAGGACCGCGGAACTGACGGCCCGCTACAACTACTACCTCCGGGGAACGATCCCGTCCGGCGTGTATCCAGGTGTCACGGAGGCGGTGCCCACCGTGGCGATCATGAACTGGATCCTGGCGGACGTCGATCTGGACGCGGAGGTCATCGAAAATGTCCTCACCGTCCTGACCGATCGGAAGGATGCCCTGGTGCAAGTCCACGAGATGGCAAGCCAGATCGATCTAGCCGGGCTCGACAACGCGTTCATGGAGGTGCATCCGGCGGTGACCGCCTGGAGAGCGGCACGGTGACGCAAGGCGCGCCGCTCGATTGTCGGCGCGAGCAGTTCGACCTGCCTCCGGATCTCCACTACCTCAACTGTGCGTACATGAGCCCGCTACCGCGTGCTGTCATGGACGCCGGAGTCGAGGGCATCCGCCGCAAGGCGGACCCGAGTGGGATCGGCCCGACCGACTTCTTCGAAGGTTCCGACCGCATCCGAGCTCGCTTTGCCGCGCTCGTGAACGCGCCGAGAGCAGAGAGTGTGGCCCTGGTGCCGGCGGCCTCATACGCCGTGGCGACCGCGGTCGCCAACCTGGACATCCGGGCCGAGCACAACGTGGTGCTCACCATGGAGCAGTTCCCTGGGAACGTCTACTCGTGGCGCGACGTCGCCCGGCGGAGCGGGGCGGAGCTACGCACCGTGGAGCCCTCTCGGCGCGCCGAGCGCGGCGGGGACTGGAACCGCCGCCTCCTCGAAGCCATCGACGCCCGGACCGCCGTCGTGACTCTGGGTCCGGTCCATTGGACCGATGGCACCCGCTTCGACCTCGGCGCCATCGCCGGCCGGGCCCGTGAGGTTGGAGCAGCGCTGATCGTGGACGGGACGCAGTCGGTAGGCGCGCAGCCCATCGACGTGACGGCCCTAGCTCCCGACATGCTCGTAGCCGCCGCCTACAAGTGGCTCCTCGGTCCCTATTCCATCGGCTGCGCCTACTTCGGGCCGCGCTTCGCGGATGCTCGCCCGCTGGAGGAGACGTGGATCGCGCGCTTGGGCAGCGAGAACTTCTCGGGCCTCGTGGACTACGTGGACGAGTACCAGCCCGGCGCCATCCGGTTCGACGTGGGCGAGCGCAGCAACTTCATCCTGGGTCCCATGCTGGAGCGGTCCCTCGAGCTCGTTCTCGAGCTCGATCCCCGTTGGATCGGCCGGTACATCCGCGACATCTCGGCTCCTCTGGTCGCCGCGGCCCGCGAGCTGGGCTTCGGCGTCGAGGAGGACGATTGGCGGGCGGATCACATGTTCGGGATCCGGGTGCCGGAGCACGTGGACCTGGAACGCGTGCAGCGACTGTGTGGCGAACGCCGCGTGTTCGTCTCACAGCGGGGCAACGCACTTCGCATCTCGCCCCACGTCTACAACACGGCGGAGGATGTCGGCGCCCTCATCGGGGTCCTGACCGAGTCGGTGGCCTAAGAGGGGCCCATAGACGGGGCGGCCGAATCCGTTGCGCCGGCGCCAGCCCCCTCGCGGGGACGCGTCAGGGCGTCGGTCCGAAGACGATCGTCGCCACGGAGCCCACGCCGACGCCGTGCTCGGCGAACCAGCCACCCGGCACCTCGAGCGCCATGAACACAGGTACGCTGGAGTCGTGCAGGTCGAGCGTCTCGGCTTCCATCCGCAGGATCTCGAGAACCTGGTAGCCTTCGTCGAGGAACGCGATGTCCAGATCGACCAGCGTATCCCTCATCCAGAACGTGCGCTCTTCGGTCCGCTCGAACACGAACAACATGCCCGTGCCCGCCGGCACAGCCTCTCGGTTGCTGAGCCCGCGGGAGCGCTGCTGTGCGGTGGCCGCCACCTCCACCGCCACGGTGTCTACGCCGAATATCACCCATGCGGCGCCCGGAACGGGGCTGTCTCCGATGGCCGGGGAAGGCGGGGGGTCCTGGGCGCACGCGGCCATCGAGTCGGCCAAGACGGCCGAGCCAGTGAGGAGAGCCAGGATCAGGAATCGTCTCGACATGGGGCTCTCAGGCAGCCTGGAGACAGGTCCGACGCGCGGGCCCCGGGACACCTCCCGAAACACCTCCGTCGTCTCGACCTTGCACGTTTTTTCACTTACCTTGGTTCGCTGTGAACGGTTCCCCGACAAACACCGCCACCCTCCGCAGTTGGACGGACTCGTGATCGACTCCACCCTCCTGGAGATCCTGGTCTGTCCGGAGACGAAGCAGCCGGTCTCGATGGCCGACGCGGCCGTGCTCGACCGCGTGAATGCGGACATCGAGCGGGGGATCCTGAGGAACCGGGGGGGTGAGGTCGTGACCGCACGCCTGGAGGCCGGCTTGATCCGGGAAGACGGAAAGGTCGTCTACCCGGTCGTCGACGAAATCCCCGTAATGCTGATCGACGAGTCGATCGCGCTCGCTAGCTCGGATGGCTGATCTGGAAAGCCTTTACCTCATGGTGTTCTGGTGGACGCTCGGCGTCCTGGGCGCGGTGTGGCTCGGCCTGGCCGGGGCCCTGATCGCGCTTCGGGCCCGGTCGCGGTCGGCCGGCGCGGACCATGCTACCGGCCACAGCCGGATGGACGTGGCCTGGACCATCGCGCCGGCCCTGATCGTGTTGCTCGTGGCGGTTCCCGCGTTCCGGGGCCGGGCCGCGCAGGCGATCGAACCGGTTGCCGGGCCCGCCGTCCAGGCCATCACGCCTTCGCCGGCCCCCGATTGGGTGGAGCTCGAGTCGCCCCTTCTGGAAGGGGTTTCGGAGGAGGCCCTCCCGGTGACGGCTCCCGACTGTTGTGAATCCAGCCGACGCTCGACGACGGAAGACGATGACCTTGTCAACTAGGAATCCGGGGGCCGCCGCCTTGGCCCTCGCCGCACTGCTGGCGGGCACCGCTTGCTCCGCTCCTCCGCAAGGACTCGCGCGCGGAGAGGCCATTTACGACACCTGCAGCCCCTGTCACGGCAGCATGGGCGAGGGGACCCAACGGCTAGGTGCGCCGGCGATTGCCGGGCTTCCACAGTGGTACGTGGAGACCCAGCTCCGGAACTTCGAGGCCGGTTATCGCGGTGCACACCCGATGGACACGGTCGGAATCCGCATGCACTCGATGGCCCAGGTGCTCCGCCAGGAAGGGGATCTCGAGTCCGTGGCGGAATACGTGGCCAGCCTTCCCCGTGCGGACCTCGAGCCCGTGCTCGCGGGCGACGCCCAGGCCGGTGCTGCGGTCTACGCGGAGACGTGCGTTGCCTGCCACGGCCCGGCCGCGGAAGGAATGGAAGCCCTCGGCGGACCCCCGCTCGTGGGTCAAAGCGACTGGTACCTTCTCCGGCAGTTCCAGAAGTTCCGGATGGGTTGGCGGGGCACCAACACCGGCGACATGTTCGGCATGACCATGCGTCCGAACTCGATGCTCTATACCGACGAAGCGGTCGTCAACGCGATCGCCTATGTCCAGACCTTGAACTAGGGACACCATGGCGGACGACCTCGCGAAACCGACCCGGGCTGAAATCGACGAAGCGCCTCTGGACGAGGCGTTCCTCGACATTCCCGACGAGACCAACGAGGCCATGATCGACGGGCGGGAGACCTTCCGCATCACGATCATCAGCGCCGTGCTGTTCATAGCGGCCATCTACATCTTCGTCCTTTGACAGGCTGAGCCACGGACCGATGGAGAGTTTGATTCAACAAGCTTCGTCCTACGCCGGGTCCATCGATGGCGTGATCCTCCTGGTTGGCTGGATCGTCGGATTCTGGTTCATCGCGGTCGAAGGGATCTTCTTCTGGCTGATCTGGCGCGGTCGGGCCAAGCCCGGCGTGAAGAGCCAGTACATCACCGGGAAGGAAAAGCACCTCAAGCGATGGATCACGTGGCCCCACGCCCTCGTGCTGGTGTGCGACGTGTTCATCGTGATTGGCGCCGCCAAGGTCTGGTACGACATCAAGTTGCAGCTTCCCGAGGCGGATTCGACGGTGCGGGTGATCGGACAGCAGTGGGCTTGGGTCTTCCAGCACCCCGGGATGGACAACGAGCTGGACACCGCGGACGACATCTTCACGACCGACACGCTGCACGTGCAGAACAACCGGACCTACCATTACCGGCTGGAATCCCGCGACGTGCTGCATGATTTCTCGGTGCCGGTGTTCAGACTCAAGCAGGACGCGATCCCCGGTCGGAGCATCACCGGATGGTTCCGACCCACCGTCGCGGGCACGTTCGACGTGCAGTGCGCCGAGATCTGTGGCATCGGGCACGGCGTGATGGGGGGCCGGATCGTCATCGAAGAGGCGAGCGAGCACGCGGCGTGGATCGCACAGAATTCAACGAGCGCCCAGTAGGGTAGAGAGAAAGCGACATGGCCGACGCTTCCGTCACCACGGTCGAAGGTGCCGTCGAGCATCACGCGCACGAGCACCACGGACCCCAGGGCATCCTCAAGTACATCTGGTCGACCGACCACAAGATCATCGCCATGCAGTACCTGTTCACGGGGCTGTTCATGGGGCTGGTCGGTGGCCTCATGGCCTACGTGTTCAGGATGCAGTTGGCCTTCCCCGGCATCTCGGTGCCCGGGTTCGGGGTGGTTTCCCCCCACGAGTACAACGCCCTGGTCACCAACCACGGCTCGATCATGATCTTCTGGGTGGCGATGCCGGTCCTGATCGCCGCCTTCGGGAACTTCTTGATTCCGCTCATGGTCGGGGCGGACGACATGGTGTTCCCCAAGATCAACCGGCTGTCGTACCAGGTCTTCTTCGTGAGCGCCGTGCTGATCCTGGCGTCGTTGTTCGTGGAGGGTGGGGGCTTCGGCGGGGCCTGGACAGCGTATCCACCGCTTTCGGCTCAGGGCGACTACAACCTGAGCAGCCTGGGGGCGACCCTTTGGCTGATTGCGGTCGCGCTGGAGTTCATCGCGTTCCTCCTGGGCGGGATCAATTTCATCACCACGATGATGAACTCGCGCGCGCCCGGGATGAAGGCGTACGACATCCCGCTCGTCTGCTGGATGATCGTAATCGCGAGCATCCTGTTCATGCTCTCGGTCGGCCCGCTCATCGCCGGCGCGATCATGCTGCTGTTCGACCAGACCATCGGTACGGGATTCTTCGATCCGGCGCGGGGCGGCGACCCCATTCTCTGGCAGCACCTGTTCTGGTTCTTCGGGCATCCCGAAGTCTACGTGGTGCTGCTGCCGGCGCTCGGGATCACCATCGACATCGTCGCGACCTTCTCCCGGAAGAAGGTCTTCGGCTACAAGATCATGCTCTACACGGTGGTGGCGACCGGCGTGCTGAGCTTCTTCGTCTGGGCGCACCACCAGTTCATCGCGGGCATCGATCCTCGGATGGCCAACGTGTTCATGGTGACCACGCTGCTCATCTCGGTTCCCATAGCCGAATTGTGCTTCGTGGTGATTGCGACGTTGTATGGGGGCTCCATAACGCTCAATACGCCCATGCTATGGGCGTTGGCGTTCATGGCGGAATTCCTGCTCGGCGGGGTGACGGGGATCTTCCTGGGGGCCACGGGAGCCGACATCTACCTGCACGACACGTACTTCGTGTTGGCCCATTTCCACTACACGTTCTTCCCGATTGCGATAATCGGGACGTTCGCGGCGCTCACCTATTGGTTCCCGAAGATGTTCGGGCGAATGATGAACGACACCCTGGGCAAGATCCACTTCTGGGGCACCATCATCCCGTTCAACTTCATCTTCATTCCGCTGTTCGTGCTTGGGCTCGGCGGTCAGCACCGGCGCATCTACGACTTCCAGAACTTCCCCGAGCTGGCGGCCATGCAGCCGTTCCGGGTGTTCGCGACCATGTCGCTGATCGTGATGCTCCTCTTCCAGCTCGTGTTCTTCTACAACTTCATCCAGAGCCTGAGGAAGGGGCCCAAGGCCGAGCGCAACCCGTGGAAAGCCAACACGCTGGAGTGGACGACGGAGTCGCCCCCGCCCCATGGGAATTGGCCGCCTGACCAGCTCCCCCGGGTGTACCGCGGACCCTACGAGTACGCCCACCCGGACCGGGAAGAAGACTACTGGCCGCAGAACCTCCCAGCCTGAGGACGAACCACGTGAGCTACCCTCCCATCGCGACGCAACGGCGATCGACCGGGATCCCGACCGGCCGGCTGGCGGTCTGGTGGGTCCTGGCCTCCGAGGTCGTCATCTTCGGCGGGCTGTTGGCCTCGTACCTGATGTTCCGGATCGGCCACCCCGAATGGGCCGATGCGGCGGTGCATACCAACACGTGGATCGGCGCGTTCAACACCTTCGTGCTGCTCACGTCGAGCTTCACGGCAGTCCTGGGACACCAGGCTGCCGAGCGGGGCGAGGGCAAGCTGGCCGCGCGCTACCTGATATACACGATTCTGGGCGCGGCCACGTTCGTCGGGGTCAAGAGCTACGAGTGGTGGTACGAGATCTCTCACGGCTACACCATCACGACCAACAACTTCTGGAGCTTCTACTACACGGCGGCCGGGCTCCACGCTGCCCACGTGATCGCCGGTGCGGTGATCATGGGGTACATCGCCAGGGACGCCGCCAAAAACGTCAACCTCCACCGGGTGGAGTTGATCGGGATCTATTGGCACTTCGTAGACGTGGTGTGGATCTTCCTGTTCCCACTGCTCTACATCGCGAAGTAGGACGGTCATGGCAGAGAACATCGAGCAGGGCGGACACGGCGGGGACCAGGGTCACGGTGGTCACGGGGGTCACGGGGCCGAGCACGGCCACGGAGACCACGGTCACCACATCAACTACAAGAAGATCTACCTGGTCTTGCTGGTCCTCCTCGTGATCAGCGTGGCGGGGCCGTTCCTGGGCATCTTCTGGGTCACGCTACTCACCGCCTTCGGCATCGCCATCGTGAAGGCGACCCTGGTGGTGCAGAACTTCATGCACCTGAAGATCGAGCGGCAGATCGCCAAGTGGGTTCTGGCTGCTTCTCTGTTGCTGCTTTTCCTGTTCTTTGCCGGCGTGGCTCCCGACGTGATGAAGCACGACGGGGCCGGCTGGGAGAACCTGGCGGCCAAGGCGGTCGTGGACGCCGGGATCGACTCCGGTGAAGAGCACGGGGAGGAGGGTGAAGAGCACGACGAGGAGGCCGAGCCGGAGCCCGAGCCCGTGGTGGCGTTCGCGCCCGACCAGGCGTACTCGCAGATCTGCTCTACCTGCCATGGCGCCGGCGGACGAGGGGACGGAGCGGGCGCGGCAGCGCTCGATCCCAAGCCCGCCGACTTCACCCTGGCGGAGTTCTGGGAGACCCGGACCGATGCCGACCTCGTCAAGGTGATCCGCGAGGGCGGGGCGTCGGTCGGGAAGTCGGCCCAGATGGCGCCGTGGGGTGCCCTCTACGACGAAGAGCAGGCGCAGCAGATCGTCGATTACATCCGCAACACGTTCGTCCAGGGGGGCTGAGCGCCCACAATGGAGAGCGCGACGCTGACCGATCGGGAGCGGACCGAGCCTCCCCGCAGGGAGCCCGCCGTACCCAACTGCGTCATCGGCACCATCCTGTTCGTCGGCACCGAGATCATGTTGTTTGCGGGGCTGATCTCCGCGCACGTGATCTTCATGTCGGAGCGCATCGGCGAGCTCTGGCCGCCGCCCGGGCAGCCGCGCCTGCCTTTCGAGGAGACCGCGATCAACACGGCCGCCCTGATGGCGAGCGGAATCGTGCTCGCCTTCGGCAGGCTGGCCTACAACCAGCAACCGCGCCGGGCGCTCCTGCCACTCGGCATGGCGTTGGCGCTGGGGATGTTCTTCGTCGGGTTTCAGGGGGTGGAGTGGGTCGGGCTCATCGGTGAGGGGCTGACCCTACAATCGAGCACCTACGGGGCGTTTTTCTACACGATCGTGGGTGCCCACGCCCTCCATGCTGTCGCGGCCCTCATCTGTCTGGCATGGGCCTGGAGTCGCCTCTGGCGCGGGACGCTCGGCAAGGCTCATTTCGACAGCGTCCAGATCTTCTGGTACTTCGTCGTGCTCGTGTGGCCCGTCATCTTCTTCCAGGTCTATCAGTGATGAGGCGCTTGAAGGCACTCGCACTGGCGCTCGCCGCGCTGACGGCGTTTCCCGGGTTCGCTTCCGCCTGCCCGATGTGCTTCGACCCGAGCGCCGAGAACCGCATGGCGTTTCTCGTGACGGCGATGGTGCTTACCGCGCTTCCGCTCGGAATGGTATCGGGCGTCGGTCTCTGGCTGCGTAGGCGTATCCGCAAAAGGGATCGCACCGACTAGCGAGGAACCCCGGGAGCCGGCGCTCCCGAGGACGTCTCAGGCCGCTTCCCCGGTCCCCGTCAGCATCTCTCGCAGCTCACCCGCCAGGCTGTCCAGCTCCTCACGCGACGACCCGGTACTGGACCCGAGCGGGTAGACGAACCCGAACCCGTCACGGTGATAGCGGGGGAACAGGTGCAGGTGCGTGTGAAGGACCTTCTGATCGGCGGCAATCCCGTCGGCCAGGACCAGCGTCACTCCCTCGCAGGCGACGCTGGATTCCCGCAGTGCGGCGTCCACCCTTCCGGCGGCGCTCATCATGGCGGCCAGGGTCGAGTCGTCCAACTCCCGGAACGAAGCCGCGTGGCGGTTTGGCACGATCAGCACGTGGCCCGGGGTGACGGGCCGGATATCCAGGAACGCGCTGATCATGTCGTCCCGATGCACGAAGCTCGCGCGCTCGTGTCCCTCGACGATCCTACAGAAGATGCAACTGGTCATGGAGTGGCGGCAAAACGCAGTGTGGGTGAGCGGAGAAGCTGAGTCCCCACCCTCAGCGGGGCAACCGCGCGGCGCCTTCTCGCCCCCATCCCGTCGCAATCGCGAGCAGCAACACGGCAAGCAGTGCCCAAGAATGGGCGTTGTAGAGACCCGCCTCGAACGGTGACACGCGCGGCAGGGTCGTGGCGCCGTCGCCGGCGGTCAGGCTGGCGGCGAGGATGGTTGGGATGAAGAACGGCAGCAGGAACGGGTACGTGCAGACGGTCACGTCGAGCAGGTTGGCACGGCGGTACGGGCCGATGCCCGCGGACTCGCCCGTCGACTTTGCAAGCGGCCCGACGGCGAGCAGGGCCACGACCGAGTGGGTGGTGAGCACGACCCCCACGGAGACGGCCGCGAAGATCGACCACTCCGCCCGGGCGGGGCTCGTGACCGTGCGAGCGGCCCGCGCGAGCAACCCGTCGAGGACGCCGCTGGCCTCGACGCCGGCGACCACCCCCATGAGGAGAAGCGTGAAGATGGAGATTCCCACTGCTCGCTCCATTCCGTCGAGGACGAGCCCACGTGCCAGGAATGCCTCCCGATCGATGTGCAGGAGCTCGCCCGGCTCGATTGCTCCGAGCGCCACCGCCAGGGCCGCCGTGGCCGCAGCCCCCGCGATCAGGCTCTCGACCAGGTGCCGGCGGCGAAGCAGCATGACGATCACCAGGGCCGGGCCGGCGCCGACCAGCAGGGCACCGAGCCCGCCCAGCGCCTGCCCGGGCGCCGCTCCGAGGGCATCCGTGAGACCGCTTCTGTCGCCGCCGCCACCCAGGACGCCGTAGACCACGATTGCCACGAGCGCGGCCGGCAGAGCGTACCGAAGGCGACTTCTCACCACCCCGCCGATGTCCGCCCCCTGCGTGGAGGCCGAGGCGATGGTCGTGTCCGACACCGGCGAGATGTTGTCTCCGAACGTGGCCCCGCCCAGGATCGCTCCGATCAACACGGCCGGATGCGCGCCCAGGAGCACACCGGAGGGATAGAGGAGAGGCGAGCACAGGATCAGCGTGCCGAGGCTGGTGCCGGTGGCCGTGGACACGACCGCGCAGATCAGGAAGGAGGCAACCGCGAAGCCGCCGCCGGCCAGACCGACCTCTGCGGCCAATCGTGAAAGGGTCTGCACGAACCCACTGGCGGACACGAGGGATCCAAGCACCCCGGCGAGGAGCCAGGCCATGATCATCGTCAGCACGATCGGCTGGCTCATTCCTCGGATCGCGGCCTCGGAGTAGCGCGACTTGTCACGCGCCAGCAGGACTCCGGTCCCGAGAGCCAGGAGCAGGATGGGCCAGAAGCCGCGCTCGTCCGGGGCACCCGAGAGCCCGAGCCAGGCGACCCCCGCGAGAAACACCCCGATGGGGGCGAGAGCGCCCGCGACACCTCCCGCGAACGGAAGGGGACCGGAAGCGTCGGCGCTCACGCTGGAGGGCCGCCTTCCACGGCACCGGTCGCGGCGTCGGCTCGTTGGCCCACCGGGCCCGCCCCTGGAGGCCGGTACCCCTTCGAACGAACTTGCAAGCTGATCTCCTTCCCCAGGCGAGCGCGACCCCGATCGTACCGCGCCCTCCCGACTCTCGACAGACCGACGAGCGAGGTGCCGATGAGCACGACCGAAGACGAGTTTACGCTGTACGATCTGCGGGTCGAGGTGGTGGAGGGGCAGGGCGAGATGGTCTGCAACCACGAGATCGGGGACTACTTCGAGCTCTCCGGCGAGAACCTGAGGCTCCCGGAGGGGCAGACGTTCCCCATCTACCCGCTCGCGGCGCTCCTGCCGCTCTTGCCGGCGAAGCAACGTGAGACCCATCCGAACGACTGGATGACCACGGATACCGACGTCGCCTGCCCCGACCCCCTGTGCGGGGCGGTGTTTCGGATCACCCGGACCGGCCGCCGCACGTTCCGGCACGGGGATGTGACGCGAGTTCCGCTCCCGTGACGGGAGCCGGTCTCGAGCTCCCGCCCATCATCGTGGGCGCGTGGCAGCTATCCGCGGGTCATCACCGCACTCCCAAGAGCCGGACCGAGGCCCTCGATATCTTCGACGCGCTTTTGGAGCTGGGCGTGACCGCGTTCGATTGCGCGGACATCTACACCGGTGTCGAGGAGTTGCTGGGCGCGTGGCTGGGACGGCTCCGAGGCACCCACGGGATCGACCTGGCGGGACGCGTGCGGATCCACACCAAGCTGGTCCCCGACCGGTCGGCCCTGGGAGCCGTCGACCGCGCCTACGTCGAGCGCATCGTCGACCGCTCGCTCGAGCGCCTCGGCGTGGAGCGGCTCGATCTGGTGCAGTTCGCCTGGTGGGACTATGCGGAGCCGGGTTATGTGGACGCCGCGCTCTGGCTGGCCGAGCTGGTGTCGGCGGGCAAGGTCGGCGCGGTCGGGGTAACCAACTTCGATGTGACGCACCTCAGCGAGCTGATCGAAGCCGGCGTACCCGTGCGGACCAACCAGCTGCAGTACTCGGCCATCGATCACCGTCCGGCAGGACACATGGCCGCCTTCTGCCAGGACCGGGATATCCCCATGCTGTGCTACGGCACCTTGGCCGGCGGCTTCCTGACCGACCGCTGGCTGGGACGACCCGACCCCGTACCGGCCGGCACCGACCACCGGGCGCTCCCCACGCGCTCGCTCACGAAGTACCGGCTGATCGTGGACGAGCTCGGAGGCTGGGACGCGTTACAGGGGCTGCTCCGGACGCTACGCGCCATCGCCGACCGGCACGATGCCTCGATCGCCCAGGTGGCGGTTCGCTACGTGCTGAGCCGCCCGGGAGTCTCCTCGGCGATCGTGGGCCTGAGCACCCCCGAGCGCATCGCGGACTGTGTCGCCGCCGCCGGGCTCTCCTTGGACGCGGAGGACCTGGAGGCCATCGCCGCACACGTCGATCGGGCGCCGGGGCCGAGCGGCCCGGTCTTCGGTCTGGAGCGGGAGCCGGGTTCGAAGCACGCCGGAATCATGAAGTACGACCTGAACGACGGTCACCCCGGCGACACCTAGGCAGCCGCCGCACTCCTGTGCTCGGACGGCTCGGGCGGCACGTCCCGCACCACCGGGTGCCAGCGCCAGAGCAAGGCCCCCATGGCGAGCGTGGCCAGCGCGTTGCTTCCGGCCACGACCCACCAGGAGAGGGCCTCCAGGAGGAACTCGGCGACCACGGCGAGGATGCCCAGGAAGACGGCCTCGAGCGCCACGAACGTGACGATGCCGCCGAGGACGAACGGGCGACCGTCCGTCGCTTGGCGAACGAGGGCGGACGCGATCAAGCCCGCGAGCGTGAAGACGGCGACGTGGAGCGTCAGGTAGCCACCCACGGTGACGACCGTGACATCGATCTGCTGGACGTTGGCGGCTCCGAGGAACAGGGCTGAGCCAATGGCCGCTGGCGTCCGCAGGGGCTCGCCGCGCAGCAGATCGAAGATCAGAAACCACAGCATCACGGAGGCCGCTCCGGTCAATCCGACCAGCAGGCCCTCCCGTCTGGCCTGGGGGTCGTCCAGCACGTACCACCATTCCGCCGGTTTGGCTGCGACACTCAAGTGGACGAACCCGACGATCAGGAGGCCACCGATCAGATTGCCCCCGAGGACCTCGGGCCAGCCCAGCTCCTGCACGATGTCCACGCCCATGAGCGGCGGACCCCCGTAGAACAGGACGTCGAACGCCAGAAAGCCGAGGACGAGCCCGAGGAGCGACCCAGAGGATACGGGCAACCGATCGACGAGCCAGGCCATCACCGCCCCCACGGACGCGAACAGGCTGAAGTGGATCGCCGAATAGAGCCCGACGAGCACGGGCGTGACCTCGACCGACTGCCGCCCCGCCAGCCTGCTGGCAATCAGGCCCGGCGTGCGGAAGGGGACCCCCTGCGAAGAGTCGATCAGGAGGAACCAGATGGCGACGGCCCCACCCCCGATCAGCCCGGCGGCGATGCCCCTGATCAAAACCCCTCGTGAACTCATGAGCGCCTCCCGGACGTCGTTCCCGCCGAATCGGGCGCTTCACTGTCGGGGGTAACGGAAAACCCGCGCAAGCCTGCCTGGTGGAAGACTCCGTGTGAGTGTCAGGGAATCCTGACGGATCCCTCCGCCACCGTCACCGCCCGTCCAATCAGGTGGACCCGGTCGCCGTGGAGCTCGATCAGCAGGTCGCCACCCCGTTCCGACACCTGCCGGGCGGTGAGACGGTCGCGGTCGAGCTCCTTGGCCCAGTAGGGCGCGAGCATGCAGTGCGCCGATCCGGTGACGGGATCTTCGTCGATCCCCGCCCAGGGCGCGAAGAACCGGGATACGAAGTCGACCTCTTCGCCCGGAGCGGTCACTGCCACGCCCACCCGCCCGTCCAGGTCGACTTTGCCGAGAGTGGAGAAGTCAGGACGGAGAGCCTCAACGGTTGCCTGGCTCGGGACACGCACCATCCAGTACTGACCCACCGGCCCGCGGGCGGTCTCGGCGCCGGGTGCGCATCCCAGGGCCTCGACCATTCCGGCGGGCGGCGCGGCCGGATCGGCCGGCATCAGCGGAAAATCCATGCGCAGCGACCCATCCGGCTCGCGCTCGACGGTGAGCACGCCGCTCCTGGTCCGAAACCGCAGCGGCGACGGATCGCCGAGTTCGAAGAGCACCGCCGCGGTCGCGAGCGTGGCGTGGCCGCAGAGGTCCACCTCCAGGCCCGGCGTAAACCAGCGCAGGCGACGAACGCCGTCCGGCCCGGGTGGCTCCGGAAAGGCGGTCTCCGAGAGGTTCATCTCCTTGGCGATCGATTGCATCAGCGACGCCTCGAGCGGTGTCTCGGGCAGACACACCGCGGCTGGGTTCCCGGCGAATGGGCGATCGGTGAACGCGTCGGACTGATAGAAGGGAATCGTCTTCATGGCGATCGTCTCCGTGGTCTCAGCAGCGCACGTTCAGCCGGTGGATCCCGTCCGGGCAGGCGCGCAGAACGTGGACCATCCCCGCCCGCAGGCCAGCGCTTCGAGCGCCGCCGGGTCCCGCTCCGTCACCGGTCCCTTGCTGCCCCGGATCACGATCGGCAGTTCCTCCACCGGTGGTGGCCCGGTGCGGAACGGTCCGCCCGCGGACAGTTGCTCCACGTTGCCACAGGCCAGCCCGAAGCCCAACTCGCACCCACGCCCCAGCGACGCGCGGGCCGCGGCAGGATCCGGATTCCGGGTGGCCAAGCGTATGCCCAGCTCGTTGCAGGCCCAGCCCGAGCCGCGCTCGCAGTAGACGGACTCCATGAGCTCCACGTAGTCGCAGGCCCGATCGCTGCCCACACGGCACGCTTCGTCCCAGAAGGGCCGATACTGGCCGGGGTGGTCGTCCCCGACGCCGCCGACGCCGCGGATCGTGAAGAACACCACCACCCAGAGGCCGACCCTGGCGTAGCGGCGACCCTGTGCGGAGAGGCTCGCCACGAGCTCGGGAGGAGGCGGCAGCCTGGCGGAGAGGGCGGGTCCGAGCCGGTCCAGGGCGCGCACCGTCAGGTTGAGAATGGGGACGGGCAGCAGCTTGTCGTAGAACGTGGGAGCGCCCACGGCATCCAGAACCACCACTAGGCCGATTGTGCCGAGCCCGTAGAGCGCCCCGAAGATCACGCGGCCGGATTCGGTGCGCGGTGACGTGGAAGGATCCGTGAACAGCAGGTGCATTCCGAGGAAGACGGCAATCGGAATGTAGGCGTCGTAGAAGTAGTAGACGCCGGTGATCTGGTGATACGCCAGTCCGAACAGGTACGCCGTGACCACCGCCGTCATGGTCATGGTCGTCACGCCGAACAGCAGCATCCCCGGGATCGCCGCGAGGAAGATCACCGTGAACATGTGCGGCGGGTTGAACTGGGACTGCGCGATCTCGAGACCGAGCGTGATGTCGGTGGCCCCGACGGTGATCAGCACGAGCGAGGCAACGGCCAACGGGAACGACGACGGATTGAAGATGTGCGCCGAGCGGCCATTCTTGGTCCAGCGGATCAGGTCCTTGGCCAGGTATCCCAGAAGAACCAGGACGAACTGCCAGTGGAACCAATCCGGCTTGAACCAGAGGAAAAGGTTGATGCTGAAGATGATGGGGAACGGACCGAAGCCGAAGAGATACGTGCGGCCCCGTGACCAACTGAGCAGACTGTCGACACCGTACGCGAAGACCACCTGCCCGAGGATCAGCGGCACGAACGCCAGCACCGGGCTCCAGTAGAGACCCCACCAGACGTAGATCACGCCCTGGGCGCAGGCCTGTACCCAGTGGTGCCTGCGGACCGCCACCTGGAGGTCGAGCGGACGGCCTGAGCGCTTGGCGGCGGCGTAGAGCGCGCTGGCCCAGACTAGCAGGCCGCCCGCCGCAACCAGGAACGTCGTAGCGAGACTCGAGTCCTGACGGATCCCGGGCATGAACGCGAACGCCGCGAGCGTGGTCGCGAACGCTACCGGGAAGAGCATGGCTCGCGCGGGGGAGAAAGCCCGCGTGTCGTCGTTCGGGCTGGTCAGGCGCTCCTCCTGCCCTTGCCCCGCAAGAAGTCCATCATGATGTACTGGCCCAGGGTCATCGTGGTCGTAAAGTAGGCCTTCCCGCGTGCGATCTGCGCAACTTTGTTCACGAACTGCACGAGGTAGGGGTCGCGCGCCAACATGAACGTGTTGATCAGGATGCCGGCTTTCCGGCAGGCCGCGACCTCGCGGAAGGTCTCGCGCAGGATAGCCGGGTCCAAGCCCCCCGAGTTCGTATAGACCCGTCCGTCCGGGAGTGTGAGCGCGCTCGGCTTGCCGTCCGTGATCATCACGATCTGGCGCATGTCCTTCTTCTGGGCCTTGAGGACCCGACGGGCCAGGAGCAGCGCCTCGGCGGTGTTGGTGTGAAACGGGCCCACCTTGGCCTTGGCGAGCTGCGAGAGCGGAATCTCCTGCGCGCGGTCCCCGAACGTGATCACCCGGAGCGAGTCGCCGGGGAACTGCGTGCGGATGAGGTGCGAGAGGGCGAGCGCAACCCGCTTGGCCGGCGTGAACCGGTCCTCTCCGTAGAGCACCATGGAGTGCGAGACGTCCAGCAGGAGCACCGTGGCGCACGACGATCGTCGCTCGGTCTGATGGACCATGAGGTCGGAGTAGTCGATCGAGAGCGGCACGCCGATCCCCTCTCGCTCGATTGCGCTCTTGAGTGTGGCCGGGATGTCCAAATTGAGCGCGTCCCCGAATTCGTACGGGCGGCTGGCCGCGTCGGCTTCGACCCCGGTGGACAGGTCCGCGGTCTCGTGCGCGCCGAAATCCGCCGTTCCGAGCGCCGACATCAGACTCTTCAGCGCGCGGTACCCGAGGAAGTCCATTCCCTTTTGCGTGAGGTTGAACTGGACGCCCTGCGCCGCGGCCTTGGCGTCCTCGATGTGCCCTTCGCCTTTCATCTCGGACGTGGGTCCGGGAACGCCCGGCACGCCGCCCTCGGTAGTCAGAAAGCCCTCGTCGATCAGCTTCTGGATGAGATCGTCCAGGAGCTTGGCGATCTGTTGGCGCACGACCTCGTCGCCCGCGCCCTCGCCCCGGAGCTCCTCGATCATCTCCGGCGTCAACTGGCCGCTTTCGATCAGGGCGCGGAGCAGCGCGTCCTTGAGCGAATCGAGCGAGCTGGCGTCGTCACCGCCCGACCAACCCCAGTAGGGATGGTAGTGCGGACCTCCCTCGAATCCCGCATTCAGGAGGAAATCGGAGAGGTGCTCGAGGAGCGACTCGACGTTGAGCGCATCGAGCCAGCCGCCGCGGTACTTGGAGTAGCGCGTGAACCGTCGTGCCATGCCGGAGCGTACACCCGACGCACGGATTCGCGCCACCGTGAAGGAGCTTCCGGCACACGTATGAGCCGTCCGACCGCGGCGACGGCGTGTTTCAGGCGGGCCGTAGTCCCCTTCCCCGACGTTCCGAGGTTCGCTTCCGCTTGAGGATTTCGCGTCTTGCAAACACCTTGAGGCTCCTGGCACCCCCACCGGAGCGGTCTGGATTGGTCGAGCACCTCTTCGGCGCTGAATCGTCCCGCCCCGCACTCGTCAGCGTTCGCCCATGAGGCTGTTCGACGAGCTGCGAGAGCGGCGGATGGCGCCCTATCTGGTCGCCTTCGTTGCGGGTGGCTGGATCGTGCTCCAAGTGGTGGATCAGTTGGCGGATCGGGGGGTCCTCCCCGAGCTCAGCTACCGGATCGCCCTGGCGGTGGTTGCGGCCTGCCTGCCAGGAGCCATCATCGTCGCCTGGTTCCACGGAGCCAAGGGACACCAGGAGATGCCTCGGATCGAGGCGGTGCTGCTCACTCTGGTCGGCTTGTTGGCGACCCTGGCCGGGGTGGGCGTCTGGCGGGCCGGAGCGGCACCGACGGCAACCGCGGAGCTCGATCCCGACTTCGATCCCCGTCGGGTGGCCGTGCTCTACTTCGACGCCCGCGGCGGGGGAGAAGACGCCACGGTACTCGCCGACGGCCTCACCGAGGCGCTCATCGACGAGTTGGGCGCCGTGGGCGCGCTGACCGTGATTTCCCGGAACGGTGTGGCGCCCTTCCGGGGCACGACCGTCGCGGCGGACAGCATCGGCCGGGCGCTTCATGTGGGCACAATCGTTTCAGGTGTGGTGCAGGCGGCCGGCGATCGAGTCAGGATCAACGTGTCCATGGTGAACGGCCAGACCGGTCAGCAGCTCGAGTCGCGACGTCTCGAGGCGCCCCGAGCCGACCTGTTCGACCTCCAGGACGAGCTCTCCGAGGAAGTGGCCTATTTCCTCAGAGAGCGCATCGGGGCGCAGTTCGAGCTCCTCGCCGGGCGCGCACAGGCAGGCAGCGTGGAGGCCTGGGAGTTGGTCCAGCGCGCCCAGCGGCTCGCAGACGAGGCGCTGGATGTCGCAACAACACAGACCGCGGCGGCTTCCCGCCTGATGCTGGAGGCGGACTCGGTGCTCGAGCGGGCCGAGCGGGAGGATCCGGAGTGGGTGGTACCGCCGACCCGCAGGGGCTGGCTGGCGTACCGACAGTCGAGACTCACGGGATTCGACCGCTCGGAGTACGAACGTTGGATCGAGCTCGGCCTCGTGCACGCGGCACGGGCGCTCGCGCTCGATGGTGCGCACCCCAACGCGCTGGAGCTCCGCGGGACACTCCGCTACTGGCAGTACCTGCTCAACCTGGCCGGCAACCGCGAGGAGACCGAACGTGCGCTGGCGGAGGCGGAGCGGGATCTCAGGGCGGCGATCCGGGAGAACCGCCTGCAGGCTTCCGCAGGAGCCTCGCTGAGCCACCTGCTCCTCAATCGGAACAATCCGGTCGAAGCAAAGCTGGTCGCGCAGCGTTCCTATGAGGCCGACCCCTATCTGCGAAACGCCGACCTGACCCTCTGGAGGCTGTTCTCGGCTTCTATCACCCTCGGGGACGAGGTCGAGGCTCGTCGCTGGTGCCAGGAGGGCCTTCGCCGATTTCCGGAGGACTCGCGCTTCTTCGAGTGCCAGATTCGCGTGATGGCGCTCCCCGGGAGTAACCCCGACATCGACGAGGCGTGGCGCCTGCACCAACGCGTGTTGGCGCTCCGCCCCGCCGGCCGCCGCGAGCTGGACGACCACGTCGGGCGGATGTGGATCGCCCTGGCGTTGTTCCGGGCGGGTCTCCCGGACAGCGCTCGGGCCGTGGCGTCGTCGGCGCGGGTGGGCCCGGACATCGATCCCCTTCGGGATGCCGCATTCATCGAGTCGATCGTGCGTACGTGGCTCGGTGAGGAGGACGAAGCCGTCAGGCTCCTGGGCATCTACCTGGCGGCCAACCCCGGGCTTTCGTTCGAGCGCCCTTTCAGTTGGTGGTTGGCGGACCTCGATGACAATGCCGACCTGATACGGCTGCTCGAAAGCCGCTGAAGCGGCGGGTTCGCGCGTCCACCCGCCGACAGGGGCCGACTCCGTGAGCCAGGCGGCGGTCTGGATTCCGTATACAGGGCATCCACACCGCGAACGGTAGGGCCCCTATCGCTCGGATGTTTCTGCAAGTCGTTGTCGTGCATGCGCCAAGCCCCCATCTTGTTCGACCCCCCATTTGAAGGAGCAGGAAGATGTCGTCACGTAGGTTCTTGGGCGTCGCGTTGGTCGCCCTCATCGGTTCCGCCTGTCACGATTCCTCGAATCCCTCGGAGCAAGAGTCGCTCGTTTCCCTGGAGGCGGCGTTCGCCCCGGGGATCTGCGACACCAGAGACCTCAAGAAGCTGGCCCGCGACTATTTCTCGCGTCCCGAGCGGCCGGTCGCTACGGATCTGGTCGACGATATCGACGCGGCCTGCGAGCTGGGGGACCAGTCCGCTGCCGACGGCTTGGTGCTGGACCTGTTCGGGGTGATCGAGGGCGCCATCGCCGCAGCCAACCAGGGCGCCCCCGCGGTCGGAAGTCTTCTGATCGCCGAAGCCCTCTCGTTCGCCTCGTTCGACTGCGCGGCTTGTGACTTCGCGGCCGCTCTGTCGGCCGGTGGCGCTTTTGCCGTGGTGGGAGTGGGCGACGCCCAGCCCATCGTGGCTCGCGGCCTGCCGTTGGGTGACACCTGGCTGCTCGAGGTGGGACCGGACGCGGCGGATTGGTACGGCGTGTTCGGGGTGCGCACTTTGGTGGTTGGCGCTCCGGCATCCGCCCAGGTCCCCGTGGGGGAAACGGCGCTGCCGCCGATCCAGTACCAGTGGGAGACACTCCCCGACAGGCCGGGCTTCGTGCAACAGCCGGTCGTGGGTGTGTGCGACGCGCCAGGAGCTCCGGCAGGCATCCCGACCGTGCAGCGGAACTCGACGCTCCTCCAGCCCGCGGGACTCGCGACCTGCGCCACGCTCAGCGTGGCCACTCCGGCGCCCAGATCGCTCGGTGAGCGGGTCCGTCGGATGGCGGCTCGGCTGATCGGAGTGCAGCCTCTGTATGCGACTGCGCAGGGTGGTGGGGGTACCGGCGGACGGCCCGGCGACTTCAGCACTTTCGCGGCGGTCGACGCGGTCGCGACCGGACAACTGGCCTTCGTGACGCAGCCGGCCCCGGTGAATACGGCCGGCCAGCCCATCGGCGGCCCGGTTCGGGTCCAGGCTCTGACCACCAATGGAACGCCCATCGAGAACGTGCTGGTCGAGCTGAGCGCGGAGCTCAACAACGGCTCGAAGGTGGTTATCAGCGGCAACCAGGCGTTCACCCAGGAGGGCGGCGGCGTGGCGAGCTTCCCGAACGCGAGCATCAACAAGCCGGGCGGATACAAGCTCTGCGCGACGGCCATCGGGACCGACGGCTACGTGATCGCGGGAGCGTGCTCGAATCAGCTCCACATCCGGAACGCCAACTGAGCGGCGCTTGCCCCCACCGGGCCGCGTGACGGCAGCGGCCGGTCCCGTACATGACGGGACCGGCCGCTCTGCGTACGATCCGGCCACGATGGGCCGGAGGCTTCTCGCGCACTACGACCGGCACGCGCGGGACCTGCCCTGGAGGCGGACGGCCGACCCATACGCCATCTGGGTCGCCGAGGTCATGCTTCAGCAGACTCAGGTGGCCACCGCGGCCCCGTACTACGAGCGCTGGATGGCTCGCTTCCCCACGGTCGAACGACTGGCATCCTCCGACCGGGAGCACGTTCTCGAAGCCTGGGCCGGCCTCGGGTACTATGCGAGAGCCCGCAATCTCCACCGAGCCGCCCAGATCGTCAGCGAGCGCCACGGCGGTCGCCTGCCGGACACCGCGACGGAGCTGCGGACGCTTCCCGGCGTGGGCGAGTACACCGCGGGCGCGGTCGCCAGCATCGCCTTCGGCCGGCTCGAGCCCGCCGTCGACGGCAACGTGCGACGAGTGCTCAGTCGCCTGTTCGACATGGAGCGCCCCACACCGCGAGGGCTCCGGGAGGTGGCGCTCGCGGTCCTGGACCCTGATCGAGCGGGCGACTCCAATCAGGCGTTGATGGAGCTGGGCGCGACCATCTGCCGTCCGCGGGCTCCGGAGTGTGGGGAGTGTCCGTTGGCCGCCGACTGCCTCGCGCTGGAGCGGGGCACGGTCGAGCGGCGGCCGCCCCGCCCGCCGCGGTCCCGGGTGCCGGAGGTGGACATCACCGCGTTCGTCACCGTGGACGACCGCGAGCGGACGCTAATGGTCCGGAGACCTGAAAGTGGCCTCCTGGCGGGGCTCTGGGAGTTCCCGTCCAGGGAGGGTCGGCCCGAGCGCCCTGCCCTGGAGCCCGTGATCCACCGGTTCTCCCATCTCGAGGCCACGTACTACCCGGTGCCGGTCGAGGGGCCTCCCGAGCGGGCTCTTCTGACGGCGGCCGGGTGGCCGGGAAGTCCAAGCTCACGCTCGTTCCGCGTCCTCCCACTGCGAGAGCTCGCGGCCCATGCGGTGCCGGTCGGCCAGCGGAAGATTGCCGAGCGCGTGCTGGCGGTGCGGGCGGCGGATCGCTCGGTCTAGCTCGAGTCCCCGGGCCCCGCCGCCGGCCCGCTCCGACCCGCCCGGACCGTCGACCAGCCCAGGACTCCCCATCCGAGTAGGAAGCAGACGCCTCCGATCGGGGTGACCGCGGCGAACAGGCCGACGCCCGTGAACACGAACAGGTAGAGGCTGCCGGAGAACAGAACGACGCCCGCGGCGAACACCATGCCCGCCCGCACGGCCACCCGCGGCCGCAACTGGGCGACTCCGGCCAGCGCGAGGAGCGCCAGAGCGTGGACGAGCTGATACCGGATTGCCGTCTCGAACGTCGCGAGGGCACCGGCGGTGAGGCGACCCTCGAGGGCGTGGGCCCCGAAGGCGCCACCCCCGACTCCTAGAACACCGAAGATCGCAGCCAGCAGGAGCAATCGGTCCTGCGCACGCCGGACGGTCGGAGCGTCGGGAGAGGACACGGAGGCCTCCTTCGAGGACTGGGCGGGCACATGCCTAGACCGGGTGGACCGGGTGGCCCGCCACTTCTATTCTCGCCCAGCCCTCGACCAGACGCTACGGAGGAGTCCATGTCCACCCCTCGCCGGATCGCTCGCATCAGCGGAATCTCGCTGCCGTCTGCCCTGGTGTTGCTCTGCGGTTCGGTGGTGGCCGTCCCGACTGCCGCGCAAACCACGGCGACGGAACGCGCGGCCGCGGCGGAGGTCATCCGACAGATCGAGGAATTGCAGGACCGGCTCGATCCAGAAGGCCGGGCGGCCGAGCTCGTCTCCCGGTCCGACCCCGCACGGACCCGGCTCCTCCAGGAGGTGGCCGCGCTCTGGGAGTCGGATATGCGTCACCTGAGCGACTGGATTGGGCGCAACCCGGAAGTGGGATGGGAGGAGCGTCAGGCCGTGGACACCCTGACCAAGGTCGCACGGGCGCACGGGTTCGACGTGGAGGTCGGTGTCGCAGGCCTCGAGACCGCCTGGGTGGCGACTTGGGTCTCGCCCGCCGGCCCGGAGGGGCCGACCCTCGGCTTGATCGGCGAGTACGACGCCCTCCGCGACATCGATGGTCCCTTCCACGGCGACCAACACAACGCGCAGACGCCGGTCGCGTTTTCCGCCGCGTTCGCGCTCCAGGAGCTGATGGCCGGGAGCGGAGTGCCTGGACGAATTCGCGTGTTCGGCACACCAGCGGAGGAGGTGGGCCCGCCGGCCAAGACCATCATGTTCGACGCGGGCGTGTTCGACGGGACCGACATTCTGGTCCGCAGCCACTCGGCGGTCGAGACCTCTCGCGCGGGTGCGGGCTTCGGCGTGTGCTGCCTCAACATCAACGAAGTCCGCTACACGTTTCACGGCCGGCCGGCGCATCAGCTCACGTCCTGGAACGGCCGCAATGCCCTGTCGGCTGCCGTGCGCTTCTACTCCTCGGTCGACGGGCTCCGGTCGACGTTCCGGCCGGAGGCGTCCATCCAGGGTGTGATCCCCGAGGGCGGCGTGGCCCCCAACGTGGTGCCGGCCCGGGCGGTCGTGGACTACTACATCCGGTATCCTGACGAGGTCTACCTGGAGCACATTAGCCGCATGATGGACGACGCAGCCCGAGGCGCCGCGCTTGCCACTGGAACCGAGGTCGAGATCGACCGCTACGGGGAGTACCGGGACGGCGTGACCTTGGGTACCCTCGAGGAGCTGTACTTCGCGCACGCCCGCGCCCTGGGAGCGCCCAAGCTGAACGAAGTACGGCAGCGGCCGGCCGGCTACGAGGAGACGGGCTGGGTCACGCGGAGCATCCCCGGCGTCGGCGTCAGTGTGTACAGCTCCACGGACACCTACCACACGCACGGGATGGAAGAGAGCGCTTTCACTTCGGTCGGCCACACCGGCTTCCGCATGGACGCCCAGATCATGGCGGCCGTCCTCCACGACTATCTGACCGACGAGGGGCTGCGCGCGGCCGTGGCGGCGGAGCACGAGGTGCTTCAGGGCCTCCTCTCGGAATACCACGAACGACTGCGTGAGGTTTACGCCCCGGAGATCGGTGGGTCGGACGGGTCCGGCTCCACCGGCTCCGGATCCTGATGCGCTGGTTCGTCCTGCTGGGCGCTGTCCTGACCGCACTGTTCGGAACGGCGGTGTTGGTGGGGCGCACCCTCCCGGTCGAGCACTCCGTCACGGTGACCCGCGCGTTCCCCGTCAGCGCTGAGACGCTGTGGACGGCTGCGACCGACTACCGGGGCTATCCGCTCTGGCGGGCGGGGGTCGACGAGGTCGAGCGGCTACCGGACATGGACGGTGCGGTGGCTTGGGAGGAGTGGGGGAGCGCCGGCCGCATCACGATGATGATCGAGGAGTCGTCACCACCCGTCCGGTTCGTGGCCCGCGTGGTGGACGAGGAGGACTTCGGTGGCACCTGGACGTTCGTCGTCGAGGAGGAGGGCACCGGGTCTCGTCTGAGCATCACGGAGGACGGCGAGATCTACAACGCGTTCTTCCGGTTCATGTCGCGCTATGTGTTGGGCTACGATGGCGCGCTCGAGGCCTTCATGCAGGAGTTGGCCCGGTACCTGGCCGATTTCCGCCCGCCGTCCGGACCGGACCCGGGTCTTTAGAGCCCAGGGGCTCGAGGATGTGACCGGCTTGCGGGGGTCGCGCGACGGCGACCGTCCCCGCGAGGGGCGCGGTTAGCCCGGGGGGCGGCTTGGCCGGGCCCGCTCACCCCGCTCGCGGAGCTGTCGCAGGGCGTCCCTGGCCCAACGTCGCAACTGGCTCACCGACCCCTCGCGGTCGCGATCGGCGTCCCAGTTCGAGTCGCCCCGCCTCCAACGGTCGGTGGGCTCGCGCGCGCCGCGCGTGCGAGTCGCGTAGCGCCGGAGGTAGCGGTCGTCTCCCAGGAGGGCCCGGGCCGACCGGGCAAGCGATCGGTCGCTTGGCGCCCACTCGACGATCTTGGGCCAGAGCTCGATCGGCACGCTCTCGGGACGACGTCGTGCCTCCGCCACCCATTCGCTGCGCCAGCGTGCCTGCTCGGCCTCACGCGCGGTCCAGCGGTCGACGTCCCACCATGAGATGATGGCGTGTGGGGTCGGCCCTTCCACATCCCACGCTCGTTCGATGACCACCTGCTCCTCGGTGGGGCGGTGCGGTGCGGGGGCGGCCAGCGCCCCGCCTTCCGGCGCGACCGGAGCCAGGCTGGATGGCATGGGGTCGGGCGGCTGATCCGGAGCATGGGGATCCGGGCCGAGATCGCGCGATGCCGGGGCAAAGATGGCAATGAGCATCCCGCCCAGAATGAACAGCACCACACCGCCGTCGGCAGCGGTGTGCCGACCGCGGAGGGCCATCAGCGCATTCTGGAGCTTCGAGGCCAAGAAACCTCCTGGTGCCTCTTTGCGGCCGGGTGTGCCTGCGATGACCGCACCCTTAAAGACGCGGCCGTGCCGGAAAGGGTTTCACGGGCTCACGAGTGGCGCAAGCGCTCCCCGCGCCATCGTTGCCGGCACCGATGGAGCTCGGACGCCCTTCTACGGACCCGCAAGCTCCTGGATGCGGACCCCGTGCGAGCGCTCTAGACTGTCCTTGACCAGCTTCTCGGGAGGGGAAAGGCAGATGCCGCGCTTCGATGGACATAGGGGCCGCACGGCCCTCACGGTCGGTCTCGCACTGCTCCCAGTCGTCACGGTGTCCTGCATCGACGCGGGTAGCGATTCCAGCGATCCCGGGGCCAGCCCGGGCATCAGTCTCAGCGACGCGTTCAGCTCCGTCGGTGGCGCCTGGGTCGATCTGACCTATCCGTTTTCGGACTCCACCATTTACTGGCCGACCGCGGAGAGCTTCCGGCTGGACACGGTCGCGTATGGTGTGGTTGACGCCGGGTACTTCTACTCGGCCTTCAGCTTCAGCTCGGCCGAGCACGGCGGCACGCACCTCGATGCGCCCATCCACTTCTCCGCAGGGCGTACGGCGACCGACGAGATTCCCCTCGACCGGCTCATCGGACCCGCCGCGGTGGTTGACGTGCAGGCGTCGGTCCGTCCCCGGGCGGCCGATGCCGAGGTCGACTACCTCGTGACCGCCCAGGACCTCCAGTCATGGGAAGTCGAGCACGGGACGATCGCGGACGGGTCCATCGTGCTCCTGCGCACGGGATGGGGTGCCCGGTATGGAAGCCGAGCGTCCTACCTCGGAACGGATCGCACCGGACCCGAGGCCGTGCCGGAGCTCCACTTCCCGGGACTTCATCCCGACGCCGCCCGTTGGCTGGTCGCCGAGCGTTCGATCGCGGCCCTCGGGATCGACACGCCTTCCATCGACTACGGCCAGTCCACACTCTACGAGACACACCAGATCGTCTACGGTGCGGACATCCCCGGCTTCGAGAACGTGGCAAACCTGGACTTGCTGCCAGCCACCGGGGCCTTCGTCGTCGCGCTGCCCATGAAGATCGAGGGCGGAAGCGGTGGCCCACTCAGGATCGTGGCCTTCGTACCCGGAAACGGGTGAGACCCCAGCCGGGAACCGGACCGACCAGGGCCTCGAGAGCGGCCTAAGCCGCCCGTACTGCCAGAACCCCTTGGCAGGATCCGTACCTCACTCGGGGTTTGTTGCGCCACCGCAGCGATGACCGGCCGCTACGATCGCGCTCACCTCTTGTCATATGGATCGCGCGTCTCCGCCACTCAGCTTCAGAACCGGCGAGAAATCGCGCAGTGACGCGCACGAGATCGACTACTGGAGGAAGATCCATGAGCAGGACGGGATTGGGGAGGATGGCGGCGGTGGCGGTGCTCGCCGGTGCTGCCGCGGCATGCGACACCGGTACGGGACCGGAGGTCGCGGTCACGTTCGACGCGGAAGCGGCACTCGAGGACTACCGTTCGATGGACGCCGTGCTGGCGTCCGATACCTGGACCGGGTTCAAGGGGCTGGGCGGACAGATGGCGCTCGAGCGACTCGGGACGGAGCCGGCGCTCGCGGTCGGACTGGCCCGGGAGCTCCGCTCGATCACGGGCCCGGAGGACGCGCGCTCGTTCGGCATGAGCATCCTGGAGCGGGTCGGGGATGCGCAGGTGGGCGCGGCCGCACCGGTCATCTCGGCGATCCACCGCGGCAAGACGTTCGTATTCGACTTCGCTGCCGGTGAATACGTGGTCGATCCCGGCCGCGCCGGAGCGCCGGCCAACGGCGTACGCTTCATCGTCTACGAGCACGATCGTCTCACGGGCCGGCCGACGTCCGACGTCGAGATCGGTCACGCCGACCTGATCGACCAGGGCGACGGTAGCGCGGAGGACATCGCGCTCCGGCTTGTCGTGGTCGTCGGTGGGGTCACCGCAATCGACTACAGCACGACCGTGGACGATCTCGGGGACGGAGGCCGCATCACCGTCTCCGGGTACCTGCAGGACGCCCAGGACAGGCTGGACTTCGACATCGCGGTGCAGGGCTCTCGACAGAGCGGTGTGAACGCGGTCGATATCGAGTTCGAGATGGGCATCGCCGCGCGCGACTTCTCGATCCGGGGGGCGGTGAGCGGTGTCGACGACGATGGCGGAAGCGGTGACATCGACGTGACCGTCCGCCACGGAAGCGAGTCGCTGCGCGTGGAGGTGAGCGGGACACCCGAGTCGATCGACGGGGCTTTCTATCTCCGTGGTGAGGTGTTCGCCACCGTGACGGGGCATCCGGACGCCCCGACCTTCGTGAGCGCCGATGGCGATCCGCTGACCGCGCCGGAGGTGGCCGTGCTGCTCCGGATGGTGGGTGTGCTGGACGACGTGTTCGACCTGTTCGGCGAGTTGATGGAGCCGGTCGGCCACCTGGTCATCCTGGCAATCATCTTGTAGGGAGGTACAGGCGACGGGGCTTCGGGACTGGCCCGGAGGCCCCCGGCGCAGGACATTCGCTCGGAGCGTGCGGTCGGAGCCTGGTGCTCCGGCCGCCGCTTTCGAGACGTTCCCGTTCCAACCGAGACCGACGACATGCTCCATCGCCTTCTCCAGACGACGTTCATCTCGACGGCCCTGCTCTGCGTGTGCGCCGTCTCCGTATCCGCCCAGGTCTCGACCACACGCGGGTTCCACGTGGGGTTCCAGCTCCAGGCGGCGGCGGTGAGCGTGGAGGGGGGTGATGCGGACACCGGCGGCGGGGCAGCCCTACGGGCGGGGTATGGCTTCAACCGAATCGTGACCGGCTTCATCGGCGCCGCCGGCGCCAGCGTCAATGCGATCAACCAACCCAACGTGGCCGGCGTTTGGGAGACGGTGCACGTCGACTTCGGCGCCCGCTTCCACTTCGCCAATACGCTGCGGCAGTGGGTCCCCTATCTGGAAGCGGCACTGTCGGCGCGGGCCATGCGGGTGGGTGGCGCCGACGTGGACGGGGCGGAGCTCGTCGACAACATCACCCGGAGCGGAGGCGCGTTCACCTTCGGCGGAGGGATGGCGGTGTTCCTGAGCGAGCAGTTCGCGCTCGACTTCGGCCTGGACATCTCGACCGGCGAGTTCACCGACATCTCCGGTGACTTCCGCAAGCTTCAGGGCGGGCGGAAGACGATCTCGGGCTTCGACATCGACGCGACCTCGAGCCGGTTCGGCTTCGGATTCCAGTACTGGTTCTAAGCACCGCATGGACTGAAACGTCCTGGTGGTGTGTAGCCGAGGTTCCCGGCGGGCGTTCGGCGCTGCATCCATCCCGGTCCCACGGCGGGTCCCCGCGGGGCGTCGGTAACGGCCGCCGCTCCGGAGCCCCCGCGTGTGCCGGGACCGCCCGCAGGGCTCAGGTCCTGCCGGCCTCTCTCCTGAGCCGCTCGAGCTGCTGGATCTGCTCCGGTCGAAGCACGTTCTTGATGCGGATCAAGAGCTCCAGGTGCGCCTGCTTCACGCGCTTCTCCTGCTCGAGGACCACGTCTAGCTGATCCAGGGCGCGGTCCAGGTCGACGCGTGGCCGCTGGAGCGTATCGCTCAGGTCCTGCATGTCGTCGAGCAGCTCCCACTGGATGCTGACCACCTTGCCCTGCAGATCCTGGATCATCCGACTGATGGCGTCGCGCTGCTCGTCCGTGAGGCCGATCGCGCGGCGGTGCTGCATAACCAACTCCGCGGAGAACAGGCTCTGGAAGATCGGGTCGTCCGGGGCCTGCGTAGGCGCCTGCCCCTCGAGCGCCGGCGATCCTCCCCAGGGGACCCAGGTGGCCATGACCGTCAGGGCGATTAAAAACCGCTTCATGGATCTATTCCTCATCCCATTACGTCGGTATCGGTTCCCGTGTCTTCCGAGCCTTCGGGGACTACGCCGCGAGGCCACCCCACCGTGGGTACGGATCGGAGCATCTCCATGCCCGGTACCCGAAGCAGCTCATCCGTCGGAGTCCGCCACCCCGCGCTCTCCAGCGCAAACGCGGTGACCAGCGCCTCGAACTCCCGATCCTGCGTGTCGGGTTGGAGCAGCAGGATCCCGGCCAGGACGGCTGCGGCCAACGTGCCCGCGGCGAGCGTCAAAGCAGTGAGCGGCCGTCGCGGCCGCGCGAAGGGCAGTATGGGGCTGCCGCCGGCGTCCAGAGACCCCGCTTCCGCCTCCGCGCGGGCATACATGACCGCGAAGTCGGGAGCGGTCCCGGACTCCTCCGACTTGAGGCGCTGGAAGCGGCCCCGCAGGGCGTCTTCCAGGTGGTCGTCCGTCACGGGATCGCCTCCTCCGCCATCAATGTCCGCATTCGCTTCTTACCCCGATCGTAGTGTGTGCGAGCCGATCCGAGCGACACTCCCATGACGTCCGCCGCCTCTGCGATCGTGAGGTCTTCGTAGAAGACCAGGTGCAGGACCTCGCGCTGGCGATCGGGCAATTGCCGCAGCGCGGCGCGCAATCGGACGCTGGCGCGCTCCCGTACCAGACCCTCCACCGGGTCTTCCACGGGCGCGACCGGCTCACTCGCCAAGGTTTCCAGGTCCGAGATACGCGCTCCTCGCGTCCGCTCTCTACGCAGGTGCTCCTGCGCGACCCTGCGGATCACCCCGAACAGCCACGTGCGGAAGGCCGAGCGGCCCCCGAACCTGGCCCTTCCCGAAACGACGCGCACATATGCGGTCTGCAACGTGTCCTCCGCTGACGGACGGTCCCACCGGCAGCAGCTGAGCGCCCAGCCGAAGCTCTCCTCATGGAGTCGCTCCAGCTGACGAGCCAATTCCTCCGGCGTCATGTCCTCGGCGCCCCTCCGCTGCCCCCTACGTGTGTGACCTCCGGGACGGGTCCATATGACACGGTGCGAGCACGGGCCATGCCCGAAGGGCCGCGGACCCGAGGTCGACGCCCGTGGGCAGCAACACGCGGACGATCGGGATCAGGCCGAGTCGAACCCCTCGAGCGGTCCGTCGAGCCCGGGGAACTTGGGCCCGGAGGGTCCTTCGTGCGGCATGCGCCGGTACCCGCCGCC
>JAHEKN010000017.1:0-690 GCA_024638305.1 Gemmatimonadota bacterium | reverse complement strand
ACCAGGGCTTCCAGCACGAGCTCACAAGCCGCGGCCCGCAGGCCGTTGGAAGAGCCGTCCGGCGCCAGGCCGACCAGCTCGATCAGGGCCAGCAGGCCCGGCACCGCCTGAAAGCCGAGAACGCACGCGTCCGCGCCGGCATCCTCCGAGACCTGGAGCGCGCCCCCGGTCTCGAAGTACTCGATGATCTCGTCAACGTCGGCGCCGCCCGCCCGCCCCTCGAAGGCGCGGCCCGCCGCCCGCGCGATCAGCTCCTTCGCGATCTTCTCCGCGCCGTGCAGCTCGCCTTCGTACTCGAGCTCGAGCTTCCCCGTGATGGCAGGGAGGGCGGCGTACACGTCGGCGACGCGCGGGACCACGCGCGCTTCTCCGAGTCGGATGGCTCGCTGCTCCGCGTTGGACACCACGCTCTCCATGGCGGCGATGGGCATGCGCTGGCTCACCCCCGACCGATGGTCGATCCGCTTGTCGCGACGGGCCAGGAACGCCACGCGTTCCACGATCTCCTGGACGAAGTCGGGCACTTCGACAGGCACGTGACCCCGGTCCGTCCACGCCTCCTGCCGCGTGATTCCCATGCCCACGTCCAGATCGCGCGGATAGTGCGTGGTGATCTCCGCTCCGATCCGATCCTTGAGCGGCGTGACCTCGTACACCCCGAACAGGTGGTCGGTGACGAAGGTGGCATGG
>JAHEKN010000284.1 GCA_024638305.1 Gemmatimonadota bacterium | reverse complement strand
GAACCCCCGCTCGTCGATCAGATAGCTGGCCACGACCTCGAGGAGCGAAATCGTCGAGGTGAGCGCCGCGAAGGCCACGAGCATGTAGAACGCCGGGGCCAGAACCCGCCCGAACGGGACCGCGGTGTAGAACAGCTCCGGCAGCGAGATGAAGAGCATCCCGACGGTCGAGCCGCCGACCTGTTCCTCCATGCCCGGCACGGAGAAGATCACGGAGAACATGATGATCGTGGCGAAGATCGCGATCAGCGTGTCCAGAAGCACGATGATCCCGGCCGACCGGACGATGGACTGATCACGGTCGACATACGAGCCGTACGTGATCATCGCGCCCATGCCGAGGGAGAGCGTGAAGAACGCGTGCCCGAGCGCCTCCAGCACGCCCGCCGGCTCGAGCTCGCCGAAGTTGGGCGTGAAGATGAAGGACAGGGCCTGTCCCGACCCGTCCATCGTCAGGGCACTCACGAGCAGCAGGAGCAGGATCCCGAAGAGGATCGGCAGGAGCAGCTTGGCGGTCCGCTCGATTCCGCCCTTCACGCCCGACCAGACGACGAACATGGTGGCGGCCATGAACAGCCCCGACAGCAGGATCTGCAGGCCGCCGGCCGCCGCAAACGTAGTGAAGTCGTCCCCGAGCTGGGTTCCGGTCGGGAAGCCGCCGACGCTCCACGCGAACGTCTTGGTGAAGTAGTAGAGGGACCAGCCCGCGACGACCGAGTAGTACGCCAGGATCACGAACCCGGCCATCACGCCCCAGCCCCCGACGAGCCCCCAGACCGGTCCGAAGGCCGCCTTCATCGCGCCGACCGGGCTCTTCTGCGTTTTACGCCCGATCAGGATCTCCGCCATCATGATCGGGAGCCCCACCGCGAGGATGCAGGCCAGGTAGACGAGCACGAACGCGCCGCCGTTGTTCTCCCACGTGATGAACGGGAACTTCCACAGGTTGCCGAGCCCAATGGCGCTCCCCGTCGCGGCGAGGATGAACCCGAGCGTGGAGCTCCAATGGTCGCGCTGCTGTGACATGACGACTCCGTCCGAGGGAGACGCGGTCCCGTGTTGAGGGGCCGGGCCGAGGCGGTGCACAGTATATTGGCCGTTCGAAGCACGGAACAAGGAAGCGAAGGTCCCGATGGGAGTTACGTCGATGTCGGAGGCTAAGTGCTGGTTGAGGCGGCTGAGTGGCCTGGCGATCCTGTCCATCGCCATGGGCAGCGTCGGGTGCGGGGAGGGACGCCCTGGGGGCGGAGCCCGGGACGGAGGTGACGACTCAGCCCTCCGGGTGGCACTGCTGACCTCCGGGCCGGTGAGCGATGCCGGGTGGTACGCGGGCGCCTACGCGGGCCTGCAGATGATTCGCGACTCGTTGGGCGCCCGGGTCAGCCACCTGCAGACCCGAACTCCCGGCGAGTTCGATGAAGCCTTCCTCACGTACGCCACGGACGGATACGACCTGATCTTTGCGCACGGGTTCGAATACCAGGACGCGGCGGTCCGCGCCGGCGAGCGATTTCCGGATCTCACGATCGTCGTGAGCGGCGGTGGCAGGGTCCTGCGCAATGTGGTCCCGTTGATCTTCCGTCTGGAGGAAGCCAGCTACCTGGCCGGCCTGGTTGCCGGGATGAAGACGAGCTCGGGGCGCGTGGGGATGGTGGGCGGCGTGGAGATCCCGCCGGTCAAGGGCACGTTCGACGCGTTCCGCGCGGGTGTGGCGGCCGCGGATCCGAGCGTTCGGGTTCTCGAGACCTTCATCGGCAACTGGGACGACGTAGCGGCCGCCAAAGAGGCCGCGGTATCGCAGCTGCGGGCGGGCGCGGACGTGCTCATCCACAACACGGACGCAGCCAGCTTCGGCGTCTTCCAGGCCGTGCGCGAGGCCAATGCCGCCGGCACGACGACCTGGGCCCTGGGCATGAACAGCGACCAGAACGCGGTCGCTCCCGACGTGATCCTCGGAAGCGCCGTGATCCGGATTCCCGAGGCCTTCCTGGAGGTGGCCAGGCGCTACCGGGACGACAGGCTGGGGCAGGAGCCGATCTACACCGGCGTGGACCAGGACGTGATCGACTTCGTGTTCAACCCCGCGCTGAGCGGGGAAATCGCCGACCCGGTCCGGAGCGCGGTGGACGACGCCCGTCTTCGGATTCGCGCGGGCAGCCTGCAGGTCCCGCGCGTTCCGTTCGTCGAGGGCGAAGTGGAGTCGCCCGCCGGCTGACGGCGTGACTGTTCTCGGCGGCCGACGACGCGCGTGAGCATGCCCGAGTTCTCCGGGAACCCACCCGTGGTCGAGTTGCGTGGGATCGTCAAGCGCTACGGGGCGGTCCAGGCTCTCGACGGGGCGGATCTGGGCGCCCGCCGAGGGGAGGTCCACGCCATCCTGGGAGAGAACGGCGCGGGCAAGAGCACGTTGGCGGGCGTGCTCGCCGGGGCGGTCCGGCCCGACGCCGGCGAGATCGTGGTCGAGGGGGCGTCCCGGGTGTTCAGGTCGCCCACCGACGCGGTCGAGGCATCGATCGGAATCGTCCACCAACACTTCAAGCTGGTGCCCGCCCTCTCCGGCCTGGAGAACATCGCTCTGGGCGCGGTCCGGCGGCTGAGCGGCATCCG
>JAHEKN010000283.1 GCA_024638305.1 Gemmatimonadota bacterium | reverse complement strand
CGTCGGCAACCGAGAGCACTTGGGCGGATCTTGGGATCTCGTGCGCGACGAGCCCGTGCGGGTACCCTGTTCCGTCCCAGCGTTCGTGATGGTGACGCACCATGGGGCGAACATCCCACGGAAACTCCGTGTCCTCGAGCAGCTCGGCCCCTGCCTCCGGATGCTCCTTGATCAGCCTCCACTCCGCCTCGGTGAGTGGGCCCTTCTTGTTAAGAATGGCCTTCGGGATGGAGACCTTGCCGAGATCGTGCAGTAGGGCGCCCATTCTGAACCATATGAGCAGATCCGTGTCGAATCCGTCGGCCACTGCGAGCCTGCAGGCGTGCTCCGCGACGCGCTCGCAGTGACCCTGTGTATACGAGTCGGCGGACTCGATCGATTCTCCGAGCGCCTGCACGATCGCCAAGAACTTGTCCTCGAGCCGGCTGATGCGGCTGTCGACGTCGGCCAACTCGCGCTTCGCCCGAAGATCGTCGAACGTCCTGTGGGCGCGGATCAGCTGTTGAAGCGTCTCGCGGTTCTTGCCGAGTCCCCAGAATGCCTCGGCCAGCTCGGTCGCCGCCTCGGCGGCGAGGAGTTGGTCCTCGTGCCCGCGCGCGATCTCCCCGGCGCGCTGGAGGTGCCGCACCGCCAGAGCGTGCTTGCCTTCGCGAAGGCTCAGCGTGCCGTAGTGCTTGTAGATGTCCCCGAGCCAGCGCTCGTCCCCCGTGGCGCGGACCAGCTCGAACGCCTGGTCGCAGTGGCTGCGGGCTTCCTGGAGCCGGCCACGGGCCAGTTCGAGCCTGACCCGGTTCACGTGCACCAGGACCTGGTACGTGATCTGCCCCGTGAGTAGAGCGTTTGAGTGTGCCGCGGCCAGCGCCCGATCGGCCTCGTCGTAGACCTGGAGGTCGGTCTGGAGGCGCCCGATGTTGTTGAGGAGCGCGGCCAGATACTCGGTGAGGCCCAGATCCTCGTAGGTCTCGAGCGCTCGTCGGGAATGGTCCAACGCGACTTCGAGGTCGCCGCGGATGCTGGCGATAATCCCTAGATTCTGATGGATCATGGCCACCAGCTTCGATTCGCCGGCCGCGGACGCTCGTCTCTCCGCCCAGGAGAACAACTGAACCGCTTGGTCGAGCTCGCCCCGTGAGTAGTGGACCAGAGCCTGGCAGTTGATCGCGTGTGAGACCGCCGGATCGTCGTGGTGCGCGAGTGCGATGGCGAGCGCGGCCTCGAAGCAATCGCTCGCCGCATCCAGGTCGCCGTCGTCCAGAAAAGACCGGCCGATCCACCGGGTGAGCGAGGACGCGAGACACGACTCAGGGCTGCCCACGAGTCCCGCGAGCGCTGCCTGATAGCGATCCCGCGCCGTCGAGCGATCGGTGCCGCGCTCGGCGGACTCGGCAGCCTGGATGAGTGCGGTGACTCGTCCGGGCGTTCCCTCAGGAAGCGAGGCGACCCGGTTCATCGGGCACCCCCCGTTACCGGCAGCGTCTGCAGGTCGTAATCCCTGATCTTCCGAATCAGCGTGGGGCGCGAGATCCCGAGGATCTTCGCGGCGGCGGTCCGGTTGTCTTCGGCCAGATCGAGGGTCAACCGGATGGCCTGGGCCTCGATCTGCTTGAGGGAGAGCCCGTCGGACGGGATGGATATCGCACCGACCTGTCCGCGAAGAACCTGGTCGGCCTGCACCGGGCGGCGTTGGTGCAGCGTGAGGTCGTGCAGTTCCAGCTGCGATCCGGTCGCCCGGGCAAACGCTCCCCGCACGGCAGCTCTCAACTCCCGCACGTTCCCCGGCCATGCGTGGGCGGCGAGAACGTCAACGAGAGCGTCGGAGAGTGGGACGGGGAACATCCCCTCGTCCCGTGCCATTTCCTGTACGAAGTGCTCCGCCAGGAGTGCCACATCTCGCCCCCGTTCCCGGAGGGGCGGCAAGACGATCACCTCGCGGTTGAGCCGTTCGTAGAGGTCCTCCCGGAAGAGAGCTTCTTCGACCGCCCGACCCAGCGTGTCTCCGCACGTGACCACGATGGCGCAGCCCACGCGGAACTCGGCGGTCCCTCCGACTCGATAGGCACGCCGGCCCTCGAGCACGCCGAGCAGCTTGGGCTGAAGGGCGGCTGGCAGCCGCTCGATGTGCTCGAGCAGCAGAGTCCCGCCGGCGGTCAACTCGAGCATCCCCCGCTTCAGCACGGCGGCTTCCGGCACGGCTCCGGGCTCGTGGCCGAAGAGGTCCGACTCCAACTGCGCTTCGGGGACGTTCGCACAGTCGATGTGCATGAACGGCTCACCCGCGCGGGTGCCGGCAGCGTGGAGCGTGCGGGCAAGCAGCTCCTTCCCGGTGCCCGGTTCGCCCCTCAAGAGCAAGCTGGAGATGCGATGGCCGGAGAGCTTTGCGGCAGCTTCGACCGCGCGCTTCAGACCTTCGCTCTCTCCGATCAGTCGGGTGAAGGCACGTCGACGGTCGATGGCCGTGGTCCCGGCCTCCACTCCGTCGTGCTCCCGAAAACCGAGCCGATAGCTCATTGGTCCCCCTCTCGGTCGGACGTCGGGAGAGAGCGGATCCTCTTCTCCATGTCGGCAGCGTCCACGGCTGCCCGAAGTCCCAGGAACGCTCTCCGAGCGTCTTCCCAGAGGGC
>JAHEKN010000141.1 GCA_024638305.1 Gemmatimonadota bacterium | reverse complement strand
TGATCGGTCGGCGGTGTAAAGATTTGCAACGGTACTTTGTCGAGGTGTTGCAGCATTTGACGTTGCGCCCGAGCCACAATCGAATCTCGACCCCGTCACGGAGCCTCGAACAGGACCGGCTGGATCGGGTCGGCGTGAGACCGGAGGGCATCGCGCTCGACGCACGCGGAGAGTGGGCGGGCATCGAGCGGTGGCGGGTTCGGAGCGAGCGTAGCGCCGTCGCCGAAGCGGGGGATCACCAGAGCACTCCGGCCGAGGACGGCCACTGCTATGATCAGTGCATTCTTTCCGAAGTACGTGACCATTGTCAGCATCACATTGTGGGTCTTCGGCGACGCTGCGGCTGCATTGGTGGGTCGGCGATTCGGGCGGCATCGCGTTGGCGATCGCACCCTGGAGGGCAGCGTTGGCTTCCTGACCGCGGCGCTCCTGGCAGCTGCGGCAATCCCCCGCCTCCAGGGATTGGCCGGTGAGTATTGGATTTGCGCGGGTGCAGCCCTGGTAGGTACCGTGGTCGAGCTGTTGTCGCGAGACCCGGTCGAAGACAACCTGAGCGTGCCGCTCAGCATCGGGGGAACCGTCTGGCTCCTGTACGTTGTCGTCTACCCCACGCTCAATCTCAACGAGTTCGGAGTGCCCTAGTGGACCGAGTCCCGAATCCCCGGCTTCCCGCCTCGACCGCGGGAAGACCGGCTCTCGACCCGATGGGGCTCCGGGACCTGATGAGTCGCCTGCCGACCGGGGTGACCGTGGTGTGCGCCCGAGTGGGAGAGGACATCCAGGGTCTCACCGTGGGTGCATTCTGCTCGCTCTCGCTCGATCCACCCCTCGTGCTCATCTGCGTGCGCAAGGCGGGCTCGTCGCACGACTTCATCGAGCGAGCGGGGTCGTTCGCCGTGAGCATCCTGGGGGAAGGACAGGAGTGGCTGGCCAGCCGCTTTGCCGACGACACCGTCGCGCCGCCCGAGCGTCTCGATGGAGTCGAGTACGTCTCGAGGGCCACCGGCGCACCCGTGCTGACGGATGCGGTCGGCTGGGTCGACTGCGAGCTGGTAGCCATCCATCCGGGCGGAGACCACAGCATCTTCGTGGGCGCGATCCACACGGGAGCCTATGATCCGGATCGGGCGCCGCTGGTCTTCTTCGACCGCAGGTACCTCGCCCTCGGGCAGGCGGAGCCAACCGCCTAGCGGCGCTCGCACCTGGCACCTCCTGGACGCTGTAACGAGAAGAGCCGGGACCGTAGCTCGGTCCCGGCTCTTCTTTTCGAGTGGCCGCGCTACCCTACCGGTCCGCCACCGGTCGCAGCGCGCCCCGGGCGTGCGTCATGAACCAGTCCCGCAGATAGAGCTGCGTGCGGATGAAGTTGGACGGCCGTGAGGTGGTCCCGTGCCACTGGTCGTTGAACCGCACCATGGCGGTCGGGACCTTCAGCACCTTGAGGGCCTGATAGAACTCCTCGGTCTGCGAGATCGGCGTGCGCAGATCCATCTCGCCCGTCATCAGCATCGTCGGCGTGGTGACGTTCCCCACGTACATCAGCGGGGAGCGCTCGAGGTGCTCCGTCGGATCCTCCCACGGATATTTCTCGAAGTTCCGGTACCAGCCCGCGCCGTCGGTGGTGCCGACGAACGAGAGCCAGTTGATGACGGGACAGTTGGAGGACGCGGCCGCGAAGCGGTCGGTGTGGCCCACCGTCCATGCGGTCAGGACACCACCACCGCTGCACCCGTACACGAACATGTTGTCCGTGTCGATGTAGCCCCGCTCCACCACCAGGTCGACGCCCGCCATGAGGTCGTCGAAGTCCTTCCCCGGATAGGCGTTCTTGATCGAGTTCCCGAACTCGCTCCCATACCCGCTGCTGCCGCGCGGATTGGTGTACAGGATCACGTAGTCGTTGGCCGCGTGCTCCTGGTAGCCGAAGTTGAAGCCCACGTTGTACATGCCGTGCGGGCCGCCGTGGATGGAGAGCATGAGCGGGTACTTCCGCGACGGGTCGAAGTCCGGCGGCTTCACGATCCAGCCCTGGATCTGGTAGTCGTCCACCGAAGGGTACCACACCTCTTCGACCTCGCCGAGCTTCTTGCCGAACAGCACGTCGCCGTTCACGTCGGTCAGCTCGGCGATCTGCGTCGGGCGGCGCACGTTGAACGCCACGATGTCCCCGGGCTCATTGGGGGAGGTCAGCGTCCCCACCGCCGTTCCGTCCGCGCTGATGTCCGACACGCTCAGCATGTGCTGGCCCTCGGTCAGCTGCCTCGGCTGGCCGTTCATGGGCGCGAAGTGGAGATTCCGCGTCCCGCGGTCGGAGGCAGTGAAGTAGACTCCGCTGCCGTCGCGGGCCCAGACGAGACCCCCGGGCGAGCGGTCGATGTCCGCGAGCACGCGCGATCCCGTTCCGTCGAGGTTCATCACGTATAGCTCGGACTCGGCGTACGTGTAGTCGCCGTAGTCGTTGCCCACGTACGCGATCCGCCGACCGTCCGGCGAGACCGCGGGGCTAGAGTCCCGACCCGGGCGCGTGGTGAGCTGTGTGATCTGGTTGGTCACCACGTCGACCGCGTAGATCTCGGACTCCCGCCAGGCGTACTCCGCCTCCTCGATGCGGGGACCGGAGGAGAACACGATCGTCCTTCCGTCCGGTGTCCAATTGGGGGACCCGGCGCTCCACTCACCGTACGTGATCTGGCGAGCCGACCCGCCGTCGGCCGGCACCACGAAGATCTGGCGAACGTCATCCGAGGTGAAGCCGACTCCATCCTGCCGGTAGTCGAGCGCATCCACGATCCTGGGCGCCTCGGTCCAGTCCGCTCCGCGAGGCCGGTATTTCCCGACTTGGCCCTCGGGAGACCAGCCACCGGGCTCCGCTGGTGTGTTCATCATGAACGCGATCCACCGACCATCCGGCGACCACTGGATACTCGAAGGCGAGCTCGTCAGATGCGTGATCTGCGTGGTCGCGCCCTCGGCATCCATGTATCGCACGTGGATCTGAGATCCCCGGGGCTCACCGGCCGCGACGAAGGCGATGCGCGTCCCGTCGGGGGACCACTGCGGTGATCCGCCATCCAGGAGCTTCCGCGGTCTCGAGCCGTCCACGTTCATGATGTGGAGCGACGACTCGCGGCTGTCGTTCAGCTTGTCGGTCCACCGGCGCGTGTAGATGATCTGCCGGCCATCCGGCGAGAGCGTCGGTCCGCTCACGCTCTCCCACTCGAGATAGTCGTCGAGGGTGAGGCGATCGGACTGTTGGGCGGCGAGGCCTGGCGCGAAAAACAAGGCCGCGGCGGCAAGTACGAGGATGCGGGAACGCATGTGACCCTCCCGAGCACTGTGGGTATGGGCATCCCGTGAGATCTTGATGATAGGAGCCACGGTCGAGGATTGGCAACGTGGGAAAGCCGGCTCCCCCGGCCAGCAAAGATCGTCGGAGCTTGCATACTATCTAGATAGTATTATCATCGTAGTATTCACTGCCCACTTTCGGGAGACGTGAAGGTCATGAGGCGGAAGTCGCTCACGCCGCTCGGGGAGACCGAGATGGAGGTTCTGCACCACGTGTGGGACCTCGGCAGCGCAACGGTGGCGGACGTGCACGAGCGCGTGCTCGGGGAGCGCACGGTTGCGTACACCACGGTCATGACGGTCATGAAGAAGCTCGCCGACAAAGGCTTCCTCCGCTTCGAGACCGACGGCGCGACCTACGTGTACTCGGCTGCCCGCTCCCCGGAGGACGTGCGCCGAGACCTGCTGCAGGACGTGCTCGACAAGGTGTTTCGCGGGTCACCGACGGCGCTCGTGCAGTCGTTGGTGCAGGCGGAGGAGATCTCGGAAGCCGAGCGATCGGAGATTCGGCGTCTCATCGCGGACCTCGATGACCTGGAGGGGGCGTGATTGCAGCTGAGTTTCTAGCCGCGGTCTCCCGGCTCGGCCACGCGAGCTTCGACTGGTTCTGGGTGCCCCTAGCGCACTGGACGGTCCTCGCGATGCTGGGACTCGCCGGCCTGGCCCTCTTCCGCTCCTGTCATCCGCTGACGGGGTACCGGCTCCGGCAGGCGCTGTTGGTTGCGCTCCCACTCGTGGTGCTCCTGGCGCCATGGTCGCCCGGCCTCGCTCCCGGAGTCGGGATGCTCCCCGCTTCCGAGACGGGTGCGCTGCCGAGCGCGGCAACCACGACCGAGGCGGCCGGAACCATCCACGCCTCGGAGCTCGGGGTGGCTCAGTTCGACCCCGTCGGCCTCGGCCTCGGGTTGGCGACCCTGTTGGCCGCGCTGCTGGCAATCGTGCAGCTCGCGCTCCTGATCCGGCAGCTCCGGGACCTCAGGACGGTGCGCGCGATGGCGGTTCCATTGACCGACCTGCCAGCGCGACAGGCCCTCCAAGAACTTTCCCACCTCCTCCGGGTCGAGCGACGAGTCGCGCTGCTGGAGGCACCCGACGGTGCCGTGCCGCTGACCTTTCATGTACGCCGACCGTCGATTCTGGTCCCGCGAGGGATCACCGCCACCCCGGACCGACTCCGTACCGTGCTCGCCCACGAGCTCGTCCACGTACGGCGCGGCGACGCGGCCTGGACGCTCGTGGAGAGATTGGTCTCGATCCCGTTCGCCTTCCACCCGCTCGTTTGGGTCCTCGCGCGCCGTATCGAGCGCCTGCGCGAATCGTCCTGCGATGCGGAGGTGGTGGGGTCCGGGGTGTCGGGGCCGCGAAGCTACGCGGAGCTGCTGTACGACGTGAACCTGGGAGCGGGCGCCGGGCTCACCGCCGTCCCGACTCTGGTAACCCGAGCATCCAACCTCAAGGAACGAGTGGAATCCATGAAACGATTCAGCAACACGCCTCCGAACGGCAGTCTCAGGAAGCGAAGCTCGTGGGCCGGCGGGCTGCTCTGTCTGGTGACGGTGGTGGCAGGCGCCTGCGGCAGCGGCGCACCGTCATCGCAGGAGATCGGCGCCGACGTGGCGGAGGAGCTCACGTCCCTGTTCGGCCCGATGGCCGACGAGACCCGGGACGCGGCCCTCGAGCGTCTCGACGTGCAGATGGCCTATCTGCAGGAGCGGGTAGAGGAGGTCGCGGGACAGATTCGCGAGGTCGAGCTCTCGGGTCTCGACCCGCACGCGCACCTGTACGAGCAGTATCAGCTTCTGAGCCGCATGTACCTGCAGCGGCTGGAGACCTACGAGACGCTCAAGCTCGAGCGGGAGACCGCGCTCCGGCTCGCGAGGCAGTAGCGATACCGGCCTCCGAGTCGACTACTGGTGGCCCCCGCCTGCTCGGGGGCCCCAGCGTCAGGAGCTCGGCGGATCGTAGACGGTGCCCAGGAACAGCAGAGTTCCCGAGAGCCGCTCCCTGATCGCGAATAGGAAGGGACGGTCCACCACCACGGGGGTGGGGACGGAGGTCACCCCGACCCCGACGCTCGTCGCCGCGGCCGCCTCGGTCCCCTCCTCGTTGACCTCCACGAAGCTCTTCTGCTTGACGCGCGTGATGTGGAGGTCCGTGCCCGCCGCCTGGGGGTCGAACCCCTCGGCCAGCATGAGCCCGAAATCGGCTTGCCCCGGGATGAACGCCACGCCCATCCCGAGCGCAACGAGCGCGTCTTTGAGCTGCTTCTCCCACTCGAGCTTGAAGCGAGGCATCTCCACAGGAACGTCCGCGGTCGCCAGCCCGGCCGTGAGCTCGCTCCAGCGCGCCGCGTCGAGGCCGTCCAGCACACTCGCCAGCCGCACCCCCTCGGCTGGAAGCAGGATCGTCATGCGGTAGGCGGCGCCGCCGTACGGGAGGTCCACGAGCTGGAACGTGCCATGATGTGCCGCCAGGAGCTCCCCTTCCTCCCGCACCATCATCTTCACGGTTCTGCTGCCACCACCCTCGAGGTGGAAGGGCGCGTCACGCGTGAGGGCCCGATCGAACTTGACCCGCCAATCGCCCTTGAAGTAGATGGCGTTGAGGAGGAACATCACCTCGGCCGGGTCGATCGAGTCGAGCATCCGGGTGATGCGCCCATTGGTCTTGCCGCTCACCCAGTCGTTGATGGTGGTCGGGGCCGAGGGGGCGTCGAAGTCGAGGGCCTGCACCACCGCGTCGAACGCCCCCTGGACGCGGTCCAGGTAGGCAGTCCGGAACGGAAACGTGGGCCGGTGCCAAACGGAGTTGGCCACCTCGATCTCGACCGCGGGGTCCAGCCCCTCGAGTAGGCCGAGGAGCCCGGAGTAGGCAGCGTTCATCTCCTCGAGCGTCGGCGTCTGGCCGCCTGCGGTGCTCCCGAACCCGAGGGCGTCACGCATGGCGGACAGTGTGGTGCCCTGCGCGCCGTTCAGGGCCATTCCGAGCGCCATGTGGGCGCTGAGTGGGGAGAAGAAAAGGTTCCGACCGGGGTCGGCGGCGTGAAGCTCCGCAAGCAGCGGGAACGCGAACCGGTTGTTTGCCGAGATCAGAACCTGCTCGGTTCCAGTCAGTAGCCGCGGGAGCTCGGTGATCGGTTCCGACGCAGTCTCACCACTGGGATCCGTGGGGCTGCCCTCGCACGCGGCCAAGAACATCATGGCCGCCAGCGGGATACTCAGGTGCCGGAGCGACGAGGGCTCGCGGAGCAGTGCAGCTAACACCAATGCCTCCGTGCAGGTCTAGAATGGTATACCCCTACAGACGGTCCGCGTATCCGTGCGCGGACGCCTTGCAAGAGAACGATCCGCGGGCAGCGGGTGTGACGGAGTCACGCCCGGTCACCTCGAGCGGGCTCCCGGAGCTCGCTTGGGCGCACCCCGATGGTGAAGGCTCGCATGAGATGGAGGACCGATGGAGCTGACTCGACGAGATGTCCTGAAACTAGGAGCTGCGGCCGGGCTGGGATTCGTCACGCCTTCCCGGGCGTTGGCCTTTCCCTCCCTGGCCTCCCAGGAGGTGCTCACCAAATCGATTCCTTCCACCGGCGAGCGGGTGCCCGTTATCGGTCTCGGCACCGCCAGCTCATTCTCGGGCGCGGCGCGCTCCTCGAGCGAGCGACGCGACCTGACGGAGGTGATCCGGCTGTTCACCGAGATGGGCGGCACCCTCATCGACACCGCGCCGTCCTACCGGGGCTCGGAAGCGGCGCTTGGCGAGATGATGCGCGAGGTCGGAAACGCGGACCGCGTGTTCATGGCCACCAAGATCAGTGGGGCGCGAGGACGGGCCCAAGGACTGGCTCAGGTCGCGCGTTCCGAGGAGCTCATGGCCCCGACGGACATGGACCTGATTCAGGTGCACAATCTGGGGGATTGGCAGACCCAGCTCGCCCTTCTGAGCGAGCTCAAGCAGGAGGGGCGGGTGCGCTACGTGGGGATCACGACCTCGCGCAAGCGCCAGTACGACGAGCTTGCGCCGATCATGCGGTCCGAGGAGCTCGACTTCGTGCAATTCGACTACGCCATCGACAACCGCAGCGCCGAGGACGAGCTCATCCCGATCGCTCGCGACAGAGGCCAGGCCACGCTCATCAACGGCCCCTTCGGGCGGACGCGCCTGTTCCGCCGGGTGGGCGATCGTCCGGTGCCCGAATGGGCCGCGGAGTTCGGAGCTCGCACCTGGGCTCAGTTCTTCCTCAAGTGGCTGGTCGGCCACCCCGACATCACCGTGCCCATACCTGCCACCTCGGACCCAGGGCACCTGCGGGACAACATGGCCGCGCTCTACGGCCGGGCGCCGGACCAAGGGGAGCGGGCCCGCATGACGCGGTTCGTCGACGAGCTCCCTGGAGGCTGACGTCGGCGGTTTGGCCGCGGCGGCCCGGGGCCCTGCGGCGCAGCCGAGCACGGCGGCCGCGATACGCGTAGCTACCGCTTCCGGCCTGGCGGCGTTGGCCCTGGTGGTGCTGACCCTGGGGGCGCTCGCGCCCTTGGTGAATCCGGGGCCCGCATCCGCGCAACAGCCGGGAACCGAGATCCGCGGCAACGCGCTCCGTGTGTTCCTCGATTGCAACACTCGCCGTTGTGACTCGGACTACTTCCGCACCGAAATCGCGTTCGTGAACTGGGTCCGCGATCGCACGCTGGCGCAGGTCCACGTGATCGTCACGAGCAGTCAGACTGGAGGCGGTGGCAGCGCGTTCGCGCTCGACTACATCGGGCTCGAGCAGCTCGACGGCCAGGACGACCGCTTGACCTTCACCGCACTCGGAACGGACACGGAAGACGAGGTTCTGGCCGGACTCACCCGCGTGCTGGGTTTGGGTCTCGCACGCTACTCGGCCCTGATCGGCCGGCCGCCCGCCGTCGAGTTCCCGGGAGCCGAGGCGCCTCCCACCGACCGGCTGGTGGGCGCAGACGAGGTAGACGATCCCTGGAACTTTTGGGTCTTCGAGATCGGTGGCGACGTGGACTGGGAGGGGGAGGAGACGGAGAAGGAACGGCGGATCAGCGGATCCGTCGAGGCGCGGCGTACCACGGACCAGTGGAAGTTCGAGTTCGAGGGTGAGGGGGACTTCACCCGCGGCGAGATCGAGCGGAGCGACGGGACAATCCGGATCGACGAGCGCGACAACTGGAACGTCGACATGGCGCTCGCCTACGCGCTCGCGGAGCATTGGTCCATAGGAGTGTTCGGTGGGGGCGGGGCGTCCACGCGCCGCAATCAAGATCTCGCAGGCAACGTCGCCGCTGCCGCCGAGTACAGCGTCTTCCCCTACGAGGAGGCGCCCCGCCGGTCGCTGACCGGCGACTACGCGATCGGCCTCGCCTACTTCGATTGGGAGGAGGAGACGATCTTCCGCGAGACCGCGGAGCTCCGGCCCCAGCACCGGGTTCAGATCAGCCTTTTCCAGCGTCAGCCCTGGGGAGAATCACGGATCTCGCTCCAGGCCAACCAGTTCCTCCACGACCTGGACAAGACCAGCTTCTCGGTCTTCGGCGAGCTCGAGCTCCGGATCTTTCGGGGCCTCGTGCTCGACCTGGAGGCGGACGTCGAGTGGCTCAACGATCAGATCTTCATCTCAGGGGCCGGCCTGACCGACGAGGATATCTTTCTCGGCCGGTTCGAGCGCCCGACGGACTTCACCTACGAGTTCACGATAGGGTTGGCGTTCGAGTTCGGATCGATCTTCAACAACGTGGTGAACAACCGGTTCTGACGGGGTCGGGCGCGCTTCCCGACCCCGCCAATTCCGGTCCTGGCTGGCCTACCGCTGATCCATCCAGCTGTCGTCCAGCACGCGCACGGTGGTGCGTTGCGTCTGGCCGCCGGCCGTCAGGATCACACGGTAGACGCCCGGCTCCGCCATCGGACCCTGGTTGCCACCTCCGCCGAACCCGCCGCCACCGAACCCTTGGCCGCCCTCCGGCCGCTCCGGCGGGTTTCCGCGCAGATTCCACTGAACGCGGTTGAGCCCGGCGTCCCCGGTCCCCTCGATGTTCCGGAAGACCTCACCCGTCTCCACGTTCTCGATCGTGAGCGACACACCGCCGCCGACGCCGCTCCTCAGCAAGTAGTGGATCGCGGTCCCGGGTGGCGCGTTCTCGCCCTGCCAGACCTTGTTGCCGGTCACGGCGCGGCTGAGCCTCCGGTCCTGCTTCCACAGGACGGCCTCCCGCGGCCTGAATAGGTGGACGCTCGACCCCGCCACCTCGCTGGTCATGTCCTGGAGCGCGGTGACGTCGTCCATCACGTAGATGCTCCGCCCGTGCGTGGCGAGCACGAGGTCGTTGTCCCGCGGATGGACCAGCACGTCGTCGATCCGCGTGGTGGGTAGCCCGGTCATGAACGGCTGCCAGGTGCCGCCGCCGTCCCGCGAGACGTAGAAGCCGAACTCGGTCCCCACGTAGAGCAGGTTCTCGTTGCGGGGGTCCTGGCGAATCGTGTTCACGTTCCCGTAGTCGGGCAGCCCGGTGGAGATGTCCTGCCACGACTGACCGTAGTCGCGCGTGACGAACACGTACGGCCGCAAGTCGTTGCTCCGGTGCCCGTCCACCGAGATGAACGCGGTGGCCGGATCGAAGTGCGAGGCCTCCACGCGCGAGATGTAGTACTGGTTGGTGCCGACCTGCTGTAGATCGAGGAACGCTTCGACGGCATCGCCGTCGTCACTCACGGGCCGCGTCCGCCGCACGTTGCGCCCGACCTCGGACCAGGTAACGCCCCCGTCCTGGCTGATCTGCACGTTGCCGTCGTCCGTACCCACCCAGAGCACGCCTGGCACTCGAGGCGACTCGGAGATGGACACGATCGTGCTGTAATTACTCACCCCGTCGTTGCGCGAGAGGATGCACTCGGTGCCTCGGAGCCAGGGCCGGCACCTCGGAAGCGAGTTCACCTGTCCCATGATCCGCACCGCGTCCCGGTCGATGTTCTTGGTCAGGTCCGCGGTCAT
>JAHEKN010000140.1 GCA_024638305.1 Gemmatimonadota bacterium | reverse complement strand
GCGCCCTGGGTTCGGCTAGCCGACACGGACGAGGTCGACCCGGGGACGCTCAAGTCCTTCAAGGTCGGCGCAGATTACATTGTCGTGGCGAACGTTGACGGCGTGCTCTACGCGCTCGAGGACCGCTGTTCGCACGAGGACTATCCGCTCTCCGAGGGGGACCTCGACGGTACGGAGCTGGAGTGCCTGCTCCACGGCGCCACCTTCGACGTCTGTACGGGGAAGGCGACCGGCCTTCCCGCAGTGCGTCCGGTCCGCGCATACGACGTCGAGGCCCGCGACGATGGGGTGTTCGTTCGGATCTGAGGCGTGCGGCCCGAGGGGCCGCGCCCAGCGGAGGTATCATGCCTAGGACGGTCACGGGGATCGACCCGACGGTCCTGAGAGAGGAATTCCCGGCGCTCCACCAGGTCGTGAACGGCGATCCGCTCGTCTACCTGGACAACGCCGCCACGACCCAGAAGCCCCGGGCCGTGCTCGACGCCCTCAGGCACTTCTACGAGCACGACAACGCCAACGTGCACCGTGGCATCCACGAGCTGAGCAGGAGAGCCACGGATGCCTTCGAGGCCGCGCGCATCCGGGTGGCGTCCTGGGTGAACGCACCGAACGCGTCCGAGGTGGTTTGGACGCGCGGCACGACCGAGGGCATCAACCTGGTCGCGTACGCCTGGGGCCTCTCCAACCTCCGGAAGGGTGACGAGATCGTGGTCTCCGTCATGGAGCACCACTCCAACCTCATCCCCTGGCAGCTCGTCTGCGGACACACCGGCGCGCGGCTCCGCCACGTCGACATCGACGACCAGGGCCGGCTCCGGCTCGACCAACTCGAGGACGTCCTCTCCGACAGGACCCGCATCGTGTCGATCGGCCACGTCTCCAATTCGATCGGCACGATCAATCCGGTGCGTGAGATCGTCGACCTGGCCAAGACGGTCGGAGCGCTCACCGTGGTGGATGGCGCGCAGGGTGCGCCGCACCTCCCGGTCGACGTGCAGGCCCTGGGCTGCGACTTCTACGCGTTTTCCGGCCACAAGATGTGCGGACCCACCGGAATCGGGGCGCTGTGGGGGAAGCGGGAGCTCCTGGACAGCATGGAGCCGTACCAGGGCGGTGGCGAGATGATCTCGGTGGTCCGGCTCGAGGAGAGCACCTGGGCGGAGGTCCCGCACAAGTTCGAGGCGGGCACGCCCAACATCGCGGGCGCGGTGGGCTTTGCCGCGGCCGTGGACTACCTCGAGGACGTGGGTCGCGACGCCATTCGCCGGCACGAGGTCGAGCTCACGCGCCACGCCATGGACAGGCTGGGCGAGCTCCCCTGGATCCGCATCTTCGGACCGCCGGAGCCGGAGGCTCGCTCCGGCGTGGTCGCGTTCGAGGTCGAGGGGGCTCACCCCCACGACGTGGCCACTATCCTCGACTCCGAGGGGATCGCCATCCGGGCCGGACACCACTGCACGCAGCCGTTGATGCGGCGCCTGGGAGTCTCCGCGACCAGTCGTGCCTCGTTCTACATCTACAACACCGAGGCCGAGATCGACCGCATGGTCCGAGCGCTGCACACGGTCCACGGGATCTTCGGGACCCACGCATGACCCATCCCGAGCCTCAGCTCGCCTCGATCTACCAGGATGTGATCCTGGACCACTACCGGAAACCCCGTAACAAGGGGGAGCTGCCGAATGCGTCCGTAGAGGTCCACATGCTGAACCCGAGCTGCGGCGATGAAGTGCTCCTTCAGCTCAAGCTCGCCGACGACCGAGTGGAGGACGCCAAGTTCGTGGGACAGGGTTGCTCCATCTCCATGGCCTCCCTCTCGATGATGACGGGGCTCCTGAAGGGCGCCTCCATCGGGGAGGCTCGTGGGCTGGTCGAGCGGATGAAAGCGATGATGCACGGGGATGCGGACGCCGCCAAGGATCGCACGCTCGGGAATCTGCGGGCGCTGGCCGGCGTCAGTCAGTTCCCGGTGCGAATCAAGTGCGCGCTGTTGGGGTTCAATGCGCTCGAGGAAGCCCTCGCCAAAAGCTCCAACTCCGATCAAAACGTCGACTCGAGGAACGAATGACACGATCTGCCGCCCTGGCACTCTTGCCGCTCTTTTTCGTGGGTTCGCTGTTGGCGGCCTGCGGTGAGCGCGCCGATGCCGAGCCGGAGCCGATGGTTGTACCGGCCGGGCCTCCCGCTCGGGACTCGATGTCCGCCGGCTCGCTCTCGGGAATCGCTCCCGCTGAGATCGCGCTCGCGCTCCCCTGGTCGTCAGGGCGCCTCAATCGCGCGGCGCAGCCAGGACAGTCCCAACGCACCATCGACGAAATCCTCCTGCTCTCCGGAGAGGGGTTCGACCGGTTCATCATCACCTTCCTCGACGACGCCCCCAACCTGCCCGGCTACCGCATCGAGTTCGTGGACGCGGTGCCGGAGTGCCCGGGGAGCGCCAATTCCTTCCAGCCTCGTGGAAGCGCTCTGCTCGAGTTCCACCTGACGGCTGCCCGTTCCCAACGCGACGATGGTTCGAGCGCGTTTCCGCGGCGCTCGCTCTCCGGGGTCTCCGACAACGTGCTGGGCCTGCACAACACCTGTGACCATCAGGGCGGGGTCACGTGGGTTTTCGACCTGGCGGGCGCCACGTCGCACCGGCTGCTCGAGCTGGTGAATCCGACGCGACTCGTCGTGGACGTGCAGAAGCCGGCGTCGGGCCCGGCCGGCTAGCGGACTCGACGCACTGAGCGCCGCGCCCGAGTGCGCATGCTTCTTGCCCGCTGGCGTTTCGGAGCGGGCCGACCGCGTGTGGTGACCGGCCCACAGTAGACCGGACGCCGCGAGTTCCGGATCCCGAGAGCCGGAGGATCCCGTCGCGCGCCAGCTGACGGATCCAATGACACTCGAACTCGGCCTGCTCAGGACCAGGGTCGCGCGCCGGCTCCTCTCGCGGTTCATCGTGTGCGCGCTCCTGCCACTCGGTGTGCTCGCCACCATCTCGTTCTATACCGTCGGCCGCTACCTGGACCAGCGCAGCACCCAGAGGCTGGAGGACGCGGCCACGGGTACCGAGCGAGTGGTACTCGACCGTCTCGAGGTCGCGGCCCGGGACGTCGAGCTGCTGTCGGATCTGGCCCGGGGCCTCCGGGAAGCCGGCACGGCCGGTGAGGATCTGGCGGGCTCGCTGGCGATGGGACCGGCTGAGCTCGGCATGCGTTTTCCGGGCCTCCGTGCAGCATCGATCGCCGAGGCCGACGGCAACGTGACCGCGCTGTTCGGGGAGACGGTCGGACCGCTGGCCCTGGATCAGCCCCAGATCCGGCACCTGCGCTCTGGGGGGACTCTGCTCATGGAGGGTGGATCCGCTTCCCCGCCCGCGCTCTACATGGCCCGGTCCCTGGGCGAGGAGCCCGACCAGGAGGGCGTCCTTTGGGTACTCCTCGACCGGTCGCGACTGTGGCAGGCATCGCGTTCTCTCGCGGCGCTCCCGACCGTCGGCGGCATGTGCGTACTCAACGCCGACATGGTGCGCCTGCACGGACCGGAGAACGACGACCCTGGCTTTCTCACCGCCGTCCGCTCCGCAATGGCTGCGGATGAGAGCGGGACAGCTCGCTGGGATGGCGCCGACGGGAGTCACCGGCTGGTCAACAGGACCATACCGCTCGGACCCCGATACCTTTCCCGCGATTGGCACGTCGTGGTCTCCATGCCCGAGGAGATGGTCACCGCTCCGCTCAGGGAGTTCTCCCAGGCGTTCCTCCCAGTCGTGCTGGCGGCTTTCCTGATCGTGCTGCTCCTCTCGAACGCCCAGATTCGACGCACCATTCGGCCCCTGGAGCAGATTCACGAGGCCACCCGGCGCGTCGCGTCCGAGGACTTCAGCGGGCGCCTCGACATCACGACCCAAGACGAGTTCCACGACCTGGCCCATTCCTTCAACGCCATGTCGGACCGCCTCGGAAAACAGATTCAGACGCTGACGGCCATCAACCAGGTGGACCGCGCGGGGCTGAGCGCGCGGGACAGCAGGGAGATCGTCGACGCCGCGCTCCACACGCTGCTCGATGTGGTCGGGTGTGAGACCGTGTCGGTGTGCATCCTGGACGCCGAGGGCGAGCGTGCTACGTCCTACGCCGTGTCCCACGACTCACGATCGGTAACGATCATCCATGAACTGGAGGCCGGCTGCGTGGATCCGGGCTCCCTCGCGGAGCTCGACGACGGGGAGCGACAACACGTCCTGCTCGACGGCTCGCGGCGCGCTGAGATGCCCTGCCTGGCAGTGCCGCCGTTCGGCGACCACCCCCACCGGCGGTTCATGATCCTCCCTCTGGACCTCGGAAACCGACCCGCGGGGATGATCTGTCTGGCGTCGACCGACCCGGAGGCGTTCCAGCCGGACGAGGTTCGCAGGCTCGGCCAGATCGCGGACCAGGTGGCGCTGGCTCTCTCCAACGTGGACCGATTGGACGAGCTTGGCCGCATGAGCCTCGGGGCGCTAACGGCCCTCGCGCGTGCAATCGACGCCAACTCGCCGTGGACAGCCGGCCACTCCGAGCGCGTCACCCTCATCGCGACCGCGCTGGGCGAGCGAATCGGTCTCGACGCCGGAGACCTCGACCTCCTCAGACGGGGTGGACTCCTCCACGACATCGGTAAGATCGGCGTGCCGGTGGAAATCCTGAACAAGCCCGGTGCGCTCACGGAAGCGGAGTTCGAGGCGGTGAAGGCCCACGTCACCGTTGGACACCGCATTCTGGAGCCCGTCGAGGCCTACCGGGACCTCATTCCCATCGTCCGCCACCACCACGAACGCGTGGACGGTGCCGGTTACCCGGATGGCCTGAAGGACGACGAGATCACGCTGCTCGCGCGCCTGGTCGCCGTGGCGGACACCTTCGACGCGCTCACCTCCGACCGTCCCTACAGGACCGGACTGCCCGTGCGAACCGCCGTGGAGGTCATCCGGAACGCGGCCGGCACACAACTCGACGCATGGCTGGTGGATGAGTTCCTGGGTCTCCTCGCCGACGGAACGCTGGACCCGTCGACAGCAGAGCGGGCGAACGAAGACGCGGCGGAAGCCCGGAGCGCGACCGTCCACCGACGGGCACGGGCGGTCTCGCAGGCTTAGATCGGACGCGCGTAGCGCTCAGCCTTCGGGGGTGAGCAGGACCTTTACCGCGCCGCTTTTCCGTCGATCATCGGCCGCCCTGAGCGCATCTCGATACTGCGAGAGCGGATAGACGTGCGTGACCATCCGTGATACCTCGGCTCCGCTCTCGAGCAACAGATCGTGGGTGACCTCGAACGTGTGGCGACGGTCGCCCCGCCAGCGCTCGGCACCGTACCCCACGAATCCCCGCACATCGAGCTCACGCGCCCATAGGAGCGTCAGGTCGAGCTTCTTCACCTGGCCGGCGCAGCCCAGCAGCACGCCCTGCCCCCGCGGTGAGGCGTAGCTGAGCATCTGTGCGATCGTCGCCTGGGAGCCCACGCAATCGAAGATCAGGGGGAAGCCCCCGCCGGCGTACACCTCGGGCCCCACGATCGGCATGTAGGCTCGCGCCCCCGTGTCGATGAGGGCGTCCCGCGCTTCGTCACCGGGCTTGATCACCTCGGTGGCGCCGAGCTCACGGGCCAACGCGGCTTCATTGGCGCGCTTGGCCTGGCTGACGAGGGTCCCCGCGAATCCGACCGCGCGCAGCGCCCAGATGGTCGCGAACGCGATCGGCCCACTGCCGATCACGAGGATGGGGCCTCCATCGGGAAGCTCCGTGTTGAGCACTGCGTGCACGGCAATGGAGAGCGGCTCCATGAGGGTCGCCGTCCGATCCTCCAGCGCGTCGTCCACAGGGAACACCTGGGACTCGTGGGCGATGAGCATCTCGCCCCATCCCCCGGGCAGATCACGATGGTATCCCATCGTGAGCCCCGGCCCGATCTTCCGGCCGCCGATCTCGAGCAGCCCCGTTTCGCCCGCCCGTTCGCAGGTGGAGTGGAGCCCCTGGTTGCACGAAGCGCAGGCATCGGTCGTGGGATACCCGCGGGCTACGCAGGCGAGCATCGGATCCACGGTCACGCGCTGGCCCCTCTCGACCCGCCGGACGCCGGGCCCCACGTCGTCCACAACCGCCAGGATCTCGTGTCCGAGAACGGCGGGGAAGGAGCCGAACGGCTCCATGGCCGGACTGGACGAATAGCTGATGTTTCCCAGGTCGGAGCCACAGATGCCGCACACGACGACCTTGAGACGAACCCAACCGGGACCTGGGATGACGGGATCGGGGAGCTCGGCCAGGGTGAGCCCGCTGAGCGCGCCGAAGGTGGCCGACGTCGAGTACCGACCCAACGAGCGGGCCAGCAGAAAACCGGGAACCGAAACCGAAAACGTGACTGCGCGCATGCACGACTCGCGGCGAGTGATCGAGAGCCCAGCGGAGGTTACCGGAACCCCCGATCACGGTCCAGGCGTCGTCCATTCAGACGAGGACTTGACGCCCACGACGGATCACGCACCCTTCGGTATAGGCATCGAGCTTTCGGGAGGATGGAGCCCAGGAACATGAGGACCGCGATCGTCGCTGGGACCCGTACTCCCTTTGCAAAATCGGGCACCGTGTTCGCCGACCTGTCGGCTATCGAGCTCGGGAAGCTCTCGGTTCGCGAGGTGCTGGCACGTGCCAACCTCCCGGGATCGGAGGTGGATCAGCTCGTTTACGGGACCGTAGTTCACGACACCCAGGCGCCCAACATCGCGCGCGAGGTTGGACTGGCCACCCTGCCGAAGACGGTGCCGGCCGTGACCGTGTCACGGGCCTGCGCGTCATCTAACCAGGCGATCGCCGACGGTGCCAACCTGATCGCGCGCGGCTATGCCGACGTCGTGGTGGCAGGCGGGGCCGAGTCCCTGTCCCACGTGCCGATCACGGTCAGCGACCGGCTCGCCAAGCGACTCGTGACCGCGGCCAAGGCCAAGACCCTGGGGCAGCGCATCGGTGCCTTCCGTGGCGTGCGTCCCAAGGAGCTCATCCCCGTGCAGCCGGCCATCGCCGAGCCCACGACGGGAGAGACGATGGGTGAGTCCGCGGAGCGGATGGCCAAGGAGAACGGGATTGGCCGGGAGGCCCAGGACGAGTGGGCGCTCCGATCCCATCGCCTGGCACTAGCTGGCACGGAGGACGGACGACTTACGGACGAGATCGCGCCGGTCTACGTGCCGCCGTCCTACGCGGAGGTCGTCGAGCGCGACAACGGGATCCGGGAGGACACCAGCCTCGAGCGATTGGCGAAACTGCGGCCCGTGTTCGACCGTAGGCATGGTTCGGTGACCGCGGGTAACGCCTCACCCCTCACCGACGGCGCCTCCGCAGTGGTGTTGATGTCGGAGGACAAGGTGCGCGCCGACGGTGTCGAGCCGCTGGGGTGGATCCGGAGCTACGCCTTCACGGCGCTGGATCCGGGCCAACAACTCCTACAGGGACCCTACTACGCTGCGCCCCTCGCGCTGGAGCGTGCGGGCGTGACCATGGCGGACATCCAGCTCATGGAGATGCACGAGGCGTTCGCGGCCCAGGTGCTGTCGAACCTGCAGTGGTGGGACTCGGACGAGATCGCGGAACGGGAGCTCGGCCGCTCGCGAGCGGTCGGCCACCCGCCGCTGGACGTGATCAACGTGATGGGCGGCTCCGTGGCGATCGGGCATCCGTTCGCCGCCACCGGTGCGCGCCTTACCACGACGATCCTGAACGAGATGCGTCGTCGCGACCTTGAGCTCGGGCTCATCACGGTCTGCGCGGCGGGGGGTCTGGGCTTCGCCATGGTCGTCGAGCGCTCGTAGTGCGCGGCGCGATCGGACGGGCCCTGACCGAGAGCCAAAATCCAAAACCCGGAGTCAACATGCACAGACGCACGGCGCTTCTGGCCACTGCCGCCTTCTTTCTCACGGCCTGTGGTCCCTCGGGACCGCCACAGCCCCCACCCTGGTCTCCTGTGGGGTCGTTCAGCTTCACTACGGTCGCGCCCGACATCGGGACCGTGACCGGTAGCATCACCATCACCAACCAGAGCGGGATGATGGGGGGCATGATCGAAACGGAGGGCGGCATGGTCCCGCCGATGCCCATCACGGACGTGGAGGTGGGTGATCGCGTGGTCTCGCTCCAGGCCGACTTCGGGGGCGGTGAGATCCTGTTCATGGAGATGACCTTCACGACCTCCGACGACTGGTCGGGATTCTGGACGGTCGCGGGCGAGAGCGGAGACGTATCCGGCAGCCGGATCCCGATGTAGCGCGTCCGTGCCGCTCACGCGCACCGCGTTCTCTCGCGGGGGTATGAACCCGCATGGATGACGGAGGAGGCGACCGGGTGCTCCTGTTCGACGGTCACTGCGGGTTCTGCGATCGCACCGTCCAGCACGTGCTTGCGCACGACGAGCGGGGCTCGATGAGGTTCGCTCCGCTCCAGGGCGAATGGGCGGCCGGAGTGCTCGACCGGAATCCGGCGCTCGCCGACATCGATTCCCTGGTCCTGGTGGAGATCTCCGAAGACGGTCGCGAGCGCGTCTCCGTGCGTTCCGAGGCGGTGCGGCGGGTCGCCGGGTACCTCGGGGGACCGCATCGGGTCGTGCGGACGCTGCTCGCCGTGGTGCCTCGGCGGCTGGCGGACTGGGGGTACGACCTCTTCGCCCGCCGCCGTCATCGGTGGTTCGGTGAGTACGACGAGTGCGTCGTGCCGGCGCCCGAGGTCCGCGCTCGCTTCCTGGACTAGCGGTCCAGGCCCCTAATCCTCTCCCAACTCCCGAGCCAGGGCGTGCCGAACCTCGCGCCGCCTCTTGGCCTCGTTCCAGTGACGCCGCTCGGTCTCCGTCTCGATCTCGAGCGGCCGCACCGGAATCGGACGTCCGTCGCGGTCGATCGCGACGAACGTGAGGTAGCAGGTGTTGGTATGGCGCTTCGCGCCCGTGAGCAGGTTCTCGGCCTCGACGCGCACCCCCACCTCCATGGACGTGCGCCCCACGAAGTTCACCCGGGCTTTGCACATGACGAGCTCGCCCGCGTAAATGGGCTCCTTGAAGTCCACCCGATCGATGGACACCGTCACGACGGTACAGCGCGCGTGTCGCATGGCGGCGACCGCGGCGGCACGATCGACCATCGAGAGGATCGCGCCCCCGAAGACGTTGCCCAGGTTGTTCACGTCCTGGGGCATCATCAGCTGCGAGACCTGCGACTCCGAGTCGCGGGGGCGCAGGGGTGTCATGTCACGTTCGGTCATTGCATTGGCGTTCAGAGGTGAAGCCAACTTCGACCGGTCGAGTCCAGGCCGCAAAGGCCGGGCCCCTGTCCCGCGTTCGAAGCCCTAGCGCTCAGCGGCTTCCCTGCTGCCGGACGCGGACGCGACCGCTGAAGGTCTCCACCTCGACTTGAGCCCGGCCGCCCCCGACCACGAACCGCATTCGGCCACGGCGGCTGGATTCGAGGGTCATGCCGGGATACTCCGCGTCCACCTCTCCCATCATGGTGTCCAGCTCGAACGTGGCGTCCGCTCCCGGGCCCAGCGCGAGGTCGATGGTGCCCCCGTGTGAGGCGAAGGTGTAGGAACCGCCGCGGGCCAATATGCCCTCGAACTCTATGCGGCCTCCGAGCGACTCGGCGTGGACAGCCGACGATGTCACCTCGCTCAACCGGATGAGCCCCCCGATGGTCTCGACCTCGATCTCGCCCGCTGCGCCGATCACTTCGACGGGGTAGCCCGCCGAGCTCAGATCGAGGCGCCCACGCGAGTCATGGACCCTGATGGCCCCGGCCATGGTTTCCACCTGCACGGGCCCGCGGGTATTCAGGACGGTCACGTCCCCGTTCATGTTCTCGACGTCGACCTCCCCGGTGACTCCCTCTACGCGGACGCGGAGGCTCATGCCCTCCACCTGCACGTTGAAGCGCGCGGGCACGTCGATCTCCAGGTCCATCGATCCCCCGAAGAACTGCCCGCGCTCGGGCTCGATCGCAACCCGTGCCCCCCGCACGTTGATGTCCAGCTCGTCTCGCTCGGCTCCGTCGGCGCGCACGCGGATATCGTTGCGATCCCACCCCCGCACCACCACCTGGCCGGTGCCGACTTCGATGACCACGCTCGACGCCGAACGAGCGGCGAACGTTGTGTCGTAGTCCTGCGGCATTCCGACGGCGAGCGCCATCACCAGTGTGCCTAGCATTCGTATCGCCTCAAGTTCTCGACTGGACCGCGGCGGCCGCCTGCCGCAGCAAGTCCAGCTTTCTTCTGTGGTTCTTTCGCAGCAGTCGCTGCAGACCTTCGTGGCCGGGATCGGCCTGGAGCGCGGCCCGCGCCTCCTCGATCGCG
>JAHEKN010000282.1 GCA_024638305.1 Gemmatimonadota bacterium | reverse complement strand
TACGTCCCGCCAGGCCGGCGCCCCGGGACGGGGGCTGTGCGAGGCCCTACGCCTGCGCGGACGGCGATCCGGCGGTCGGTCCGGCGTTCGGTCCGGCGTTCGGTCCGGCGTTCGGTCCGGGCAAGTCGAGCACGATACGCACCGGGTGCTCGTGGCCGTCGCTCGCCAGCTCCTCACAGTAGCGGCGCAGCCGTCCGAATCCGGCAGCGTTGTCGGCTTCGAGCCCACGCTTGATGAACAACCGGAACGCGAGACGTCTGAGGGGGCCCCCCTCCATGTAGTAGTAGGCGGCGATTCTGGTGGCGCCCGACCCCTCGGAGCGGAGCTCGTAGACCGTGGCGATCCGCAGCCGTCGCTCGCTCTCCGTGAACGTCACGCGGCCCGCGCCAGTCTCGAATCCGTGCGCCACCCAGAAGGGGTCGCGATCGGTTGCCTTGATGACGCATCGATGCGTGGATCCGCCCTGCATGATCTCGTGGTTCAGCCGGTCGCTGCCGACCAGGTCCTCCTGCCACTCGTGGCGGAAGGAAAGGTCGGCCAACACGTTGAACACGGTGGACAGCGGCGCTTCCACCGACTCGTGATGCTGGGTGACCAACGCACCGCGGGACAGGCCGGGCTGGGAGGCCGGGGGATCGGAGACGCGCTCACGGAGGGCCTGTAGGTCCACGTGACGGTACCCGACCCGCCCAACGTCGTAGTCCTCTTCCCGGCGTTCGACCGCGGCCCAGGCTCGGGACTCCAGATCAGACCCGTCCGCCGTCGCCTCGAACAGGGGGTCGCTGATCAGGAGGTACTCGGTCCCCTGGACGCTGTTCTTGAGCAGCCGGTGCACGACGATCACGTCCCGACCGAACAGCTTCGAGTGGTCCTTGATCCGCTCGTCGGCCACGTCTCCGTAGTGCGTGATGATCTTGAGCTCGAGCCTGGTGGCCGATCCGCACGCCCCACACTGGCAGATCCGTTGGGTGTCGTAGTGCCTGAGACGGGAGTGGAAAGCCACATACATGGCCTCGACTTGGGCCAGAAGCTCGCCGACCGCCGGCGGCGGACCGGAGCGGTAGAACAGGATGGCGTCGCCCTCGATCTCGGACACCGTCAGACCGAGCGTGTCCGAGTCGATGAGCACTTCCAGCAGCTCTGCAATGATGTGGCGGCTGTGCGAGATCTCGGTCTCGCGCACGAAGCGTGTGAACCCGCTGATGTCCGGAATGAAGAGCAGGGTCGGCCGCGGCGGACCCTGTGCGGCCCGCCCTCGCGCCGACTTCGCCGTCCCGGTCACGCTTCCGCCGAGTCCTCAACGCCCCTCTAGAGGAGGCGCCCGCCCCTGAGTGCCAGAACGGCACACACGAGGAATCCGATGGCGACCATGCCGATCAGCCGGTCGAGGTCGTCGTACTCGTCTTCATGGTGGCCACGGTCCAGCGGTTCCCGGGCTCGAGCCTCGGTAGGCCGGGCCTGCGACTCGTGCGCCGAACAGTACTCCGTTCCGCGAGACGGTGGGCGCTTACAGCGCGCGCCGGCTTTGGTCTTCCCACGGCAAGTCTTCATGCGTCACCTCCTGGTGCTCCCCAAATACGGATTCACCCGTCGGTGGATTCAATGGTCGCCCTGTTGGGCGTCGCCTCGCAACATCGCGGTCAGCACCTCACGCGTTCGTTCATAGATAGAGGGATCCTTGCTGGCCCGCGGCCCAGCCACGTTGAGGACTCTCACCTGGTGCTCGTCGATCCAGCGTCGGGCCTTCGCGGTCGCCCGACTCACGTCGCTGTTCGAGAGGTCCACATGGAGGCACGGCCGATCCAGCTCGGTCGCGAACGAGCGGGTCTGGAGCGACCCCCCCGTCAGGGGACCGTGCGACAGAATCAACGTGCCGTCCGAATCCCGCACGTTGAGCCAGGTCCGGCGCTCCGGCCGTGGACTGTCGGACTCCACCAGGCCTGGGTACTCGGGCGGAATCACGCCCGACTCGTCCAGCCTCCCCTCCGGAATCCAGCCGCCGCAGGGAATGCCGAGCTCGAGCGCCACGTCCAGCGCGGCCCGGTCCGCTCCCGTTTGCGCGCCGGAGACGATCCGCTCGATCAACTGCCGGACATGAGTGCCCGGATCTGTCGGAGGGCAGCCTCCACTTTGAGCTCCAATCCGACGCGGCCTAGCCCCGGTGACGCCAGCCGGGGATTCCCGGAAACGCCGCTGCCGTCGAAGCCACCGCCGGGCGCGATCCGCTCCGGTCGAATGTGCTCGGGCGCCACATGGAGCAGCACCGAAGTGTCGAGCACTCCCGCGTGGCTCCCGATCTCCTCCGGGTCGATCCCCTGCTCGACGACCCACTCGCGGAAGCCGGTGGCGGAGTAGTAGTCGCCCACGAAGTGAACGCGAACCGGGCCTCCCCCCCACTCCGCGTTGAGCAGGTTGGCCACCTCCTCCATCCCACGTTGGTTCCCACCACTGTCGCCAATGAGCACGATGTCCGTGAAGCCGTGTACGCGGAGGCTGCGGGCCGCGTACTCCACGATCTTCATGAAGTGCTCGTTCGGAAGCGTGATGGAGCCCGCATACCGCATGTGGCCGGAAGGTGGATTGATACTCCCTTCCGGCACGTACGTGATCACGGGCGCCACCAGAGCGTTCCC
>JAHEKN010000139.1 GCA_024638305.1 Gemmatimonadota bacterium | reverse complement strand
GTTCACGAAGCTCGTGACGAACGTGACCATCACGACCCCGCCGTTATCCGGCAGGCGGCGGAGCACGTCGTCGGGAACGTTGCGGGGATGGTCGGTCACGGCGCGCGCGGAGGAGTGCGAGAAGATCACCGGCGCCTCCGTCACGTCGAGCGCGTCGTGCATGGTCGCCGGCGACGTGTGAGAGAGATCGACCAGCATGCCGAGCCAGTTCATCTCGCGCACGACCTCGCGCCCGAACTCGGTGAGCCCGTCGTGAAGGGGCTCACCCGTGCCCGAGTCGGCCCAGTCGATGGTCGTGCCGTGCGTGACGGTCATGTAGCGGGCGCCCAGGTCGTAGAACGCACGGAGCGCTCCGAGCGAGTTCTCGATGGCGTGTCCGCCCTCCATGCCGAGCAGCGACCCGATCTTGCCGGCCGCGAAGGCCCGTTCCACGTCGGCGGCGGTGAACGCCGGCTCGAACACGTCGGGGTACATGGCGAACACCTGCTTCGCGATGTCGATCTGCTCGAGCTGCGTCATGGCCGCGCCGTACTCCACCGCCCCGTACGGCACGTACACCGACCAGAACTGGGCCCCGAGCATTCCCACCTCCAGGCGCTCCAGGTCGGTGTGGCCCGGTGTCGGACGGCGCAGGTCGTAAGCCGCCACGTCCTTCGGCGCCGCCTCGTACTCGCGGATCGCCCAGGGCAGATCGTTGTGGCCGTCGATCAGTGGCGTTGCGGCCAGCACTCGCCTGGCGGCGTCCAGGTGCTCGTCGCCGGTGCTCTGTAGCGCCACGTTTCTCCCTCCGCTGTCGTCGGCCGCTCCGGCGGAGCATCCCGCCACCAACAGGGCCAGCACTGCGACGCCACGTCCAACTCTCTTTTCCCGCTCGATCATCTCATGTCCTGGATAGCAACTATCGGGTGTGATCCGCCGGAAGATGCCGATGCGCGGGCGACGGTACAAGCGAGATCGGGGCGACTCTCCCACCGTGCCGCCGGAGCTCCGTGGGGGACGATTCCTCTGGGGCCGGCCGGGATGGCGGGCGACAGCGAGGGAGCCCTAGAATCGCCCGAACCGTTCTCGTCTTCCCGCCCGAGGCCTCCCGATGCATCGTCTCTCGCTCCGGACCCGACCATCCCTCTCGTCCTTCGCTGTCCCGCTCCTGCTCGGTTGTGCGCTCTCCTTGGCGGCAGACGCAGGCGCGGTCGCTGCGCAGACCGTTCCGGTGGCCAAGCAAGCGGCCTGGGATCACGCGAAGTCGCTCGAAGCCTTGATCGACGAGATGTCGAACACGCTCTGGGAGTACTCCGAGATCGCGCTCCTCGAAGAGCGCTCCGCCGCCTACCTCTCGGATCTGCTCGAATCCGAGGGCTTCAAGCTGGAGCGGGGTGTCGCCGACATGCCGACCGCGTTCGTGGCCGAGTACGGATCGGGCCGGCCGATCATCGGCATCCTCGCCGAGTTCGACGCGCTCCCGGGGATCGGCAACGCGCCCTCGCCCACGCGTCAGGCCCGTCACGACGGATGGCCGCACGGCCACGGCTGCGGCCACAACCTGTTCGGGGCCGCGTCCGTGGGCGGCGCTCTCGCCATCAAGCGCGCCATGGAACAGCACAGCGTCACCGGGACCCTCCGCCTCTACGGCACGCCAGCGGAGGAGACCGTGGTCGGCAAGGTCTACATGGCCAAAGCGGGCGTCTTCGACGACCTCGACGCGGCCCTCGAGTGGCACCCCGACCTCGAGACCAAAACGGCCAACCAGCACACGCAAGCCATGAACAACTTCGAGGTCGAGTTCCGCGGCCAGGCGGCGCACGGCGCGTTCGATCCCTGGAACGGGCGGAGCGCGCTCGACGGCGTGGAGCTCATGAACGACGCGGTGAACCTTTTGCGCGAGCACATCCGGCCGACCACGCGCATCCACTACGTCATCCCGTCGGGGGGTCAGGCGCCGAACGTGGTCCCGGAATACGCCAAGGTCTGGTACTACGTGCGCGACGAGAACCGCGAGCTCGTTGACCTCTACTACGGTCGCGTGCTCGACGCGGCCCGCGGGGCCGCCATCGCCACCCAGACCGAGCACAGCGTGAAGCTCCTGACGGGCGTGCATGCCATGCTCTTCAACCGACCGCTACAGGAGGCGATGCAGGCCAACCTGGAGCGGGTGGGCCCGCCACGCTTCACCGAAGATCAGCAGCGATTCGGGCGTGAGATGCAGGCCTTCCTCGACCTTGCGGAAACGGGCTACAGCACGGACTTGAAGCCGCTCGCGGACGAGCCGCTCCCCATGGGCGGGGGCTCCACCGACGTGGCCGAGGTGAGCCGCATCACCCCGACGGTCGGCTTCACGGTAGCGTCGGCGCCGGCAGGGGTGCCTTGGCATTCGTGGGCGACGAGCGCGTCGCACGGCACGGGCGCGGGTCTCGAAGCGGCACGCGTAGCGACCCAGGTCATGGCGCTCTCGGGGATGGATCTGCTCCTCGACTCGGACCTGCTCACCGCGGCTCGCGCCGACTTCGTGGCGTCGATGGCGGGCCAACCCTATGTGAGCCCCGTCCCGGCGGATCAGAAGCCGGTCTTGCCGGAGCGTCGGCCGCCGGGAAGCTGACCCCGGCGGGACGTACCGAACCTCAGGCCCCCCGGGCCCGGTCCGACCGGGGGATCCGGCCGCCCTATCCCCGCCAGACCTCCCGCATGAGGCGCAGGAAGTTTCCGCCCAGGATCTTCTCGATGCGCCCGTCACGGTGCCCGCGGGCCGCGAGCAGGTCGGCCAAGCGCTCCATCCGGCGGGCGTGGTTCAGATCGGGGATGAGGGGGACGATGTCGTCGGTCTCGCCCGGCGCGGAGATGCCAGCCGCTCGCCGCTCCGCGATCTCGGCCCGGATGCGCGCGCGGTAGGCGTCATCGAGCTGGACGGGGGCGATGGCGCCGTCGGTACCCACGCCGACGTGGTCCTCGCCGCAGACCTGGAGGGCGTGTTCCACATGCCGGACGACGTCGTCCGCGAGGGGCTGCCCGCGCTCGAGGAGAAAAGGCATGAAGTAGATGCCGACCACGCCGCCTCGGTCCGCGAGCAGCCGCAGGTCCGCGTCGGTCTTGTTGCGAGGAAGCGCGGACAGGGCCGCGCAGCCGGAATGCGTGACGGCAACGGGCGCACGCGACGCCCGAATGGCATCCGCGGTCGTCCGCTGACCGCAGTGGCTCAAGTCGACGAGGACGGCGAGATCGTTCATGCGCGCCACCGCCTCGCGGCCGAAAGTCGTGAGCCCCCGGTTCTCGGGCTCCAGGGAGCCGTCGCCCAGCGCGTTCCGTCGATTGTAGGTGAGCTGAATCACCCGGACGCCCAGGTCGTGGAACAGATCGAGCCGGTCGAGTCGGCTCTCCAGCATGGCGGCGTCCTGGAATCCGAAGATCACGCCGAGGCGTCCGTCGGACTTGGCCGCCGCGATCGCCTGGGCGGTCCGCACGTGCACCAGGTGCTCGGGATGACTCGCGAGGCGGTCGCTCCAGCGGCCGAGGTCGCGGACGGTCCGCTCGAAGGGCTCCGGTCCCTCGCCCACCGGTCCGATGGTCACGTTGACGGCGGTCACGCCGGAGGCGCGCAGCTCCGCGAGGACCTCGGGGCTCAGCTCGCCCGCGCGGCCCGGAGCCTCCTCGAGGCCGCCCAGCGCGTCGATGACGATGGCGCGGTCGTACCCCTCCCATCGCTGGGCACGTACGTCACGTTGGGCACTCCGGTGGTCCGGCGGCGCTGAGCCTGATTCCGCCAACCCGGGGAGCGGAAGGGCGGACGCCGCCAGCACGCCGCCGGTCGCACGGAGGAACCGCCGCCGGTCCATCGCCTCCCCGTCATGCCCGATCATTGGGCTCTCCGTGGGTTCTGATGGGGCGCCGCCCCTCCCAGACCCGAAACAGCCGGTCCTCGGCTCGAACCTGCACCTGTCGGAAGACAGCGGCCAGGAGTGGCTCGGGAGCGAAGCGCTTCTGTAGCACCATCCAGAGCGAGCCCTTCTTGGTCATTAGCCGCGGAGCCGCACGGAGCAGGTCCTCGACCACGGCGGTCGTCTCCGCCTTGCCGTCGTGGATCGAGGGATTGGTGACAATGCGGTCGTAGGGGCCTACGAGGTCGTCCGCGCCGTCCGCGAGCAGCGTACCGGCCCCCGGTACGTTCCGCTGTGCGGCAGCCAGCGCGACGGCGTCCACGTCGAGCAGATCCAGGCAGGCTTCCGGGACGTCCGACCGCTGTAACGCCCCGAGCAGCCCGGTCCCGCAGCCGAAGTCGAGGACACGCTCGACCGCGGGCGCCCGCGTCAGTGCCTCGGCGAGCATACGGGTGCCGGCGTCGACTTCACCGTGCGCGAACACGCCCGGGTAGCTCGCCCAACTGTCGCCGATCCCGGCGATCTCGGGATCGAAGGTCAGGAGCCAATCGTCCAGATGAGGGCGCACCGCGGCCGTTCCTCCGGCTCGAGCAAGCGACCAAACGCGGCAGTGTCCACCCACCGCGAGCGCGCTTCCGGTCGGAAAGAGATCGTCCACCCGTCCGGGCGCGGATCCGATCCCCTCGTCCTTGGCTCCGTAAAGGAGCAGGCGGGCATCCGGCGCCCCCACACCGGCCATCATGTGGGCGGACATCTCGAGCTCCGCCTTCGAGCGCGGCAGCCTGAGGAAGAGCAGATCGAACGGGCCCGACGGGGGCCGGGCGCTTGCCGGGCGCCCGGCCAGCGCTCTGCGATTCCAGCGCGAGACGTTCGCGCCCGCCCCGGCGAGCGCAGCGTCGAGGCGGTCCGACCGTTCCTCGTAGATCAGCGCGCGGGCGCCCGCGGGAGCAAGCCTCCGCACGGCTCCGACCACGAGCTCCAGCGCAGCCTGCTCACGCCAGTTCGCCGCTCTCGCCACGGGGCTAGTAGCCGTGCTCCTGGCTGCCCCAGCCGGCGGAGAGGCCCACCCCGGCCAGTTCGTCCCGCTCCATGCGCCCTCCATCGAGTTCGGTCTCGAAGGCGGCCAAGATGGCCGGGTGGACAGCGCGGTGCCAGCCGGAGGAGAAGACCGCGTGCCCGAGGGCGGGCCACCGTGGCCCCGTCTCCCCACGCAACCTCGATCGGAGTTCGGGGTTCAGCCTGTCATGAACGCAACCGACGTCTGGGGCGAGATCGCCCTCGAGCCCGGCGAGTCGCGCACCGTCGAGCTCGGCACACTCGTTCTCCACTTGAAGCGCACGGTGGGCGAGCTCTGGCTCCACGCCGGCCACGATGCGGCAGCGGAACCGAAATGGACCCGGTGGGCGTTGCCCCCGGAGGCCGGAATCCACGTGAGGCCGGCGGTCCCCGACCGTCTCGCAGTCGTGTCTCACGAGAATCCCTACAACCTGCCACCACGGGCCAGCGCCCGCGTCTTCGTGCGCATTCCGCTCAATGTGCAGGTCGTGGTGCGAGAGGCCGATGAGCCCGACGTGGTGATCGCCGACGTGCCGACCCTGGTGCTCTCGGACACCTGGTGGGGGACGTTCACCGAAGGCGAGCTGGCCTACTGGATCTCCACTGCCGCTCGTGCCGAGATCACGCCCGATCTCTTCCTGCCCCACCTTGCCATGTGCCCGTTCCGGTTGACGAACGAGTCCAAGGAGGCGCTGCCGATTCGCCACTTCGCGGTGCGGGTCACGCATCTCACGCTGTTCGCGTCCGACGACCGGATCTGGACGGACGAGGTGCGCGTCCGCTACGAGGGCAGCGAAGAGGGAAGCGAGATCGATTTCCCGGCCCGGCCGCCAGCGGAATGCCCTGACGGGCGCGCCATCGCGTCGCCGCGCTCCACGTCGCCCCGGGGCCTGCGCGCGCTCACGTTCGACAAGCTCATCACCCTCACCAGCATGGGAGTCTGAGACCGGCATGACAGTTCTCGCGCTGCTCCAGGAAGCGGCCGACACCGGGGCACCCGGCTCGTTGATGGACACGGTGGGAGCGGTCGGCACGGCCGCCGGCATTCGTGCGCTCGTGACCCTGCTGGTCGGGATCCCGCTCACGCGCTTCGCCGCCGTGGGCGCGCGCAAGTGGGCCTCGAAGCACATGAACCCGCAGTCCGGTCTGGTGGCAGGCAAGTTCGTGTTCTACTCGGGCCTGGCGATCGTCGCGATCTCGATCATGCGTGAGCTGGGCTTCAGCCTGGCGCCGCTGCTCGGAGCGGCCGGGGTCCTGGGGATCGCCATCGGGTTCGCTTCCCAGACGAGCGTCTCCAACGTGATCAGTGGAATCTTCATGATCGCCGAGCGGCCGTTCGTGCTGGACGACCTCATCCAGGTGGGCGACGTGACGGGCCGGGTGCTGTCCATCGATACGATTTCCGTGAAGCTCAGGACGTTCGACAACCGCATGGTGCGGATTCCCAACGAGACGCTGGTCAAGAGCCAGGTCGTGAACATCACCCGCTTCCCGATCCGCCGCCTGGACGTGCGCGTGGGTGTGGCGTACAAGGAGGATCCGGAGCGGGTCCGCAAGGTTCTGTTGGACATCGCGGAAAAGAACCCGCGTGCTCTGATGGAGCCGAATCCCGTGGTCGTGCTCGAGGGTTTCGGCGACTCGTCCATCAACTTCCTATTCGGCGTCTGGACCACACAGTCCAACTTTCTCGAGGTCAAGAACGGGATCCAGGAAGAGGTGAAGACCCGCTTCGACGAAGAGGGAATCGAGATCCCCTTCCCGCACCGCACGCTGTACACGGGCGCCGAGACCGCACCTTTCCCGGTGCAGATCGTCCCGAACGCGCCAGCCGGAGAGGGAGCCGCCGAAGGGACCGGCGCATGATCCTGGGTGGCGGGCCTCGTCCGAGGGACGTGCACACGAGTGGGGTGGGCGTGACCCGCCCAGAGGCCGGGCGCACGGGGGCCCGACCGGACTGGACCCGGCTCGCGTCACTGGCCGTGTTCATGTTGGCCGCCTGCGGACCCACGTCCGGGCCGAACGCCAGTGGAGCCGCGTCCGCCCTCGTCCGGCTGGGCGACCCCGAGGTCGGTCACGCGGTCATCGATCGGTCGCTCGACCCCGACCCGAGCGTGGACGCGATCATTCGGCCCTACCGAGCCGAGTACGAAGCGTGGGCAGTCGAGGTCGTGGGACAGTCGGGAGGTGTGTTCTCGCGAGGTGACCCCGAGGCCACGCTGGACAATCTGGTGGCAGACGCCCTCCTGGCATCCGCGCGGCGTCTTTCCCGTCGCCCCGTCGACATGGCGATGTTGAATGACGGAGGCCTACGCGCCGACATCGACGAGGGTCCGGTCGACCTGAGCGAGATCTTCGAGCTCATGCCGTTCGAGAACACGGTGACGATCATCGACCTGACCGGCCACCAGGTCGATACGCTTGCCTATCAGATCGCCCGCACCCGGGGAGAGCCCGTGGCTGGCATCCGCTTCGGGATCTCTTCCGAGCCGACCCGGGCTTTCGACATCCGCATCGGGGGCGAGCTTCTCGATCCGGATCGCACGTACCGGCTGGCGCTGGCCGACTACCTTGCCAACGGTGCGGGCAACTGGCCACAAGTGTGGACGCCGGTCGGCCGCGAGGACTTCACCTACCTCATCCGGGATGCGATCCTGGAGTACGTAAGGGAGCGAGACGTGATCGAACCCTATCTCGACGGCCGCATTCGGGTCGGGTCGCCGTGAGGCGCCGGACGTTCGTGCGCACGGCGGGCACCGCCGTCGCGGGCGCGGCGGGTGCCGCGGCCCTGCCCGTTCCCGGGCTGGCACGTGGTCTCCGGATCGCGGACCTGCGGCTGGTGATCCTCCACACCAACGACACGCACTCGCGTATCGATCCTTTCCCTCCCGGGGATGGACGCAATGCCGGACTGGGGGGCGCGGCCAGACGCGCAACGCTCGTCGACCGCGTCCGCCGCGAGCACGAGCACGTCCTGTTGCTCGATTCGGGAGACATCTTCCAGGGCACGCCCTACTTCAACCTGTTCGGCGGCGAGATCGAGATGAAGGTGATGTCGGAGATGGGCTACGACGTCGCCACGATCGGCAATCACGATTTCGACAATGGCACCGACGGGCTGGTCGACATGCTCCCACACGCCACCTTCGACCTGGTGTCGGCCAACTACGAGATCTCGCACAGGGGGTTGGCCGAGCGCGTCCGGCCCTACACGATCCGGGAGTTCGAGGGGGTGAAGGTCGGGATCTTCGGGCTGGGAATCGACTTCTACGCCCTGGTGCTCGCCGACCTGCATCAGGGGGTCTCCTACACGGATCCCGTAGGCGCTGCCCGGAGGATCTCGGAGGAGCTCCGGAACCAGGGCTGTCAGCTGGTGGTCTGCCTGTCGCACCTCGGGTACCGGTACGGGTCCGACCGCCCGAGCGACACCGACCTGGCCAACCTGGTCCCCGAGGTCGATCTGATCCTGGGCGGTCACACCCACACCTTCATGGATGCACCCGACGTGTATCGCGCGGGAGAGACCGGCTTGACGGTGGTCAATCAGGTCGGGTTCGCGGGCATCCGGCTCGGCAGGATCGACGTGACGTTCGGAGCAGCCGGCGAGGTGACCGGCGCGACCGCGGCGCACTACACGATCGACCGCGGCTACGACATGGTCTGACGGAGGGCGCCCCCGAGCTCTCAGTCCTCCCGCAGCACCGTGGCCGGGTCCACCAGGGTGGCGCGCCGAGCCGGGACGTATACCGCGACCAGAGCGGCCAGCGCGAGCAGAGTGGGCGCGAGGCCGAAGGTGACCGGGTCCATGGGCACGACGCCGAAAAGTACGCCCTCCAAGGCGCGCACCGCCGGCACGGCCAGCAGGAGCCCGATGACCGCCCCCGGCAGCACCAAGAGGGCGCCGTCACGCAGCACACCCAAACGAATGCCGCCGGTCGGCGCTCCCATCGCCATCCGCACACCGATCTCGCGGACCCGCCCGCGGACGGAGAACGCGGCCACGCCGTACACCCCCACGCAGCCCAGGGCCAGGGTCACGCCGGCGAAGATGGTGAGCAGCATGGTGAGCAGGCGGGTTCCGGCCAGGGAGGCGCCGAGCAGCGAGCCGTAGCTCGCCAGATCGCTCACCGCGATGCGCTCGTCCAGGTCGCGAGACCTGTCGGTGATGGCCGCCAAGCCGGCATCGACCTCACCGGTCGCGGTGGCGAGCACCGTTGCGTGCCCGAGCGCCCCCATCCCCATCTGAGCAAGGGGGACCCAAATGGTCGGCTCGGCGGGACCCGACAGGTCGCCGTGATAAACGGTTCCGACGACCCCTACCACCTGAATGGGGGGCGCGCCGCGCCAGGGGTAGCGCACGATCTGGCCCACCGCCTCGCGCCCACCGAGATAGCGGTCCACGAACGTCCGGTCGACGATGGCGACCAGAGGGGACACGGATCGGTCGCCCAAGTCGAAGTGCCGGCCCTCCAGGAGCGGGATCCCCGCCACGTCGAAGAAGGCCGGCGAGACCCGGTGGTGGGGGAAGACCGGTAGGTCGTTGGGATCGGTCGTGACGCCGTCGATCACGGTAGCCACGTACTCGTCTTCTCCACCGAACGGCATGGTGCTCGCCAGCGCGACGCGGCCGAGCTCGGGCGCAGCCTCCAGTCGCGCGGCCAACTCCTCGAAGTAGACGGCACGCGCCTCACGGTTGGGGGGGAGCCCCGGGGGCAAGTGCACCCTGGCCGTTACGCGCCCCTCGGTCTCGAAGCCCGGATCGACGCGATTGAGCGCCGTCAGCGTCCGAGTCAGGAGCCCCGCCGACGTGACCAGCACGATGGCGGCAGCGATCTGGGCGCCAACGAGTACGCGGGTGGCCCGGCGTCGCGACGGGGAAAGGCCACCTCCGCGGCCCGATTCGCGGAGGAAGACAGCCGGGTCGCGGCGGGCCGCCCGGATCGAGGGCACCACGCCGGCGGTGACCGCGGTCAGCAGGGCCACCAGAGCAGTCATGAGGACGATCCGCCCGTCCAGGCCCGCGAGCTGCGCGCCCGGGAGATCTGTCGGGAGATGCGGACGGAGCGCCGCCAGGCCGCCGTGGCCCAGCGCCAAGCCGGCCACGAGTCCCGCCCCGGCCACGACCACGACCTCCACCATCTGCGCCACCGCCAATCGTCCGGAATCGGCGCCGAGCGCGGCCCGCACGGCCTGGTCGCGCGCTCGCTCGAGCCCCCGCGACAGGAAGAGGCTGGCCACGTTGGCGCACACGACCAGCAGCACCACGAGCACGGCCCCCATGAGGATCAGTAGAGGCGTGCGGACCGATTGGCCACGCGCCTCCGCCAGCGGTGTCACACGGGCCTCGTTCCAGTGGCCGGGGTTCGGGGTCCAGAGCGGATTGGCCTCACGCACGAGATCCTGAACCCTCAGGACCTCCTGACGAACCGCCTCCGGGGTCGCCCCCTCGACGAGCCGCGCCAGCACCGAGTGGTTGCCGGCACCCCACAGGACGCCAGGGTTGGACTCGTCCACCACGGCCGGG
>JAHEKN010000138.1 GCA_024638305.1 Gemmatimonadota bacterium | reverse complement strand
AGGTGGTGGACACCGCTGCCATCGATTCCACGGGGGTCGCGGTCCCCGACACCGGCGGGGCACCGGTGCTCTTCCGGGGCGATACGCTGTATCGCATCCGTGTGCCGCTCGGGCCCTACGCTTCCTCGGACCGGGCGCTCGCGGTTTCGGAGCGACTGGACACGGTGGCGGCGCGGGCCGCCGTGCGGATCGAGATCGACGCCACGGACACCATCACGTCCAGGCTCGACGTGGGGCCGCTCTCAACGGACGTGTTGCTCGATGGGATCGTGGTGGCCACGGTCACGGACGACGACGCGGCTGCGGTCGGGCAGGTGCGGGCCGCATTCGCCGCCATGCTCGCCGATTCCCTGCGTGCGGCCAGCGGGCGGGCCGAGCCGGCCGGGCTCGGAGATCTTGCCACCGGTCTGCTCAAGACGATCCTGGCCACCGCCTTCCTCGTCCTGTTCCTCACCGGGCTCGGGTGGATCTTCCGGCGCCTCTACGCGGGGCTCGAGGCGGAGCAGTCCCGCTGGATTCCCACGATCCGCATCCAGCGCCTGGAGCTGATCTCGGCGGCCCGACTTCGGCAGACGATCTATTTTCTCGCGCGCATCGTGCGCGTCGTGGTCACGGTCGGGGTGCTGTACTTCTTCATTCCGCTCGTTCTGAGCTTCTTCCCGCTGACCGCGGGCCTGGCCGAAAGCCTGGTTCAGTTGGTTCTGGACCCACTCCGCGAGACATGGACGGCGGTCAGCACCTACGTCGTCGAGGACCTCTTCACGATCCTGGTGATCCTGGGCGTCATGTATTACGCCCTCAAGGTCGTCCACCTGCTGTTCGACGGGATCCGCACGAAGCGCATTCGGATCGCCGGTTTCTACACGGATTGGGCGGAGCCCACCTACCAGATGGTGCGCTTCCTGGCCCTGGTCCTGGCCATCATCCTCATCTGGCCCCACCTGCCGATGAGCGACTCGGCCGGCTTCCAGGGCGTGGCGGCCTTCCTGGGCCTGCTGGTCACGTTCGGGTCGGCGTCGGCCATCTCGAACATCGTGGGCGGAGTGGTGCTCATCTACATGCGTGCGTTTCAGATCGGCGACCGGGTGCAGATCGCGGACACGGTCGGCGACATCATCGAGAAGGGGCTCCTGGTCACGCGCATCAGGACGCCCAAGAACGTCAACGTGACCATCCCCAACTCGATGGTGCTGGGGAACCACCTGATCAACTACAGCCGGGCGGCCCTCGAGGAGGGGGTGGTCCTTCACACCACCATCACGCTCGGCTACGACGTTCCCTGGACGGACGTGCACGCGGCCCTGGAGGGAGCGGCGGCGAAGACGGACGGCGTGATGGAGGAGCCGAAGCCCTTCGTCCTCCAAAAGAGCCTCGACGATTTCTACGTCGCTTACGAGCTCAACGCTTATACACGCGAGCCCAATCGGGCCGAGCGCATCTACTCTGCCCTGCATCAGAACATTCAGGACGCGTGCAACGAAGTCGGAATCGAGATCCTGTCGCCGCACTTTCGCGGAATCCGTGACGGCAACACGCTGCAGGTGCCGCCGACCGCGATCCCCAGCGACTACAAAGCTCCCTCGTTCCGCATCCAACGCATGGATGGAGGTGACGGATGATCGACCGTGTTTCGACACCCGGGCCCCGCATCGCGCGGGGACTCACCTTGACCACGATCCTCACGGCCGCGGGCTGCGCCGGCGCCAGCGGCCCCGATGTGAGCAGTCCAGCTACACAGGCCATCTTTTTGCGCACCACCGGGACCTGGGTGATCGACGAAGAGTACAGCGAGCCCGTGTCCATGGCGCTCGAGCCCATGAGCTCCGTCATGGACCTGAGGCCTCTACCGGACGCCGAGCAGGTCCAGGATTTCTATCCGGTCGGCCGGCGCATGGGGACGGACCGCGCCAACGTAGCCGGACGCCAGGACCGTACGGCGATGCGGCAGGTGATGATGATGACCGGCGACCGGCCGGATCGCCTCGAGCTCTCGCTCGACGACCAGACCTTCCGGGTCCGCTACGGCGACGGTGAAACCTGGGCCGTTCCCATGTCGGGGGGGCGCCTGACCGTATCGGGGACGCTGGTCGACGCGAGCCTCAGGATCGTCTGGGAGGAGGGCGGGAGCCCGACGCTGGAGCGGGAAGTCGAGGCCGGCGGCCTGCTGCGCGACAACTTCCAGGCACTCTCGAACAGGCGGCTCGTTCTCACGCGCCAGGCCGTGTTCAGCGGCGAGGTCTGGCAGCCGACGCGGTTCGTGTACACACGCCAGCGCTGACGTCGCTCAGTCGAAAGCGCCTGGCACGGCCTCCGACATCTCGCGGCCCACGTCTTCCGCGGTGCGCATCGTCGCCAGGTCGAGCTCGAAGTCGGGATGCCCGGGCGCCCGGAGCTTGGCCTTCATCTCCCGGATCTCCCGCTTGGAGAGCCCCATCCCGGCAAGCGCGTCGTCCGACAGGGATGCTCCCGGCCGAACCGCGAGGGCGGTCTCACTCGCCTCGACCAGCTCCGCGAGCGCGGATAACTCGACGCGGCTGAAGGGCTGACCAGTCAAATCGTAGTCCACCCACGCTTCGTAGCTGAGCGGGGCGACGCGCTTGACCATGCCGGCCATCACGTCGGCGTACGCCCGGATCTCGAGCTGCGCGTGGGGATCGGCCCGTAGCGACAGGAAGTGCAGGAGATTGTGCAGGTCGATCTTCCAGTACCACTGCGTATAGGTGGAAAGCGGCAGGTCGATCCGCGCGATCTCACGGGCTACGTCCTCCGAGATCATCCAGGTGTAGCCGTCGGCGGCCGCCCGACGGATGCCCTCCCAGCGAGAGATCGCGTCCTCGTAGAGCGCGCTCGGAGCCGGTGCATCCTCCCGGCCCTGATTGTTGGCCGCGCTCTGGAGCGCGAAGTGCTCGAGCTCCGGCTTGTAGAACAACAGCGGCATCAGGGAATAGCGGCCACTGTACTCGTTCACCGACGCCGTCCGGTGCCGAATCCACTGCCGCGCCACGAACATCGGCATACAGCAGTGGAACTTGAACTCGACCATCTCGGAGGGGGTCGTGTGCCGGTGGCGGCGTAGGTAGCGGACCAGACCGCGGGTCTGACTGCGCTTGCGGGTCCCGTACCCGTAGCTCACCCGTGCCGCGCGCTCCACGGAGTCGTCGTTGCCCATATAGTCGACGAGGGCCACGAAGCCATGGTCCAGAACGGGGAAGTAGCCGCCAAGAATCTCCTCGGCAGCCGGAGTGGTGGGACGTCTGGTTTCCATGGACGGGCGGGGGTCGGAGCCTCGAGAAGGAGCGCGGACTCTCAACCTACCCCGGCCGGAGGGCGGATCAAAGGGAGGCCTCGGGGGAGGTCTCGGGGCGGGGCTCGACCGCCTGGTGCCCGCCGCCGACGCCCGTCGTATCATCGGGTGCAACGATCCCGAAACGGCCGAGTCGACCCATGAATGAACGCCCGCTCCTACGCCGAAACGCGCCCCCGCGGCCCGTCCGGCAACGCATCCTCGCGGCCCTGGCCTGGTTGCTCTGCCCAGCGCCATTGGTCCACGCCCTCGTCGCCGCTCCGGCGTTCGCCCAGACCGTGGAACAGAACGACAGCGCGGTGGCGGCCGCGCGGCGGGCAAACACCCTTCCACTGATCACGACCAGGACGCTCGAGTTCACGACCGACGAGGGGACCTGGATCTCGCTGGACCTGTCTCCGGACGGGCAGACCATCGTCTTCGAGCTTCTGGGCGATCTCTACTCGCTCCCGGCAGTGGGCGGCACGGCGACGCGCATCACGGAAGGCCAGGGCTACGACATGCAGCCCCGCTACTCCCCGGACGGAAGCAGGCTGGTGTTCGTGAGCGACCGCGACGGCTCGGAGAACATCTGGATCGCGAACGCCGACGGATCCGACCCGCGGCAGCTCACGGACGGCGAGCGGGAGAACTACGTGTCCCCGGTCTGGACCCCGGACGGCCGCTACGTCATGGCGACCAAGGGCACCCAGATCTGGCTTTACCACGAGGCCGGCGGCTCGGGCGCGCAGGTCACGGGGCACAGGGAGGAGGGCGAACCGGCGCAGGCCGCCCACTTCGGCGCCGCATTCGGAGCGGACGCGCGTCATCTGTGGCTCAACCTGCGGGGCAACCTGGGCGGGGGCTTCGAGGCCCCGACGGATCGGTGGATCGAGCCCTGGGAAGAGGACTTCGGCCGCGACCACATCCCTCGGAGCTCGGCGCGTCAGATCGGGCCTTACCAGATCGGAGTGCTGGACCGAGAGACGGGGCGGGTGCTGGTGCGCTCGCACGAGCACGAGGGCGCGTTCCGACCGCTGCCAAGCCCCGACGGCCGCTGGCTGGTCTACGCCACCCGCCACGACGCCCGGGAGGCCCTCAAGCTGCGCGACCTCGAGACCGGGGCGGAGTCGTGGCTGGTGATGGACGTGCAGCGCGACGACTCCCAGGGGGGTGGCACGCGCGACCGGGACGTCTATCCCGGATCCGCCTGGACGCCGGATGGGGCGGCAATCATCACGAGCTACGGTGGGAAGATCATGAGGGTGGCGGTGCCCTCCGGTGAGGCCACCGAGATTCCCTTTACGGCCCGTGTCCGCCAGGAACTGGGGCCCCTGGTGAAGTTCGACTACCCCATCGACGATTCCACCCTGACGGTCGCCCAGATCCGCGGTGCGCGTCCCTCGCCGGACGGGCGCCGCCTGGTCTTCTCCGCCCTCGATCGCCTCTGGGTGGGGACGGTTCCGGAGGGCACCGAGGGCACCGAGGGCCCCGAGGGCGCCGACCTGGAGACGGCCACGATCTCCGACGCGCGCCGGCTCACGGCATCCACGGACGTGGAGCACGGACCCGTCTGGTCCCCGGACGGTCGCCACATCGCCTATGTCACCTGGAACGACTCCACGGGTGGGGACATCTGGCGCGTACGTTCTGACGGATCCGCGGGCCCCCAGAAACTCACACCCACGTCCGCGTTCTTCGACCGAATCGCCTACGACCGGGACGGCTCCCGCATCATCGGCGTACGCGGGTCCAGGCTCCACCGCATGCGCACCCTGGAGGACTTCGGCCAGCACAGCCCGACCGCCGAGCTGGAGTACGTCTGGCTCCCCGCCGGGGGCGGTGAGCCCACGCGCATCACCTGGGTGGGGAGCGGAACCACGCAGCAGGGTCGCAACGCGCCGCACGCCGGCCCCGACCCGAACCGGATCTACGTCTGGGCCGGCAGTGAAGGTCTGCTCTCGATGCGGTACGACGGAACCGACGTCCGCACCGTGGTGAAGGTGACCGCCCCTTCCCGACCGGGTCCGGGGACCCCGCCGGCACCCGACGAGGTCGTCCTCTCACCGGACGGCCAGCGGGCCATCGTGCGGGCCAACCGGAACGTCTACCTGATCACGGTGCCGCTGGTCGGTGGTGAGCCCCCCACCGTATCGGTCTCGGCATCCTCGTCCATGCCGACGCGCCGTCTGACCCGGGTGGGCGGAGATTTCGTGGGGTGGAGCCACGACGGCGCCACCGCGTTCTACTCGATCGGGCGGAGCTTCTTCCGGTACGACGTGGCGCGGGGCGACTCCCTGGTGGCCGACTCCGTCGCCACGGCTCGGGCCGAAGGCCGGTCCGGGACGGAGGCATCACCGGATTCGATCGAAGCGGAGGAGGCCGCTGCGGATTCGAGCGCTGCCGACCAGGGGGACGGGGCAGCGGTCTACGAAGCCGCGCGGGTGGATGTGGAGATCGTCGCGGCCAAGGACCGCCCTCGGGGGGTCATCGCGCTCACGGGCGCCCGCCTGATCACGATGCGCGGCGAGGAGGTCATCCCACGGGGCGACGTGCTGATCCGGGACAACCGCATCGCAGCGGTCGGACCCTCCGGAAGCGTAACCATCCCGGAGGGAGCCGACGTCCGCGACATGTCCGGCAGGACGATCCTACCGGGGCTGGTCGACATCCACGCGCACACCTGGGTCGCCTGGGGCGTCCACCGAAGCCAGGTATCGCAGTTCCTGGCGCAACTCGCGTACGGTGTCACCACCCAGCGCGACCCGCAGACGTCCAGCGAGGACGTGCTCACGTACGGCGACTTGATGGAAGTCGGCGAGCTGATCGGTCCACGGCTCTACTCGACCGGTCCGGGGGTCTTCGCCGCCGATCAGATCACGAGCCTCGGCGACGCGAGGGACGTGCTGCGGCGCTATGCGGACCACTACAACACGCAGACCATCAAGCAATACATGGCGGGAGACCGGAAGGTGAGGCAGTGGGTCATCATGGCTGCCCGCGAGCTCGGGCTCACGCCCACCACGGAAGGCGGCTCCAACTTCACCATGAACCTCACGCTCGCGCAGGACGGATATGCCGGGCTGGAGCATTCTCTTCCGATCAGCCCCTTCTATCGGGACGTCGTCGAGCTGGGCGCCTTCAGCGGAATGGTCTACACGCCCACGTTCATCGTGGCGTACGGCGGACCCTCGGGACGTCAATATTACCTGACCCGTACGAGGATGGACGAGATCGAGCGGCTCAAGTTCTTCACGCCGCACGACGAGCTCGACAAATGGAAGAGCACGCAGTGGTTCCGCGAGGATCAGTACCCGCATTTCCTGCACGCCGCCCAACTCAAGAAGTGGATGGACGCGGGCGGGCAGGCGGGCCTGGGCTCGCACGGCGAGGTTCAGGGCCTGGGTACGCACTGGGAGCTCTGGATGATGGCGTCCGGAGGCCTCGGCAATCACCAGGCGCTCAGGATGGCCACGATCATGAGTGCGGATGCCATCGGGCTCGCGGGAGACATCGGCTCCATCGAGCCGGGTAAGCTGGCCGACCTCCAGGTGCTGGGCTCGAACCCACTCGACGACCTCGGGAACAGCATCGACGTCGACTTCGTGATGAAGAACGGCAGGCTCTATGAAGCCGATACCCTTACCGAGGTGTGGCCAAGGCAGCGCCCCCTGCCCGAGCAGTGGTGGTGGCGGGTCGAGCCCCCAGGCACGCGCGCTGGCGCGGCTGGCGGCGGGGCTAGCCGGTGACGCGGGATCCGGCCGGGGCGCCACGCTGGACACCATGGCCCCGGGTGGCTACCTAATTCGTCCCTCTGGAGCCGCACACGCGGAGCGTCAATGCCCGTCTCTGTGAAGAACTCGCAGGTCGTCTACGACGCGCTCAAAGAGCTCGGCGTAGGACTCATCTCGGCACTGCCCGAGACGTGGCTCGTCCACCTGATCCGCATGGCCGACGACGACCCGGACATGATCCTGGTGCGCCTAGCCAAAGAGGAAGAGGGTGTCGGGGTCTCGATGGGCGCCCACCTGGCCGGCGTGAAGAGCGCCATGCTGATGCAGAACCACGGGTTCCTGGCCTCGATCAACGGAATCGTCTCGGGAGCCCAGCTCTTTCGCATCCCACTCCTCATGCTCATCAGCCACCGCGGGCACATGGGCGAAGCCGACCCCTGGCAGACGGAAGGCGGCATGCTCACCGAGCACGTGCTCGAAGCGCTCCGCATTCCCTTCGACCACCTGGACCATCCGGATACCGCGAGGCACAAGATCGGCGAGGCTCAAACGCTCGCCCACGCGTCCGATCGCCCCACGGCGCTCCTCCTCTGCCGCGACCTGATGTGGGAGGCCGCCTGATGCGCCGCCTCGAAGCGTTGGAGGCGATCTACCCCAGGCTCTCCGACTGCGTGGTGGTGACCATCATGGGGGCGGTGGCCGCGGAGCTACAGTCGCTCGGGCACCGCCCGGGCTTCTTCTACCTCCAGCACGCCATGGGGCTGGCGTCCTCCATGGGGCTCGGGATCGCGCTCTCTCGTCCCGACGTCCCGGTCGTGGTGCTCGACGGCGACGGGTCGCTGCTGATGAACCTGGGCGGGCTGACCACCATGGCGCGCTATCGTCCGCCCAACCTCACCCACCTCGTGTTCGACAACGAGAGCCTCCTGTCCGTGGGGGGCTTCCCGACCGCAACCTCGACGGGGAGCGACCTGGCCGGTGTCGCGGCTGCCGCCGGCATCCCCTACTCGGTCCGGGTACACGAGCTTCCCACGCTGACAGCCGAGTTCGACGCGGCTCTGGACGCGGATGAGCTTCGCTCAATCGTGGCCAAGACCGAGGCGCACTACGAGCCGCCGGCCGCGACGAGTGGGTTCGTCACCGACCTGGGCCTGCTCGAGAACCGCTTCCAGTTCCAGCGACATCTCGCGTCCCTCTGAAGCACCGAACAGGAGAGCCCATGTCGTCCACGCTTAATACCCTGATCCGCGAGCTGGCCGAGGGCGGGCTCCGAGTGGTGGACCTGACCCAGCCTCTCGGGCCGGACACTCCAGTGATCGGCCTTCCGCCGATGTTCGCGTCCTCTCCCGGGGTGACCATCGAGCAGATTTCCCGCTACGACGACGCCGGACCCGCCTGGTACTGGAACACCATCCGGATGGGTGAGCACACGGGTACCCACTTCGACGCCCCCATCCACTGGGTCACGGGGAAAGACCTGCCGGAAAATGCTTGCGATACCATCCCTCCCGGCCGCTTTGTGGGCCCCGCTTGCGTGATCGACGTCAGCGAGGAGGTGGCAGCCGACCCGGACTTCCTTCTCACCGTGGAACGATTGGAAGCGTGGGAGGCCGAACACGGCCGGGTGCCGGCGGGCGCTTGGGTGCTGCTTCGCACCGACTGGAGCCGACGCACGGGTACGGACGCCTTCCTGAACGTCTGGGACGACGGCCCTCACTCCCCGGGTTTCGACAAGGCCACCTCGGAGGCGCTGGCACACGATCGCGACGTGACCGGCGTCGGGGTGGAGACGGTCGGGACGGATGCCGGACAGGCCGGTGGGTTCGACCCTCCGTTCCCGAACCACACGATCATGCATGGCGCCGGAAAGTTCGGGCTGGCGAGCCTCTGCAACCTCGATCAGCTGCCGCCCACGGGCGCGCTCGTGATCGCGGCGCCGCTCAAGATCGTGGAGGGGAGTGGAAGTCCGCTCCGAGTGCTGGCGCTCTCACCCAGCTGACGCGGACCCGGCGGCGGATCCTAGCCGTTCTCGCGGATGTCCTTCGCGCGATCGAGCACCGTCAGTTGTCGCTCGACGACCCGCTTCTCCCGGTTGGTGGCGTCTTCCGCCCGTTCGAGAGCCGTCTTGCGCGCTTCCAGGAGCTCCTTTTCGACTTCCGGTCGGCCGGCGTCGGTCGTGACCGTGAGCTGCAGCTCCCTGCGGTAGAGCTCCATGTTGGCCCGAGCCAGACGCTCGCGTGATTCCGCGAGCTCGCGCACCGCGTTGGCCAGGTCCGCCTCGGCCTCGAAGAAGCGCTTACGTCGCTCGAGGGACTCCTTCTTGTCCTCGAGCGAGCGGCGCTCGTTCTCGATATCGCGTCGCACGGCTTCGTCCGTGGACCGGTTGCGCTCCTGCTCGAGGCGTCGCCGCTCCTCGTCGACGAACTTCATTTCCTGGTCCATCACGTCCACCTGGATCCGTGCTTCCGCACGGGTGAACTCGGAGCGGGCGCGGTCGCGGCCGGCGTCGACGGCCATCTGCTCGGCGCGCCGCAGGTCCTCGTTCACGTCGTCCCGATCACGGGCCTCGAGCAGGAAGACGATCGTGTCCGCAGAGGCGATTCCGGCCGGCACGGTAGCGGGCGCCGCGTGCAGCCGCGGGGCCGGCAGAACGGCCAGGGCGGTGGGCAGCGCTACCGCCAGCGCGACGGAACGAATCGCTCGTTGAACGACTTCCAACCTCGGATCGGGATACATTTCATACCTCTTCGGTTCGCGGTCGGCGTGGGATGCGATGTCCGTTTCCGTCCGCACGCGTCGGTTTGGGCGGCGAGCCCATCGTCTTTCCAGTTACCCGAGAGACGCGGAGACTGGACATGTAGTCACATGCACTCCGGGACGACAGGGTCTTCGCCCGGAGCACTTCAGGAGAACGTACACCAGGCATGCTGTCGGTGGATTCCCCCCGGTCCCACGTGGCCACGTGGGTCCAGCAGGCGCGCGCCGGAGACCCGCGTGGGTTCCGGCGGTTGATGGAGCATTCCGCGCCCTGGGTCCTCGCTGACTGCAGACATCTGAGCGGCTCGGGCGAGGACGCCCACGACCTTTCCCAGGAGGTCTTCGTCAAGGCCTACTTCCGGCTAGCCGACCTCCGAGAACCTGCTGCCTTCGAGGGCTGGCTCAAGCGCATCAAGGTGAACCACTGCATCAGCTTCGTCCGCCGTCGCCGGATGCGGCTCATGGTCGAGGAGGAGTTCGAGGCGGCCACGGAGAGCGAGCGCGTGGAGCCCGCTTGGGACCCGGAGGAGATTGACGCCAAGCGCGACTCCGAGCTCATCCGGATGGTTCTCGACGAAATGCGTGACACTTTGCGGATTCCGCTCGTCATGCATGACATGGACGAGTACAGCTACTCGGAAATCGCGGAGGAGCTCTCCCTCGGGATTTCG
>JAHEKN010000137.1 GCA_024638305.1 Gemmatimonadota bacterium | reverse complement strand
AGGCCTTTACTTCTCGGGGGGGATCGGCCCGGGGCGTGGGAGATTCCGCGCTCCGACCCAGCGAGACGCTCCCGCAGTGGTATGCACATTGCTCCCTTTTGAGGACACCGTCGGCCGTAGGAGCGCAGCATGCTGGATCGGTTTCGCGCAACACTCCTGGCACTCTGCACGGCGACCGTCCTGACCGGACCCCTCGCTGCTCAAGGGCGAGGGGCTGACTCCTCCGGAGCGGAGCGGTCGACCCAGCAGTCCTTGTATCTGCGGTCGGTGGCGCGTGTCTTCCACGTGGCCCCTGCGGAAGCAGAGGTGCTCGCGAGCTGGCTGCCACATCCGTCGGAGCTGCCCGTGCTCCTGCACCTCGCGGCGCGCACCGGGGCGTCACCCGACGTGGTGGGCTCGCTCCGCAAGTCGGGGTCCTCGTGGCAACGGATCGCGTCCCGGCTCGGAATCGGCATTGCCGTGTTTCACGTCGAGGTGGGGGATCAGGTCGTAGACGGGGTACTCGCCCGGCCGCTGGCTGCCTTTCGGTCGCACCCGCCGAGCGAGTGGCACGCCTTGTCCCTCACCGACCTCGAGATCGGGGCGCTGGTCAACGTCCGGGTCCTCGCCGACGCGGCTTCGGTGTCGCCCGCCGAGATGGCCGCCCTCCTCGCCACGCCTGCGCCCGACTACCTCGCCACCTACGCGATGCTGCTCCGTACGCGGTCGGGCACCGGGCTCTGCGTCCCATCGGCGCCCCCCACCTGACCACACCTCGCTTGACGGGCGTCCCTCCGGCGCCCCGAATGGTCGGACCCAGCATCTATTTCGACCGGAGGACAGGCCCCGTGGGACACGGCGACTTTCGACCGCTCACCGAGTACCGATCGTACCCGGAGGGCGACATGCGCGAGCGCGCCGCGGCCTTCGCAGCGGACCTGGCCCGCCGCCGCACGGTGCGCGATTACTCGGACCGGCCCGTGCCGCGTGACATCATCGAGTCGTGCCTGCGTGCGGCCGCCACCGCGCCGAACGGCGCCAACCGACAGCCGTGGCACTTCGTGGTCGTGAGCGATCTCGAGGCCAAGCGCCGCGTGCGTGAAGCCGCCGAAGAGGAGGAGCGGGCCTTCTATCAGGGGCGGGCTCCGGACGAGTGGCTCGAAGCGCTGGCCCCGCTCGGGACCGACGAGAACAAGCCGTTTCTGGAGGCTGCTCCCTACCTCATCGTGATCTTCGCCGAGGCGTACGAGCTCCGGCCGGACGGGACCAAGATCAAGAACTACTATGTGAGCGAGTCCGTGGGCATCGCCACCGGCTTCTTGATCGCTGCTCTGCACGTGGCCGGACTGGCCACGCTGACGCACACACCCAGCCCGATGCGCTTCCTGAACGACCTGTGCGGACGTCCGTACAACGAGCGGCCGTTCCTGATCCTGGTGGCCGGCTACCCGAGCGAGGGAGCGACCGTGCCCGACATCACCAAGAAGCCGCTCGAGCGGATCGTCAGCTTCGTCTAGCGCGGGGCCCGCGGGAGCGCCTGCTCCCAGGCCCGCCGTCTTTGCGACCCTCCCGCTTTGCGCACAGGCGCTGACTCGTTCACGCCTTGATCGCTTGATCCCCGGTCCGCGGCTCCGGTAGCTTTCCGGACCCCGCGCATGCGTGCTCCGTCGGCGCGCTTCGGCCTCGAGAGGTAGATGGGCCTACAGGACGTCGAAAAGAAACGCGATCCGGAGGAGATGCGGCGATTCACGCGCGCCCTCCTCCGGGACCTCCAGGCCCTCCGCCGCATGCTCGACGAGGGGATGATCGAGCGAGGTGTGCGTCGGTTCGGGGCCGAGCAGGAGCTCTTCCTGGTGGATCCGGGTTGGCGCCCGGCTCCGGTGGCCACGCAGGTGCTGGAACGGCTTCCCAAGGACGGACCGTTCGCGACCGAGCTTGGACGTTTCAACCTGGAGATCAACCTCGAGCCACTCGTGCTCGCGGGCGACTGCTTCCGTCGGTTGCAGCAAGCGATCGAGCTCCGCATCGACGAAGTGCGGTCGGCGGCACGGGCCGAGCGGGCCGAGGTCGTGCTGACCGGGATCCTGCCGACGCTCTCCAAGTCCCATCTCACGCTCGACAACATCACCCCCATGGCGCGGTATTACGCGCTCAACGACGCCATGAACCGGATGCGCGAGGGCACCGCCTACCGGCTCCGGATCGTCGGGACGGACGACCTGATCATCCAGCACGACTCCGTAATGCTCGAGGCCTGCAACACGAGCGCGCAATTCCATTTGCAGGTGGACGATCGGGAATTCGCCACCATGTACAACGCGGCGCAAGCGGTTACGGGCCCGGTGCTGGCGGCCTGCGTGAACTCACCGCTGCTCTTCGGCCGGCGCCTGTGGGCTGAGACCCGCATCGCGCTCTTTCAGCAATCGCTCGACACGCGGCGGTCGAACGTGCACCTGCGGGAGGTGCGGCCGCGTGTGCGCTTCGGGGAAAAGTGGGTGCGGGAGTCCGTCACGGAGCTCTTCGAGGACGACATCGCACACTTCCGCGTGCTGCTGGCCGCCGATCCCGGAGAGGATCCGTTCGAGGTTCTCGAGGCCGGGGGAGTGCCTCGGCTGAAGGCGCTCCAGCTCCACAACGGCACCGTCTACCGTTGGAACCGACCGTGCTACGGAGTCGGGAACGGAAAGCCCCACCTCCGGATCGAATGCCGCGTTCTGCCGTCGGGACCCACGGTCCTCGACGAGGTGGCCAACGCGGCGTTCTGGACAGGTGCGGTCATCGGGCTGGCTCGCCAGGAGGGCGACATCTCGAAGAAGCTCCCTTTCGACGTGGTCAAGACCAACTTCATCGCGGCCGCGCGCCTGGGCCTGGGGGCCGGCTTCAACTGGCTCGATGGGGAAGCGATCTCCGCTCCGAGGCTCGCCCAGGAGTCGCTGCTGCCGCTGGCCCGCGCGGGGCTCGAGGTGTTGGAGATCGATCCGGAGGACATCGATCGATACCTTTCGGTCGTGGAGGAGCGCATCGAGCGCAGGCGTACCGGATCGTCTTGGGTGATCCGATCGTTGTCACACATGCAGGAGAGCACGGCGGGCCAGAGAATGGCCGCCCTCACGGCTGCGATGGTCAAACGACAACAGGCCGGGACGCCGGTCCACGAATGGGAGCCCGCCGAGCTCGAAGAGGCCGGAGCCTGGCAGCCCAACTATCGAACGATCGAGCAGTATATGACGACCACGCTGTTCACGGTGACCGAGGACGAGTTGCTGGAGCTGGTCGCGTTCATGATGGACAAGAACCAGATTCGCCACGTGCTCGTGGAGGACAACGATCACGATCTCATCGGAATCGTCTCATACCGCTCGATCCTGCGACTGCTCGCCTCGGGTAATGACCCCTTTGCGGGGTCGACGGCCGTGCGAGACGTCATGCATCGGGACCCGATCACGGTGTCCCCGGAGACGACCACCGTGGAGGCCATCGACATCATGCGGGCGAACAAGGTGTCCTGCCTTCCGGTCACGAAGGAGGGGAAGCTGGTGGGCCTGGTGTCCGAAACCGACTTCATGCCGATCGCCTATCGGCTGCTGACCGACCGGTTCGGCGAGGCCTAGCCCGATCGTGACGCGAAGCGTTTTGCCGGAAGAGGAGACGGAAGCCGGGGGCCCCCCGGGCGCCGCTTCGGTGGCGCACGGCAGGAACGTCGCACGAGTGTTGGGCTCGATTTCGGGGGACAGGCCGGGCCCCATGCTCATCTGCGTCGCCGGCGTCCACGGCAACGAGCCCGCCGGCGTCGACGCGCTGAACCGCCTACTCGCCGGCCTTCGTGAGTCGGATACGCCCATTCGCGGCGATTTCGTTGCGCTCGCCGGCAACCGGCGGGCCCTGGCGGCGGGGCGGCGGTTCCTCAGCCGGGACCTGAATCGCGCCTGGACGGCGGATCGCGTGAGTGCCCTCAGGAATGGCGGCGCCCCGGACCCCAGCGAGGAGGATGTCGAGCAGGGCGAGCTCCTGGTTGCCATCGAGCAAGCGATGACCCGGGCACGCGGTCCCGTGACCGTGCTAGACCTGCACACCACCTCCGGGGAGGGCGGTGTGTTCAGCACGATCAGCGACCGCCTCCCCAACCGCCGTCTTGGCCTGGCCATCCCCGCCCCTCTGGTGCTGGGCCTCGAGGAGCAAGTGGACGGCACGATGACCGAGTTCTTCGACCGCGAGGGACTCGTGACGCTCAGCTTCGAGAGTGGCCAGCACGAGGAGCCGGCGGCCGTCGACCGCGCGGAAGCGGCCGTCTGGATCGCGCTCGAGCAGCTCGGCCTCATCGACGGACCGGCCCCGAGCGCCGAGGAGGCACGACGACGGTTCCAAGAGGAGTTCGGCCACCTTCCGCGGGTGCTAGAGGTTCGGTACCGCCATCCGATCGAGCCCGAGGACGAGTTCCGCATGCTCGATGGCTACCGGAACTTCCAGATCGTGGACGAGGACGAAGTCCTCGGCCGTGACCTCGACGGCCCCGTGCTCAGCCCGCAAGAGGGGCGCATCCTCATGCCGCTCTACCAGGAGCAGGGCGAGGACGGGTTTTTCGTGGTCCGCGAGTTCAAGCCTTTCTGGTTGGCGGTTTCGGAGCGAATGCGCCGTTGGAACCTGGAACGTTACGTCCACCTGCTCCCGGGGATCTCTCGGGTGGGCCGCGGGCAGGAGGCGCTTTACGTGAACCGTCGGGTTGCGCGCTGGTATGCCCTGGAGCTCCTGCATCTCCTCGGGTATCGCAAGCACCGCGAGGCGCGCAGCCGGCTCATCGTAGTGCGTCGCGGAGGCGTGGACGGAGACGGCTAGCCATGACTGCTGCGATCGGAGCGGGCGAGATCGAGTACCGGCCGGCGGGCGGAGCCGTCGCGGACGGTTGACGGATGTGTGGTCGCTACTCGCTCGGCGTGACCCCGGAGGAGCTGGCCGCGGCATTCGAGCTGGACGAGATCCCGAGCTTCCACGCGCCCCGGTACAACATCGCACCAACCCAAGACGCACCCATTCTGATTCGCGGGGAGGATGGACTCCGCGCGGGGCCGGTGCGATGGGGGCTCGTGCCCCACTGGGCGGAGTCGCCGGCGGCGGGCAGCCGCCACATCAACGCCCGCAGCGAGACCGTGGCCAAACGTCCCGCGTTCCGGGACGCGTTCCGGAGCCGGCGTTGCCTGGTCCCGGCGGACGGATTCTACGAGTGGCAGGAGGGGCCGTCCCCCAAGCAGCCCGTCTGGATCCACCGAGAGGATCGCCGACTGCTGGCCTTCGCGGGTCTCTGGGAACGGTGGAGGTGGCCGGACGGCGGTCCGCTGGTCACGTTCACGGTCCTCACGACCGATGCGGCGCCCTGGATTCGCTTCGTGCACGATCGCATGCCCGTGATACTCGAGGGCGACGATCGCCTGCTCTGGCTCGATCCCGAGGCCACCCCCGCGGAACTCAAGTCCGTGCTCCGTCCGCAGTCGGAGCCGATGGTTCTGCAGCCCGTTTCGACGGTAGTGAATCGCGCGACCAACGAGAGTGCGGAGTGCGTTCGCCCGGTGGGGGCGCCGGTCACATCTCCGAAACCCGAGCTGAGGTTGGACCTGTGAGGCGGTCCGGCACGGTCGCGGAGGTCTCGGGGCGGCAGCGCGAGCGGTGCGGAAATTGCGGCGAGTCGGACACGGCCCACACACCGGAGCACGGACGGCCGTTATGAGGAGCCAACAGCCGGTTTGGCAGACGGGAGCACTGCACGCGCAGATCCTCCTCGTTGACGACGAGCCCGACACTCTGGGCGTCATGGAGGACCTGCTGCGCCACCACGGCTTCCAGGGCATCGTGAGCACCACGGATGCCCGCGAGGCGGTCAGGCTGTTCGGGGAGGTGCAGCCCGACCTGGTCGTGCTGGACCTGCACATGCCACGCATGGACGGCTTCACGTTGATGTCGGAGCTCGGGCCCCTCATTCCACCCAACTCCTATCTCCCGTTCCTGGTCATCACCGGCGACACCGATCCGGAGCTCCGTCGGAAAGCGCTGGCCATGGGAGCCAAGGACTTCTTGACCAAGCCTCTCGAGTCCACGGAGGTGCTCCTGCGCATCCGCAACCTGCTGGAGACGCGGCTGCTGCACGAGGAGCTCAAGCGCCACAACGAGACGCTCGAGGAGAAGGTCCGGGCCCGCACGAGCGAGTTGGCGGAAGCGCAGGTGGAGATCCTGAGCCGGTTGGCCATCGCGGCCGAGTACCGGGACGACGCGACCGGAGAGCACGCCGAAAGGGTGGGGCTGCTGGCCGCACTGCTGGCGCAGGTCATGGGGCTCCACCGCGACGAGGTGCAGATCATCCGACGTGCGGCGCCGCTGCACGACGTCGGCAAGATCGGGATCCCCGACTCCATCCTGATGAAGCCGGGGCCGCTCACCGCCGAGGAGTTCGAGGTGATGAAGACCCACACGCAGATCGGGGGGAGCATACTGTCCGGGAGCCAGTACCCTCTGTTGCAGGTGGCCCGCCGCATCGCGCTCCACCATCACGAGCACTGGGACGGAGCGGGGTACCGGGCGGGGGCATCCGGGGACGACATCCCGCTCGTCGGCCGCCTGGTCGCCGTGGCCGACGTGTTCGATTCGCTGACGCACCGGCGCCCCTACAAGAAGGCCTTCAGCTTGCCGGAAGCGGTGAGGACGGTTCGGGCCGAGTCGGGCACCCACTTCGACCCCAAGGTCGTGCGCGCCTTCGAGGTCCTGCTGGTCGAAGACGTGCTTGGCGACCGGGACCGTATGGAGCGTGCGCTCAAGCTCGGGCCCCACCTGTCGCCGGAGCAGATGGCCGGCATGGATCCAGGGGCGCTCGCCTGAGACGTCAGTTCGCCGGGACGGCCCGCTCCCGCGCCCACGCCCGCATCGCTTCCACTCGTTCGGCCATCGTGCGGGCCAGGGGTACCGTGCCCGCGATCTCCTCGGCCAGAGCCTCCTGACCGAGAGAGCCCGAGCCTGAGAACGCGCTGAACAGCGCGGCCACCACGACCTGTTCGATCTCCGCGCCGCTGAAGCTCTCGGTGGTCCCTGCCAGTGCCAGGAGGTCGTAGTTACGGACGTCCTGCCCGCGCGCCGCGAGATGGATGCGAAAGATCTCCGAGCGCGTCTCGGCATCCGGGAGATCGACGAAGAAGATCTCGTCGAAGCGGCCCTTTCGCAGCAGCTCCGGGGGTAGCCTCGAGATCTGATTGGCGGTGGCCACCACGAACACGTCGCCGGTCCGTTCCTGCATCCAGGAGAGGAAGCTCCCCAGGATCCGGGTGGACACGCCGCCGTCGTCCGCGCCCCCGACCGCGAATGCCTTCTCCAGCTCGTCGATCCAGAGGACTACGGGCGCCATCCGCTCCGCCGCCTGCATGGCCCGCTTGAAATTGGCCTCGCTCTGGCCCACGTACTTGTTGTAGAGATTCGACGGATCGAGCTTCAGGAGCGGGAGCTCCCACTCGGCCGCTACGGCCTTGGCGGAGAGGCTCTTTCCACATCCCGGGACCCCCAGGAGCAGCACTCCTTTGGGGAAGCTGAGCCCGAACTCGCTCGCTGCCTCCGGGCGGGTCAGGAACGCCCGACGCTTGGCGAGCCACTCCCGCAGGCGCACCAGATCGGCGATCTCGGGCATGCGCTCGTCGACCGGGTAGTACTCGAGAAGGCCCTCGCGCTCGATCACGCTCCGCTTGGCGTCGATCACGGCCCCGATGTCGTCGGCGGACAGTCGACCGTCCTCGACCATGGCTTTGGTGAGGATCTTCTCCGCCTCGATGAGGGTCAGCCCCTGGAGTTGTCGCAGGAGCCGGCTGAGCTCCCCCGGGGTCATGGCCAGCTCCAGGTGCTGCCGTTCGCCCACGTCCCGCGCCAGGCGTGTGAGCAACTCGCGGAACTCGGCCTCGGAGGGCGTGGGAAGCGGGAAATCGGTGGCCAGGGCGATGAGCCCAGGTGACAGATCGATGGACGCGCCCGTGAGGAAGAGCGTCCCTCCGACGCTGCGGAGCGAGCGCAGGGCCTCGCGGAGCTGCGCCTCCAGCAGGGCGTCGCCCTGCACCAGGGGCGCCAGAGCGGGGAAGTGGTAGATGGCGGCGACCGGCGAGGCCGCCACGTGTGCCAGCGCGGCCTGGGGTGTCTCCGTCCCGTAGACCGGGCCCGTCATCCCCGCGCGGGCGATACCGCGAGCCCGGCTCCACACCATCAGCGGGAGCTCGAGTCGGTCGGCGGCGAGCCCGAGGAGCCCTCGCATGCGCTCCTCTTCCGGGGTTTCCACCACGACCAGTGGGTGTCGTGAACGCACGAGCAGGGCCAGCTCCTGGACCGCGTCCGAGAGCGGCTTCGGTGCGTCCCTGCCCACAGGGCGCTCCCCGGCTCCGGGTGCGGGCCGGACCCTTGGACCCCGTCCGGCGTGTCCGCGTCCTTTCACGTTCCTCCCTTCCTGGTTACGATCGCGCCGTCGACCCTAGGCCCCTCACCCGCGCATCCCGGTGCCCGACACGCCACCACCCACGGACACCCTCGTCGAGCTCCACCGCATCTGGGAGTCCGCCACGGCGGATTCCATATCCGGTGACCTGGACCGCGCGACCGCACTCGTGGAGCAGGTCCCCGTTCGGGAACGGGAAGAGGCGGCTCGCTACATCAAGGCGCTCTGGAGATTGGAGCGCTGGCTTCACGACCGTTAGTCAACGGCGGTCCGTCCGCCCGTGCGGTCCCGATCGTGCGGTCCCGCCTGGGCTCCCCCGGCTTCCCTCAGCCGACCGGAGCCCCCACCTCCCGAAACGCCTCCGCGATCCTCCCGAGCGCTTCTTCCAGCTCGCTCGCGGGGTTCCCGAAGCCGATCCGCAAGTACCGGTCCATCCCGAACTGATCCCCGGGAACGACGAGGACGCTCTTCTCGACACGGAGCTTCTCGGCGAACTCCGTGGAGTTCACGTCCGCCGTGTACCTGGGGTAGCAGATGGCCCCGGCGTCGGGCAGGCGGTAGCGGAAGAGGGCGTCCTGCGAGTCCATCCAGGACCGAATCAGGTCGAGATTCTCGTTCAGGATCCGTCGGGTCCGGGACCGGATGCGGGACCGGGTGGACGGCTCCAGCGCCAGCACCGCCAGTGCGTCGGACAGCGTGGCCGGCGCGATGGTCGTGTAGTCCGTCCGTGCCCAGATGTCCTGGACCACGGCGGGGGGCGCCAGCACCCAGCCGAGACGGACGCCGGGGAGCCCGTAGGCCTTGGACAGGGAGTTGGTGACGATGAGCCGGTCGTAGCGGCCCCAGAAGCTGGGCGTCTCCGCCTCACCCAGCTCCGCCCCCCGATACACCTCGTCCGCCAGGATCCAGGCTCCGACACGCCCGGCCTCCGCTACGATGAGCTCCATCGACTCGTCGGTGAGCCGGGCCCCCGTGGGGTTGTTGGGGTTGGTGACGAGTACGAACCGGCACCCCGCATCGAGCGCCGCCCGCAGCGCGTCCGCATCCGGCTGCCAACCGGCGGACTCGTCCAGTGGGACGGGGTGCGGCACAGCCCCGAAACACTCGAGGATGCCGGGGACCTGCATGTAGTTGGGAACGATGACAGCCGCGCGCCCCCCCGGGTCCATGAGATGCCAGCACGCGGTGAAGTTGGCCTCGGCCCCACCGACCGTCACGACCACGCAGGCCTCGTCGGCGCCATCGTACGTCGCGGCGATTCGCGACCGTAGGAGATCGGAGCCGTTGGACTGTCCATACCCGAGCCGGATGTCGTCCAGCCCCGGGTCCGTCTCGGCTAGGGCGGCCAACTCGCGCACGGTCATCGGGTGAACGCCGCTCTCGGAGAGGTTGAACTCCACGCGGTGCTCGTAGGTCGACTGCCAACGCTCCATCGAGAACGGTGTCAGCTTCACGGGGCCTCCAGGTACGTGCTTCACGTTGCCGGTCCCCGATCGTATGGAGCCGTTCGGGCGTCAGCAAACGGCCTCGCACCCCGGATCGTCCAACCACTACATTGGGGCCGCCTCGCACCGCGCGAACCGCGCGCCCCGCGCTGACGACACCTGCCGGACGACATGCCCGACTTCACCCTCCCCGACGATCTCGTCGACCGCACCGCGGAAACCCACATCATGCTGGTCGTCATGGACGGAATCGGGGGGCTGCCGCACCCCTCGAGCGGGCTCACGGAGCTCGAGGCCGCCGCCACGCCGAACCTGGACGAGCTGGCGGGGCGATCGTCCCTGGGGATGATCTACCCCGTCGGACAGGGGATCACCCCGGGGAGCGGTCCTGGCCATCTGTCCCTCTTCGGCTACGATCCGGTCCGACACCGGATCGGGCGCGGGACGCTGAGCGCGCTCGGCGTGGGATTCGATCTGAAGCCGGGGAACGTGGCGGCACGTCTCAACCTGGCCACGCTCGACCCGGCCGGGAACGTGTCGGACCGGCGGGCCGGCCGCCCTTCCGACGAAGAAGGGCGACGGATCGTAGACAAGGTGCGCGCCGCCTTGCGGCCACCCGACG
>JAHEKN010000136.1 GCA_024638305.1 Gemmatimonadota bacterium | reverse complement strand
CCCGGTCGTGCTCGCGACCGTGGTGCTGGCGCTCGTCACTGTTACGGTGTGCGCGGGGCTGGTGCCGGCTTGGCGCGCTACCCGAGTGGACCCCAACGTGGCCCTGCGGGCGGAGTGACGCCCTTGGCCTTATCCCCCCTCAGCCGGGTGGCAGCCTGAACACGTAGAGCGCGTTCCCCGTGCGGGGATGGCGGATGTCGGGCGATACGTCCCGTGGGACGTTCCTCGGGCTCCCGCCTCCGAGGCCCGTCGATACCGCCACGTACTGCGCTCCATCGACCGTGAAGGAGACCGGGAAGCCTTGGACCGACGTCCCCAGCCGGGTCTCCCAGAGCACCTCACCGGTACGGACGTCGTAGGCCCGGAACCAGCGGTCCACGTCGCCCGCGAAGACCAGGCCGCCCGCGGTCGTGAGCGCCGACGTGAGGAAGGCCGCGCGCTGCTCGACGCTCCAGAGCTCCTCCAGCGTATCGATGTCGTAGGCGGCGAGCTTGCCGAGCTTCCCATCCGTCCCGGGCATCTCCTCCCAGGAGCGGTCCGCCGCCGTGCCCCCGGACCCACGCTCGAGCGCGACTTCGCGGCCCGAGATGTTGAGACAGCTCTGGCTCAGTGGGATCACCAACGCGTTGGCCTCGGGGCTCACCCCCATCGCGGGCCAGTTGTGGCCGCCGGCCGTGCTGGGGCACACGGAGATCCACTCGCCGACCTTGGCGTTGGCGATGTCCGCTCGGTAGGTGACGTCCCCTGTCTGGGGATCGATGCGGTCGAACACGTTCTGGAACACGGTCTCCTTGTGGGCGAGGAAGCGACCCGTCTCCCGGTCGAGCTTCCAGAGGATCCCGTGCTTGCCGATGGTGAACAGCAGCTTCCGGCCGTCCCGGTCGATCAGGACCTGCTCGAACGACTCATCCAGGTCGAGAGCCTCACCGGGGACGTGCTGACGGTGCCACACGATCCGACCGTCGTCGGGACTGAGGGCCAGCGTCGAGTTGCTGTAGAGCGCCGCGTCCTTCACGGTCATGCCCCGGCTCGCCGGGACCCAGGGCTTGGCCTGGGCCGTGCCCCAATAAATCAGGTCGAGCACGGGGTCGTAGCTGCCGGTGATCCAGGCGTCGACCCCGCCCCTGAGCTCGAACGGAATACCGCCCCAGGTGTCGTCCCCGGGCTCACCCGGCCGGGCGATGGTCAGCGTCCTCCAGAGCTCCTTGCCCGTCTCCGCGTCGTGCGCGGTGATGAAGCACGACTCCTCGTAAAAGCGCTGGCAGCCGTTGATGCCGTTGATGACCCGCCCGCGGGCCACGATGGGACCCGCGACGTTGGTGTAGCCCTGCCGGTAGTCCGCGACCTGGGTCTCCCACACCACCTCTCCGGTGCGCGCGTCCAGCGCGACCATCGCCGCGTCCTTGGTGGGCACGAAGAGCTTGTCCCCGAGGATGGCGATCGATCGCAGGGTCGAGAATCCCAGGGCGCGAAAGTCCTCGGGGAAATCCCGCCGGTACTCCCAGAGCAAGGTCCCGTCGCGGGCGTCCAGCGCCTGGATGGTGTTCATGGGATGCGTCAGGTACAGGATTCCGTCGCGAACGAGCGGCGTGGGCTGATTGGTTCCGTCGTCCATGGCCCACACCCAGGCCAGCCTCAGGTCGGAGACGTTGTCCCGATCGATCTGCGCCAGCGGGCTGTGCCCCCACCCGTCGTACGTCCGGCGGTACATCAGCCAGTCGCCCGGGTCCGGATCGACGAGCTCTTGCTCCGTCACGGGTCGGAACCGCTCGACCGGCGTGTAGGTGAAGGTGCCGACCCGGCCCCTGGACCCGCCCTCCTCCTCGTCCTCGGCGGCGCTGTCCCCCTCCGAGACGGCGGCCTCGATCTCGACGGGCTCCCCCGTCAGGTCTGCCAGAACACCCGCGGCCTCGACCGTGAGGTCGGTGGCCCCCGGGGCGAGACCGTTCCGTGAGAGGATGTACGCGACGATGCTCGCGTACACGGCCTCGCCCAGGCTTCCCTCGGCGTCGGGCGGCATGGTCGTGGCGACCTCGATGAGCTCGCCCACCGAGCGGCCGCCCCAGTAGCGGACGAAGTTGGGACCGGCCAGCTCCGGCGCCTCGAAGGAGCCCTCCATGGTGCCGAGATGACACTCCGCGCAGGCGCGGTCGTAGGCCGCTCGGCCAGCGACCGCCTGCTCGAGCGTGTACCCGACCCCGTCCTGCCCGGCGAGAGCGCCGGGGGCTCCGACCAGCGCGACGACCAGCACAACGACCACCGAGCGGGCCGACCTCATCGTGGGCTCCTCCAATCCGATTTTCGTCTGCGCGGAGAATAGGGGGGCTGGCGGGTCGGCGCGCGAGCCCGGGGCGTTCGCTATCGTTCGGTCGAAGCGTTTCCGAACCGGGCGACGACCCAGTCCGCGATCAGGTCCATGGCCACCGGGGCAAAGGTCTCCTCCAGGTCCATGGTCTCCCCGAGCCCCCCGGTCGTCGCGGTCTGGAAGAAGTGGTTCAGGCCCGGAAGCTCTTTCACGGTCACGTCGGCGTTGTGCCGGAGGGCCTTCGCGATCGCGGGCAGGTTCTCGTCGGAGGGCACCAGAATGTCGAGCGACCCGCCGATCGCGAGCACGGGCATGTCGAGCTGGCCGAGGACCGCCGCGGCGTCGTAGCGGAGGAAGTAACGGTGCCACTCACGCGCGACCTGTCGAACCAGGACCTCGCGCTGGGCAACGGGCAATCGGAGCGTGGCCATGTGCTCCGGCGTGAGTCGCCTCCGGACCGCTTCCTCGGCCGCCGCCTGGGTCGCCGAAGCGGCGACGGCCTCGAACAGCTCGTCCAGCACGGGCTCAGTGCGCGCGATGTCCTCTTCGCGAGCACCCTGCGACAACTGCATGAGCCGCCGCTGTGAGCGCCCGAGCTGCATGGTGCTGGTGCCTGGGCCCGCCAGGAGGACCACGAAGGCGATCTCCCGGTTCGTCGAAGCTGCGATCGGCCCGATCATCCCGCCTTCGCTGTGTCCCACGAGTCCGATGGACTCCGGATCGATGTCCGCTCGGCCCGACAGATATCCTGCAGCGGCGCTCGCGTCCGTCGCGAAGTCCGCCGACGTGGCCAAGCCGTGATCGCCGCTCGAATTGCCGTACCCCCGATCGTCGTATCGGAGCACGGCGATGCCCCGTCGGGTCAGATGGTCCGCGAGCACGGCGAAGGGCTTGTGACCCCAAATCGTCTCGTCCCGGTCATGCGGTCCCGACCCCGATATCAGGACGGCCGCGGGGAAGGGCCCGGCGCCCCGTGGAAGTGTCAGCGTACCGACCAGCTCGACCCCCTCCGCCGCCGGATTGTCGAAGTCGACCTCCTCCACTCGGTAGGGGAAGGGAGGGCGCGGCGTCTGCCTCCGCTCGGGCCACGCGTTCCGCTCGGCCGTCCCTGACGTGCGCGCGAACCTGACCACCGCATCGGGCTGTCCCGGCCGCTTCCAATCGCCCGAGAGCGTCTGGCCGTCCGGCGAGAGCGTGCCCTCGAACCGCACTTGCGAGACGGGGACCGTGAAGCTGACCCGGTCGGAGACCCGAGAGAACTCTGCTACTGGCAGACCCAAGGCGCCCATGTCGGGTGAATCCAGGGTCACCACGGTGCCACGGTCGCTCGAACGGACGCGCAGGACGAGGCGGAGCGTGACGCCGTTGCGGTCGAGCGTCCCCTCCCAAGCGCCGTCCAGTCCTTCCACGACCTCCTTGGGCGGGGGCGCCCCGGGCAGGAGCACCAGGGGCAGGGATACGCCCTGCGTGAACGTACCGGACCAGTGCTTCTCCGCTGGCACCCATTCACCCTCGTACGAAGCGCTCCAGCGCGGGACCCCGAACGACACCCGCCCGTCCAGGACCTGAACGGGGCCGAGCGGGACACCCTGTCCCGGTGCCTGATCCGGGCTCTCCGCTTCACCTCCCAGCGACCCGTCCGCCCCCCGCTCGATGGTGAATACCACCGTGAGCGGGCCCGCGGGCGTGACGAGCACCCCGTGCCAGACGCCAACCACCTGCTCCTGCCCCACTGCGGGCGGCGATGTCGAAAGAGCCGCTGTCAGGGATACCAGGGCCCCGAACACGACTCGAGTAAGCGACTTCATCCGTGCGCACCTCCGAAATGACCGAAAAATGACCATAATTAGATAATTAGCGAAATATCTATTTATGATCAAGACAGAGGTAGGGAGGGCGCGGTGCCGGAGGAGTCAGCGGCGAGAGGCGAGCATACTCAGCGCCTCTTCTGTTGGGCGTGCCGATCGGGTCGCGCGGCCGCTGTTGGCCCGGTCAGCCTCCTACGGAACGGGGTGGGGCTCCGCGGCGGATGTAGAGCCACGCGAGACGGGGGGCAACGAGGGCGACGGAGGCGAAAGCGAAGAGGGTGGACACGAGACCCGCCGTCTCGATGGGCAGTACCAGCCACGCGGCTGCGTACCCAATGCCTGCCAGGACGAAGATCCAGCCGGCCGACCTCTGGAACGATTGGACCTTGGCCGGATCGCATCGCATGGCGGTGAGCGGCTTGAGCAGCTTGGGCATCACGTTTCCAACGAGGACTAGGAACAAGCCCATCACGAAGCCCATGCCGCGCGACGACGTGCTGTCTCCGACCCAGCCGAGCGTCTCAGCCAAGGTGAACCCGAGGGACGCGGCCACGATCGCGCCACCAACGGCGAGCGCGCCGGTGTAACCGAGGCCGTCTTTCTTGAGGGATGGGCCCAGCCGGGTCTTCCCGGCCAGCTCGAGGACGAGCCAGGCAGCGGGAAGGAAGAGGGCGCTCACCGCCCACGTGACCCCCTCTTCCGGCCGGAGCACCCAGAGAGTTCCGCCGAGCGCGGCCACGAGCGCGAGGACCGCGGCGGGGATCCAGGAAGAGACGTTCTTGAATATCATCGTGATTCCTCGACCGCGTCGCCGACGCCGGGTGCGCCGTCCTCGTCGGGGTGCAGGTCGAGCCCGAAGAGCTGCGCGAACCCGAGCAGAGCATCCTCGAGGACCGACATCTTGATGCGGTACGTGATCGTGCGGCCGTTCCGTTCGGCCTCGACGAGGTCCGCCTCCCGGAGCACGGCGAAGTGGGCCGACATCGTCGGCTTCGACACGGGAAAATGGTCCGACAGCTCCCCGGCGGTCATCGGGCTCTTGCGAAGGAGCCGAAGTACCTCGCGCCGGGTCGGATCGGAGAGGGCTTTGAACACTCTGTTCACGGAACTACATTTAGCTAAATATCTAAATGATGTCAACGAATGGGAGCCCATGTCCAAGCGCTATAGCGATCGCGAAGTGAGCCTCATCCTCCAGAAGGCGCTCGACCCGGCGGCGATGGAGTCCGTGCCCGGTGACTCCGGTCTGACGCTCGAAGAGATCAAGGACGTCGCGACCGAAGTGGGGATCGACCCCGTCCGGATCGAGTTGGCTGCCGCCAACCTCACCGGCCCGAGCCTGGGGCCCGTCAATCCCTACGCGGGCATTCCGACGGTCGTGCAGTTCGAGACGCTCCTGCCCGGTGTTGTGGTTGACCGGGTTCCGCGCCACGACTTCCTCGACATCATCCGAGCCTCCCTCGGGCGCCAGGGGATCGTCGAAGAATCCGCGGGATCCCTCGGGTGGAAAGCGCGTGACGCGTCCGGCGGCCGCTACGTGACGCTCGCGCCCACGGCGGACGGGGCGAGGCTCCGGGTCCTGGGCAATTACCGGGACGGCCTGCTGATGCTGGTCGGGGTCGTGGGCGTGATCGTTTTCGGGATAATGAGCGTGGTGCTGGAAGCTGCCGGAGTCGGGCCGGGATTGTCGATCGGGCTCAGCGCGCTGGCGGCGCTGATCCCGCCCCCGTTCGCTTACCGCTTCTGGAGGCGGGGCGAAGACGCCAGGATGGCGTCACTCCACGGGAAGCTCTTGGCTCGGCTGCGGGACGACGGGGAAGGATGACAGAGCCTCGCGGGCGCTGGCCAGATGGTGGTCGTCGTGATCGGCCACGAACTCGACCCAGTCGATCACCCGCATCGGCTGACCCAAGCGAGGGTGGATTGCGCTCGCCAAGGTCTCCCGCTCGGTCATGGCCTCGAGCTCACGGACCAGCTCGTCCCTGGTTCTGGTGAGTCCCGCCAGGATCTCGGCCATGGGCCTATGACGGTGGTCCGCCTCCTCCGTCTTGCGATTGCGGATGTCCGCCGCCGTGAGCACGGGGACCCCGGCGCGGAACTCGTCGAGGCGACGAGCGTCGAGCAGCGCCAGATCCTCCAGGTGGCCGATGTGCTCCTTGGCGGACCACCGTCCGGCCCTGCGCGCGGTGAGCGCCTTCTCCGGCCATCCCGCGACCAATGCGCGGGCCCGTGCGGGCGTGCCACGCACTCGCTCGACCACGCATGGAAACGCCCCCGCCGGAAGGTGGAACGTCCACGTCCGCTCGACCCAATCGACCTGGTCGATCATCGCGCGCCTCTCCCGAGCGCGGCCGCGGGCTCGCGACCCGCTCTCGTGATCCTTTGCGTCATAACGGACAAAGTGTATTTTGACCATTATCATCGTCGCGAATCCACGCCGCAAGCGTACGATCGCGGCACGGTTCCCACGTTCGTGCTCTCGGATCGGCCGAGCGTCACGCTGAGCGTCACCCCGGGGCCGTGCCGACGAGCCGTCGGACCGGCCGAGCGGTGCCGGACCTTCAGGAGCGAGCCATGGGGCGACACGAGATGGCCCCGATCGACCGCATCCCGCTCGTGGGAGGGGCACTCCCCCTCGATTTCGTGAACACGACCGGCGGACGTTCGCAGGCCGAGCCGCGCGAGCGACTGCGGACCTACCGGGACCTCCTCGCCTGGTGCCGACGCGCTGGCGTGCTCGCGCCTCTCGACGTCGCTCGGCTTCAGCGGCTTGCGGGCGATCACGTACGGGAAGCGGAGGGCGTGCTGGCACGGGTGACCGGGATACGTGAGATGCTCTACAGCGTGCTCCGCTCCGTCGCCGAGGACCGAGAGCCTCCGGCTTCGGCCGTGGCCGCTCTCGGCCGCCTGTGGCGAGCCGACCGGCAGCGTCGAGATCTCACCTGGGATGAGGGCCGGTTGCGGTTGAGGCTGGTGCGGGGGAATGGTCGACTCGACATGATGATCTGGCCGCTCGTCGAGTCGGGCGTCGAGTTGCTCACGTCCGACCGGGTGGCGACGCTCAGGCGCTGCGCGGAGTGCGACTGGCTGTTTCTGGACGGGACCAAGAACGGGTCCCGCACGTGGTGCAAGAAGGCGTGCGGAAACCGCGTGCGCGCTCGTCGCCACTACGCGCGCACCGTCCGAGGGGGAGTCGCCTCCGGTCCCGGCGTCGGGAGCCGGTCCGCTGAATCACCAACCGAAAAGGACTGACGGCCATGGACCCACTGCTCGTGTTTTCGGTTTTCCTGGTGCTGGGTGCGGCGCTCGTGGCGGGAGGGCGCTTCTGCCTGGTACTCGCGCGGCTGGGCGGCGCTTGACGACCGGACCAGGGTCCCGGGTCCGCGAGGCGCTGCGCATGTCGGCGGCGCCGCTCCTTCTAGCTCTCATGGCCACGCAGGCCTCGGCTCTCCAGGCGCAATCCGGAAGCGGCGAGCAGGACTTGGCCTCCGTACTGGCCGGGCTGGAGGCAGGGGTGGTGCTCCGCGTCGCGACTCCGAGGGGGCTCACCGAGGGCATCCTGACGAGCTCCAGCCAGCTCGCTCTCTTGCTCGAGACGGCGGAGGGAAGCATCGAAGTCGCGCTCTCTCCTGCCGACTCGCTATGGGTGCAGGGAGACGCCCGCACGGGCGGTGCGCTGATTGGCGGGGCCTTGGGTCTGGGCCTCGTGGCGCTCTCGTGCGGGCAGACCCTCGACGAATGCGGACTCGACGTTGGGCTCGCGATCGTCACGCCGGCCTTGGCACTGCTGGGCGCCGGAATCGGATCGAGCATCCTGAAGTGGCGGCTCGTGAACCCGGCTCCCCGTAGCCGTGGCTCGCCCTAGCGCCCAGGACTCGCCACAGCGACTTCGTCAGTGAGGGCGGTTTAGAACTCCGCCAGGACCTTCCTGGCCTTCTTCGGGTCGTCGCAGACGATCGCGATTTCGATCAGATCGTCCGTGATCCCCGTGACGTAGAGGGCCTCCAGGTTGATTCCCTCGTCACCCAGACGGTGCGTCACCGTAGCAAGCTCACCCGGCTTGTTGACCAGCAGAACGGTGTTCACCTCGCTCTCCTCGAAGCGGATGTTGGCTGCGCGAAACGCTCGACGCGCCAGGTTGAAATCGTCGGGGATGATCCGGGCCACGGCGTGATCTCCGGCGCTGACGGCGGCGAGTGCCCTGATGTTGCCGCCCTTTCGTGCCAGCGCCTGCGCGACGCGCGCGAGATCTCCAGGGTGATGCGTCAGTTGGATGGAGAAGTCCTTCATCAGTCCGCTCCTTCGATTGAGCGCGGAATGGGAACCGAACGCTCGGGGAGGGAACGGTATCGCGGCAACGACCCGATCGCCACGAGGGAGCTCGGTCGGGCGCGAGAGGCCCGGCCGAAGCCGCGGATGCTCGGTAGACCGTCGAGAGGAGCGGCCAACGGCAGCCCGTCTCGGGCAGCCTCCAGAAAAGCTTTGACCCCGAGTGGCCTGCGGCCTAGCTAGGAACCATCAGCTCGAGCCTCCCCCGTCCCCGAGCAGGAGGTCCCTCCGATGGCTGAGCAAGAGCAGGAATCCAGGTACCGGCGTCCCACCTACCTGCCGTACCGCCGCACGGATTATGAGGCGGAGCGCCACGAGCACGGCTACCACGAACCCCCGAGCCAACGCTACCCGAATCGCAGGATCTACGGCGCCTACGCAACCGAGGAGCCCCCGCCCTACGTCCCCCACCCGTATGACCATTCGTGCTTCAAGCCCCGCGAGGAGGACTACAAGCCGCCGGCCGAGTGCGAGCCTACGGACGCACGACGCTGCGCCCGACCGAACCAACGGGCCCTCACGAGCGACCAGCAGACTCGCTTTCTCAACGCCTTCACGCAGCTCAACAACATGAGCGCCCTGGGGCCCCTGGTGGACATCCACTCCAACTCCGTCCACCAGATGCACAACCACCCCCGGTTCCTCCCGTGGCATCGGATCTACCTCCTCAGGCTCGAGGAGCTGCTCCAGATGGTGGACCCGACCGTGTGTCTCCCGTACTGGAACTCGAGCGTGGACCAGGCGTTTCCCGCCTGGCTCTCCACGTTCACCCCCACCGTGAACCTGATGACGGGGCCCCACACCGTGACGCGCAATGTCGGGGCCTTTGCGACCCTGCCCGATGCCGCGGCCGTGGCCGCGCTCCAGGGGATCGGCTCGTTCAACACGTTCGCGAACGCGCTCGAGGGCATCCACGACTCCGGACACGTCTGGGTCGGCGGATCGATGATGTCCGTCCCGACGGCCCCCTGTGACCCCATCTTCTGGATGCATCACGCGGAGATCGACCGAATCTGGTCCGAGTGGCAGGTGGCCAATCCCGGTCAGAACCCGCCCCTCGCGGGCCCGGCCGCGGTCATGGATCCGTGGACGGAGACCGAGCCGGACACCCGCGACATCACGGCGCTCGGATACAGCTACGTGTAGGCTCCGGCGTCCGCCGGCGGACCCGAGTCCTCGCGCACCGCCCTTGACGGTCCGTCGCGCGCTGCTATAATCGATCATCGATAATCCATCGTCGATAATCGACTGTCGATGATGTCCCGCCGACGGACCTGTGACATGAGCAGACCCAGCGACGACCGGAACCGACCGCTCACGCCCGCGACGTTCCACATCCTCCTGAGCCTCGCTGAGCAGCCGGCCCACGGGTACCACATCAAGCGCATGGTCGAGGAGCGCACGGAGGGCGCGGTTCGTCTCGGGGCGGGGACGCTCTATGCCGGCATCCGGCGGATGGCGGGCGAGGGGCTGATCCGGGAGACCGACCCACCGGCGGACGCGGGGGACGTGGATCCCGGGTCTCGCTGGCGCTTCTACGACATCACACCCCACGGCCGCCAAGTCCTCGCGGCCGAGATCGCGCGGCTCGAGTCCGACCTCGAGGCGGCGCGGGCAATCGTACGGAGGCCTGCGTGAGATGAGTGCTCCGCTGTTCCAACGCGTGCTGCTTCGCGCGTATCCGCGATGGTTCCGTGAGGAGTTCGGCGACAGGCTCCACGACTTTCTGAGGCAGCAGCGGAAGGAGCCTCGGTACCGGCAGCCGGGGCTGGGATCACTGCGGTTCTGGTGGGATGTGGGGGCGGATGCGGTTGCCACGGGCGTGTCACTGCGGGTGGGCCGCGTCCGCGATCGATGGCGGGAAATCTGGGGTGGTCGCGGGAACGACGGCACCGCGGCTCTGCACGGCAACGGGGACGGACCCGAGAGGGGGGTGGGGATGATGCTGGATTCGATCATCAGGGACGTGCGTCAGGCGATCCGTGGCCTTGCCCGGAATCCGGGATACGCCGCGGTCTTCATCGTGACACTTGGGCTCGGGATCGGGGCCAATACCGCCATGTTCAGCGCCGTCAACGGCGTGCTGATTCGCGACCTCCCGCACGAGGAC
>JAHEKN010000135.1 GCA_024638305.1 Gemmatimonadota bacterium | reverse complement strand
CGGATCGACGAGCACCTGGAGGTTCAGCTCTGGCAGGTTCCGCATCGAAACGAGTTCGCGGACACCGTGGGCTTCGTGTTCCGCGGCCCCAGCTCCTCCCTGCTCTTCCTTCCGGACATCAACGCCTGGCGCCTCTGGGACAGGGACCTGGCCGAAGCCGTGGCCGCCGTGGACGTTGCGCTGCTCGACGGGTCGTTCTGGTCCGCGGACGAGGTCCCGGGACGGGCGCTGGAGGACATTCCGCACCCTCTGATGCCCCAGACCATGGACCTGCTGCAGTCGGTCGTGGACGGGGGCCGGGCGCGCGTCGTTCTCACGCACTTGAACAACTCCAACCCTGCGCTGGTGGAGGACGGCCCCCAGGCCCGCGAGGCGGAGCGGCGCGGGTTCATCCTCGCGCGCGAAGGCATGCGGTTCGAGCTGTAGGCGAGACGGCCCGGGCCAGCGCGGTCGTCCCGGCCGCCGCCCGAGCGGGCGGCGGCTTTACGCGACGATGCTAGTGGGCGTCCGGAGGTCCGTCCGGAGGCCCGTCCGGAGGCCCGGTGGCCGCCGCGGTTCCGCGGAAGATCAAATCGTCCATCTTGACGATCAGCTCCGCCAGCACGCCGCCGCTCGAGCCGGTCGGTGAGTCGAGCAGGGCCACGGTCACGTACTTGCGGCCGTCCCGCTCGACGAGCGCGGCATCGGCATGCCACTGCCGCCAAGTGCCCGATTTGCGGAAGATGCGGGAACGCGGCCGCGCATCCAACCCGAGCACGAACTTGTGGTTGATGGCCGGATTGCTGAGGATGCGCTTCATCTCCGCCGAAGCCCAGGAGTTCACGAGCCGCCCCTGGTCCATCATGACCAGAAAGCGGGCGGCCTGACGGGCGGTGGCGCCGTGCGACTGGTTCCCGATCGGGTCGCGCCGCCAAAGCCCCATGCCGCCGTAGCCCCTTCCGACCCAGATGCCGCCGTTACGGCCCTCGTCGTAGAGCTCGTGCCGAGGGTCCCGCAGCGCCTGCACGATCGCCGGAAACCCGATCAGCCGGATCATCTCGCTCGACGCCCGGTTGTCGCTGTGGCGGATCATCAGCTCGAGCTTGGACCGGAGCTCGTCCGTGTACTCCAGGTTGCCGCGATCGATCTGGTCGAACACGCCGAGCAGGATCCCGATCTTGGGCAGGCTGGCCGCGTAACGTTCGTGATCGTCGTCGACTCCGGCGTAGCGCAATCGGTCGGGTCGACTCAGATCCACGAGCGACACGGACAGCCGACCCTGCTCCACCAGGCGACGGAAGGGCGGCTGCCGCAGCACCCGGTCGAGCCCGGCCTGTAGCGCCGCGTCCGGGGCCGGGAGGACGAGCGTCGTGCTGGCCGCCTGCTGGAGCGCCGGGCTTGCCGTCTGCCCGAAGGCCGCACCGGGTGTCGCCAGGGCCAGGGCCAGGGTCAGCATCGACGCCATGGGGAGCACGGCCACCAAGCGTGCCTCGGTCGCCACCTTGCGCGTGGTCACGAGTCGGTGATCTCCGGGTGGAGCGTCCGGATGAGCTGCTCGATCTGTGTGCCGATCTCGAGATGCTCGGAGGCCGAGTTGAGCTTGAGGACGTTGGACATCATGGACACCAGGTACACCCGCTGACGCTCGGCCCCGGCCGGGGACTCGACGATCGCCACCGAGTGCATGAGGTTTTCGACGTTCCCCCGGTACTGGCCGCACTGGAATCCCTCCTCGGGGGCGCACCGGTAGAGGGATCCGGACTTGAAGTAGACCGCTGCGTCCCGGAGAGCCGGGGAGGCCGCATACCGGTAGCGGCGGCGCGTGAAGTACATCAACCGCTTCATCTCGAGGCTGCTCCACTCGTCCACGACCTGACCCTGCTCGAGCTTGAGCAGCCACCGGACCAGCGTGCGCGGCGTCGCATGGCTTCCGCCGCCGGGAATCACGCGGCCCGCACCGCGCGTGAAGTAGGTGCGCAGCCGCAGGAGCTCCGTGTCGAGCCCCATCGCTTCGAGGGGCTCTTCCAGTACCCGGGCCGAGCGGGCCGTCAGCTCGCTCTTGGGGGTGTTGCGGAAGAACTCGGCGGCCTGCTCGCGGGTCGGCGGGTACGCTCGCCCGAACTCGCTCAGGAGCAGCGCTTCCTTCCAGACCACGGCACCCGCGGCGTTCGAGCTCGGGGACACCGCGTGGTCGATCCACTCCCACAGGCTGAAGGTGTCGCCCAGCCGGATGGCGCGGTGGTCCACGCGCGAGAAGTCTGGAGCCACCACCGGCACCGTGTGGCTGTTGGGCATGGCAAACTCGTCCGCCACGACCTGGGTTTCCTTGAGCACGCGCACACGGGCCGCGATGTCGTTCGGATAGAGCTTCTTGAGCTCGTTGAAGAGCCCGGCCATCACGAGGAGCTTGCCCACGCTGCCCGGGATGTAGCCCTGGTCCGGGTGCACCGTCGCATAGCGCGGCCGCGCCGGATCGGTGACGTCGAGCACGGCAATGCGGTACGACGGGTGCCTACGTCGCACGATGCGCTCGATGCCGGCCTGGAGCTCGGGATCGACGGTCATGCCCGCCGGAACGTCCAGCCCATCGTTGACGCCCTTGAGACGGAGTCGAATGTCCTGGCGGCCGAGAAGCGCCCCGTTCGGGAGCACGATGTTCCCTGGCATCTGTCCGTCGAGGATCATGCGATAGGCCCGCAGGCGGCGAATGCCCGTGGCCTCGTAGCCGTCCAGCGGATAGCTGGCGACCCACGCCGCCGCCGGAACCGCGACCAGCACGGCCGCCAGGAGCGCGCACCTCACCCAGAATCGACTCACCTTCCCTCCATGGGGTCCGCGAGCCGAAGCAGGCGGTCCGCGTTTTCGAGCACTTCGGCGTCCAGCGTCTCCAACTGCGCCTGGGTGTCGCTGTTTCGGAATCGAATGAACGGACGGACCTGGAAGAGCCAGAGACGACCGTCCAGAAAGCCGAACTCCATGTCCCAGATCCGCGAATCGTCGGGCGTCCCCGCCATCTTCTCCTTCCAGGTGGCGACGACGTCGAGCAGTTGCTCCAGCTCGGCGGGCCGAAGAAGCGTGTCGGGGCGGGAGGCCGCGACCCAACGCGTGCCGCCCGGCACCAGGGCGCGCTTCCTCGCCGACTTGGCCAACGTCAGCACGGTGGTGGTCCCGTCCGGGTGCACCACCACGGTCTCCGCGTCTTCGCCATCGACCGCCCCACCCACGCCTTCAGCGGTCACCACCGTGATGTCCTCGGGACCGCCCTCCTGTAGCCCGGATGTGATGAGCACGCCCGACTTCTCGGACGCGACGCTCTCGAGGAGAAGGATCGACGGATAGACGTCCCCCTGCTCCTCGAGGATCTGGCTACGCCACAGATACGCCCGCTCGCTGAACGGGGACGTCCAGACACGCTTCACCGAGGCCAACACGTCCTCGACCGTGGTCTGGTGCGCAACCGTGAGATTGAGGCCCGCGCCGGAGAACTCCGGCAGATCCTCGACGTTGGTGTCGCTACGGACGAAGACGCCCCGGCTCACCTCGCCGCCGAGCGTCTCGCCCAGCCCGCGCACCACGGCCTCCCGGAGCTCGGGAACCCACTCGAGGCCCTCGATCGCCTCCCGCACCCAGGCGAGGCGTTCCATCATGAACCCATTGACCTCCGCGGCGTTGGCGCCCTCGGAGCGCATGCGCCCGGCCTGGGCGTACATCGCGCGCAGCTCCCCGAGCACCGTGCGCTCGCTTCCACCGTAGCGCCGGTCGGCATGTCGGACGAACATCCCGAACGGCAGCGCCACCCCCCGCGACACGCGACCGGGGAAGTCCGCAGCCAACTGGCCCAGGTTGGCCGCCTTGGGCCCGACGATCACGCCGGATTGCTCGGCTCTCAGCTCGGAGAGCGGCACGGGCTGCCAGCGCGTCAGATCGAGCCGCGAGGTGTCCAGGCTGTGGCGTTGGACCTCGGCGGGCCGATCGCTGTCGACCAGGGCCCGCTCTCGGGGCTCGAGCTGGTCGGGCCACTTGACCAGCACCCGTCCGAGCGGGGTCACCGCATAGAAGACTTCGCGGCCGTCGGCCTCGGACAGGGCCGGAAGCAGATCGGGGCGCAGCGACGCGTTGGGAATCCCGAGATTGCGGGCGAGCAGTTGGACGTGGCTGAGCAGGTTGCCCTCGTCGAGCGTGAGGACGCCGGCCACCGGCTTGAGCTCCGGCGGTGTCTCGGGGAGCACGTAGATCGTTCCCACGTCCACGTCGTCGGCGTGTCCGTGGAGCACGCGGAGCGTCCGCAGCGCGACCCCCGGGTTGAGCCCCCGCACCCCCTGCCCCACGTCGCGGCCCAGCACATGGTGCGACGAGCCCATGGCGAGGTCGGCGTCCGCCTGGAGCCGGTCGAGCGCTTGGGACAATGGGAGGAGCACGGAGCCCCGCAGCGCGTCGTCGACGAACTGCGCGGACTTCGGTTCCACGGGGAGGTACCGGTCCACGACGGGTGAGAACGTGCCGCGGACGGTGCCACGCGCCCAGTCGAGCGATCGGCCGATGTATCCCAACGCGGTCTTGTACTCGAGCGCCGTGATCGTCCCCCGTTGGCGCAGGCGTGACAGCTCGGACTGCAGCGAGGCACGCTCCCTCCCCGTGAGGAACCCCGCGCCATGCGCGAGATCGGCGTAGACGGCGATCCGATCCAGGGACGGGAGCCTCCCCCCCACCGCAGGCGTGCCTTCCAGCTCGACGGCAATCACGAATGCACGCTCCTGGAGGCTGGTTTGGAGGTCCAGCAAATCCAGGGTGACGGCACCGTTGGTGCTCGCCTCGGCCGCCTGCCGCACCGCGACCGCGGCGCGGCCCAGCGACGCGAGCGCCGCAGACGGGTCGCGTTGCCCGAGGATGCGCCTGGTCTCCGCCAGCTCCGCCCCGAGGGCGCCTCCCACCCGTGCCTCGTAGGCGGCGAGCGTGGAGAGGGCACGGGCCGGGTCGTACAAGGCCTCGAGCCCCGTGTGCAGCTCACGGAGCTTGTCCCGCACAGCCGGGGCATGGCCACCGCGGGCCAGGTACGCGGCCACGGTCGCGACGTCGTCCCGTCCCGGAACCGAGTGGATCTTGATCCGGGTCCGCATGAATCCGGCGTCGAGCTCGGCAATCTCGGTTGCCAGCGAGCGGATCCGCTGCACCGAGCGGTCGCCACCCAGACGGACGTGCGGGACCACCCCGGCCAGCCGCACGGCCAGGAAGTAGTTGCCGCGCACCCAGGCCCCGTCCGCCAGCCGGCGGGCCATGAAGCGCTGGCCCTGCGCCTCCTCGTCCTCCGCCTGCAGCGCCCCGCGGTAGTAGCGCGCTCGCCGCATCACCCAGCCGTCGTCCACGTCCACGAGGTAGCGCTCCAGCACCAGCTCCCGCAGTCGGTAGCCAGCGCGGGCGGAGTCGGCGAACGCCGTGTAATCCATGGACTGGAGGATCGTCCCGACGCCGTAGCCGAGCGCCGCCAGGCGCTGCGCGCTCGCAGAGTGGGCCGCGTGCTGCACCCCACCGCCCCGCTCGCGGCAGGGGGTGCCCGGCGGGACGTGCACGGTCCCATCCGCGCAGTACCACTGGATCCGGAGGAACGGACCCCGGTCCTGGCCCTTCATCGCCTCGATGGCCGCGCGGACCTCCGCCACCTGTTCGGAAGTGGGGGGGCCGGGAAACGCCTGCGCAGCCGCCCCCGAGGGGAGGGCGCACAGCACGCCCAGCATGATCAGGCGACGAACCACGGTCGGTCCCGGGAGAGGGCTCGCGGATCCCCCGGGGTCGGGGGCTGGCCGCAATCCAAAAAATAGTGGCAGATTAGCTGTCGGAGGAAGTGACCCCTCCCGACCCCTTGCCCCGAATCTCCGCTGCAAAGACCGAACCCAACAGACGACGGCCGCGCGGTGCGCTGGCCGAGCCGGCTGTCGCTCAGAGCGCTCGGGCTGGTGGCCCGCGTGCATCCGGACGAGCGGCGCGACGTCACGGGCGCCTTTCTGACGCTGTTCGGCTTCATGACCGGGCACGCGCTTCTGGAGACGGCCAGAGACGCGCTGTTCCTGGCCCGGCTCCCCGCGCGCCAGCTCCCGTGGGTCTACCTCGCGATCGCCGTGCTGGCGCTGGTCATCGGTCAGCGAGAGCCCCGTGTGGTGCGCAGGTTGTCCGCCGGCACGGAGCTCGGGCGCTGGTTGGTCGTGGCCGGCGGCGTCACCCTGGCGTTCTGGGCCATCGCCGGCCAGTCCTGGCCTTGGGTCTTTCATGCGCTCTATGTCTGGTCGGGCGTGCTCGCTTCTCTGGTCGTCGTACGGTTCTGGACGGTCTTAGGGTCCCGGTTCACGCTCACGCAGGCCAAGCGGATCTTCGCGGTGGTCGCGTCCGGGAGCGTCGCCGGTGCAATCGTGGGATCGGGCGTGGCGCGCCTGTTGACGGAGGTCGTGACCGAGCGTCACCTCGTGCTCGCTGCGGGCCTGGTATTCCTGATCTCCGCGCGGGCCCCGGCGGGGATGGGGGAGGAGCCGGCCGCACGGCGGCCGCGTGGATCTCCCGTGGACGACCTCGCGCGCGTCGCGCGGACCATCTGGGGAGGCCCCTACCTGCGCCGCGTGGCAGCCATGGTCCTGCTCGCGACCGTGACCTTCACGCTGGTCGACTTCGTATTCAAAAGCACGGCCGACAGGTTCGTAGCGCCGGATCGACTGGGCGAGTTCTTCTCGTCCGTGTACCTGATTCTCAATCTGCTGTCGCTCGTCGTCCAGGTCATCGGGGTGGCATGGCTGCTCCGGTTCATCGGGGTGACCACGGCGGTGGCGGTCGTGCCAGCCATCCTCGTGGTTGCGACGATCGGCTTCACGGTGGGCGGCGGTCTGGCTCTGGCCCTCCTTCTGAAGGGAACGGACGGCACGCTCCGGCATTCGCTCTACCGAACGGGCACCGAGCTCCTGTTCCTGCCGCTCTCCGAGCGCCTGCGGACGGACGTGAAGGGGGTGATCGACGTGCTCGGCCAGCGAGGGGGACAGGCGCTGGCCTCCATCCTCATCCTGATGGTGCTCTCCACCACCGGGAGCGAGAAGGTCTTCGCGGCCATCGCTTGCCTGACGGCCGCCGGCTGGCTCGTTTTGGCGACGGGCCTCCGGGAGCACTACCTGAACATGTTTCGGGAGACTCTCGACAAGGACGGGGTCGATCTCGGCCCACCTTCCGCCTTTCCGGCCCTGGACGTCGCCTCCCTCGAGACGCTACTCGCCACGCTCAACTCACCGGACGAGCGCCGGGTGGTGACCGCGCTGGGCCTGCTTCGCGAGCAGGGGAAGACCGGGGTCGTGCCGGCACTCCTACTGTACCATCCCTCCCCGAACGTGGTGGTGCGGGCATTGGAGGTGCTGGCCGCGGGTGGCAGAGACGACGTCGTCCCGCTGGCGCGGGGGCTGCTCGAGCACCGACACCGCGGCGTCCGCGTGGCAGCGCTGCGCCTCCTGTCCCAACTGCAACCGGAGCGCTCGCTGCTCGAGTCGTCCACGGGAAGCGACGACCCACTCGTGTCGGCCTCCGCTTTGGTCGCCCTCATGGGGTGCGATTGGCTCGACGCGGCCGATGGGGTCCCGAAGCTCCTGAAGCTCGTGGACACCGGAGACCCCGAAGTGCAGATCGCGGTGGCCCGCGCCATCCAGGCGCATCCCACGGCGGCAGCGGAGTCGGTGCTGAGGCGCCTGCTCGAGCTCGACGACACCCCGGTGCTGAGAGAGGCGGTGCATGCCACGCGGCTCATGCGCAGCCCCATCCTGCTCGATCCCCTGCTCGCCCTGCTCGGCCGTCGGTCGGTCCGTGACGAAGTGCGGCGGGCGTTGGCCACTTTCGGTCCGGTGGGGTTGGCGCGCATGACCGAGGCGTTGGTGGACCCAGACGTGCCGCACGCTGTCCGGCGACACCTTCCGGGGGCCATGGCGATGGTCGGTTCGGTGCAGGTCCCCGAGGCCCTGTTGAAACACCTGGCCGGAGAGCCCGACGGCATGATCCGGTTCAAGATACTCCGGGCTCTGGGGCGTTGGCGGCGGGAACAGCCGCATCTTCCGCTCGACACGGGACTGCTCGGGGCGGCGCTGACGCAGGCGCTCAAGACCGGTTACCAGCTCATGGACTGGCGGCACGCGCTCGCGCAGGGCGCTGAGGCGCAGCCCCAGAGGACGACGGAGGTCCACGATGTGCTGGTCGCGCTCCTGCGGGACAAGGAGGATCACGCGCTCGAGCGCATCTTCCGGCTGCTCAACCTCCAGACCGGGAGCGAGGAATTTCCTCGGCTCTACCGCGGCCTCCACAGCCCGCGTAGCGCATCGCGGGCCGGCAGTCGCGAGCTCCTGCAACACCTCGTGCTCCCCCCCGTTCGCCGCCATCTCCTCATACTCGTCGACGACCTCCATGGCGAGGGCGTGCCCGGTCTGACCCGTCCCGGCATCTCCGACCCGGCAGCGTACGCGAGGCTCCTCGGCGAGATCATCGGCTGCGGTATGGAGTCGGCCAGCTCCCTGGCCGCGGCGCACGCGGTCGAGCTCGGGATGGGCGAGCTGGCCTCGGCCCTCTCGTCGGTAGACCCGCTCTCCGAGGAGCACGGCCGCACCCTCGGGGAGGCGGCACAGACGCTGGAGGAAGCACGATGAGCGGCATGTTGGTCGCACCGCTCCTGCACCTGCGGACGGCGCCGGCATTGGAGGGCTTGGGCCAACCCTACCTGGAGGCCTTGGCGCGGGAGGCGGAAGAGGTGCTTCTGCCACGCGGCACGGTCGTCCTCTCCCACACGGATCCGGCTCAGGCCCTCCACGTCATCGTGGACGGCGCGCTGGGTCGGGCCGGTGCACCGGCGGAGGCCGTGGCAGGGCCGGGCGACACCGTGGGGTTCCTGGAGGTACTGGCGGGGTGGGCGGCGCCCGCGCCTGTCGTGGCGGACGTCGATACGGTAGCGCTCCGGCTGGACGGCGAGGTGCTGCGCGATCTGCTGGAGCGCCACATGCCGATTCTCGTCCACTTTCTCGCGGAGGTGGCGGCGCGCACGCTCGCACGCCCCGATGCCCGACGTGCGGCCTGCCGGGGTGGAGATCCGCCACGACCTCTGAAGCCCGGGATGAACCGTGTCGATCGGATCCTCGCCCTCCACCGATCCCCTGCGTTCCCGTCCGGGAACATGGACGCCCTGGCGGAGTTGGCCGGGCATGCCCGGGAGACGACCTTCGGGGCCAGGAAGCAATTCCTGGGCGTGGGCACGCCGGCATCCTCGTTCCTGGTAGTGTGTGCGGGCTCGGTCACCTACGGAGACTCGACCGCGAAAGATCGAGGGAGCCTCGGGCCCGGCGGCGTGCCCGGTTTCCTGGAGATTTTCGGCGGCGGGGTGCGATCCACAGAAGCGGTCGCTCAGACCGAGGTGGTCGCCCTCGAGATCGACCGTGAGTCCTTCCTCGACGTCCTCGAGGACCACTTCGAGATGGCGTGGACCATCCTCGCCAACCTGTCACAGGGACTGCTGATCCTGGACGGGGCTGAGCAGCGGAGCGTCGACCCGCAGAGCGGAGGTCCGAGCACGTGAGACTGATGTTGGTTCGAGGCTGGCGGTCACCCTCTGCCGCCGCGTTGCTATTGATCACGGGCGCCTGTGCCGGTTCCGCGGTCCCGCCACCGCAAGCTGCGGAGCCCGCCGGGCCGGTCACCGGCGTGAGTGAGCTGATCGAGCTACACGACCGTTTCCGGGTGACCGGGCTCGAGGATCGCAGGTTTCGCCACGATGAGTTTTGGGGGGTCGTAGCGCCCCACCTGGGCGGCTCCGTCGCGTCGGTGGTGGCCGGGACCAGCGGCGAGGGCCGCGAGATACGGCATCTCTCGTTCGGTGCGGGACCGACCAGAGTGCTGTTGTGGTCCCAGATGCACGGGGACGAGAGCACGGCGAGCATGGCCCTCGCCGACATCGTGCGGTTCCTGGCCGAGGAGCCGGAGCATCCGTTGGCCCGGAGGATCGCGGAAGGCAGCACCATCCACATGATCCCCATGCTCAACCCCGACGGAGCGGAGCGATTCCAGCGCCGGAACGCTCAGGGGATCGACGTGAATCGGGACGCACGTCGGCTCCAGACGCCCGAAGGACGGCTGCTCAAGGCGGTCCGCGACCGTGTGGAGCCGGATTTCGGGTTCAACCTTCACGATCAGAGCTCGGCCGTCCGGGTGGGCAGCAGCGACCGCGGCGTCGCCATCGCGCTGCTCGCGCCGGCCTTCAACGAGGCTCGTGACGTCGACGCCAAGCGGCATCGGGCGATGCAGGTCGCGTCCCTCCTGATCGAAGCGATGCGCCCGCTCGTCGGCGACCACATCGCGAAGTACGACGACACCTTCAACCCGCGTGCGTTCGGTGACCTCATGGGAGCGTGGGGAGCGAGCACCGTCCTGATCGAGTCGGGAGGCTGGGCGGACGACCCGCAGAAGCAACACCTGAGACGGACCAACTTCGTGGGGATCCTGGCGGCGCTCGAAGCGATCGCGACCGGTGCGTATGCTGCCTACGGACCGGAAGCCTATGAGCGCCTTGAGTACAATGGCCGGCGCCTGCCGGACCTGTTGATTGCT
>JAHEKN010000016.1 GCA_024638305.1 Gemmatimonadota bacterium | reverse complement strand
GCGCAACTTAATCAGGTGCGAGCGTCGGTGCTTCTCATTCGGTAATCCCACCATGCTCTACCGACGCTTGCACTCCACTAAAATACGAGCCGTCAACAGCAACAACTTGTTAGGCTGAATCTGACGTAGGTGTCAGCGGGCGGACTCAAGCGCACGCAGCGTCTCCCCTGCAGCATCAGCAAGGCCCTGGGCGAACAAGCGCTGAGTCCCGTGATGGCTGCCTAAGCCCACGATCAGACTTCGGATCCCGGGCCACTCCCTGAAGACACTCGGGTCAAAGCTCCGATACGTCGGAGTGGCGTCTGGACTCCCGTCGAGTCCAATGCCCTCAACGGCACACTCCTGCCCTTGCATACAAGGGAGGAACAGGCCCATCGGATACAATGCTTCTGTGAACGGATCGCGGCCGCGCCTGTCGGACCGCGCCAAATTGAACTCGAGGCTCGGACGCTGCGATCCATAGTAGTCGGACAGGACCTCACGAACTCGAATGTCCCGGACGAGCCCGAGTGAGCTCGAACTCAGCATCTCGTTCCATGTCGAGGCCGCCGGAAGGTTGAACTGCACGAACGCTCTCTGCACGGTCGAGGGTAACGACGGTGGTGGTTCAGCCCCCTCCACGAACCTCAGTAGGGTGTCCGTTGCGAACACGACCATTTGGAAGGTCGCCAGGTACGCTTCCGCGCTAGAGCTGTCCCGTTTGATGTCGGAGACAAACCGGTCCAGATACGCCGCCTCCAACAGGCGGTCAGCTCGGTCCTGATTCCAGCGGTCCGCCGCCAAGGCCAAGAGCACACCCGCGACGATCACCACGATTTCCACAAGTAGCTTGGGAGAGAACAGTCCCTTCACGGCGTGGTCCACGTTGCCTGCGTATCACTCGGCGTCTGAGAGGTTCAGTCTAACTGCCTCTAGGTTGCTTCCGTAAGGGTAATCATGCCGCGAATCTCGCAGTCGAACAACTTCGGTCGCGTGGCGCGGCCCAGCGCGTCTTGCCAGCAGAATCCGCCTTTCGCACGCGGCCGCGGCGCCTGCGATACCGCCCACATGCGCAGCCTAACGTGCGAAGCAGGAAATGCGATCGATTACCGACGGCTTAGGCTGCGTGTTTCGCCGGTTTTTCGCTTCGGACTCTCCGCGCCTTAGGCGCCGCTTTCTCAGCGCCTGCAAAGCGTCGCCGTTGAGCCGGGGGTGAAAACTCAGCATCTTCCGGCGCCTGGAGCGGTGTCCGAATTGGCTAAGGAACCGGTCTTGAAAACCGGCGGGCGCAAGCCTTTGTGGGTTCGAGTCCCACCCGCTCCGTTGAACGACTCGGTTCGTACTCGAACCCACCCGGATAGAGTGCGGGGCACTCGCGACGGAATGTGGGTTTTGAGCCGAGCGGGCAGCCCGGCATCGAAGAACCCGGAGCGTCCTGCCGCGAGCCGACTGAGGGTCGCCGCAGGCGACCGCAGTTCAGTTCCACCCGCTCCGCTCAAGGCGGCCGTGTCGTCGGGTCTGGCTTCGTAAAATGGTGGGACCGTGGGGCCGATCTTGAACCCAAGCGTCTCGAGTCGGGGCTCAGTTCGCCTCCGAGGATCCACTCCAGCGGTGCGCCGCAGCGTCCATCGTACGTTTCAGCCACACCTCTTCTACGTCAGGCGACGTAGCCCGTACCGACCCGCCCGCCGGCATCTTCCCGTATACACCTCATCGACTGCGCGGGAGTTTTCCATGTTTCTCACGTTGATTGTCGCGACGATCGTGCTCCTCATCGGGAAGACCATCGACCAGGAGAGCCGCCCGACATCGGGTTTCTGAGCGCCGCGACTGAGAGCGGGAGGGCGGCACGTCGGGTTGGGCAGCAGGTCGGGAAGGCGGCCCGCGGTGTCGCCGTCTCCCCTCTCAGCCTTCGCGGAGCGCCTCCACCGGGTCCACACGCGACGCTCGGAGCGCCGGGTGCAGACACGCGGCCAGAGCGACGACCGCCACGAGGGCGGCGACGACCGTGAGCGTCCGGGGATCGCCCGGCTCCACGCCGTAGAGCATCGATTCCAGCGTCCGGCTGAGCGCGGCCGCCGCCAGGATCCCGACCACGAGTCCGAGCACGATCACGCGCGCACCACCGCCGAGCACCTGCCTGACCACCCGCGCCCGCTCGGCACCGAGGGCCATGCGCACGCCGATCTCACGTGTGCGCCGGCTGACCGCGTAGGAGAGGGTGCCCTGCACGCCAATCAACGCGATGGCCAGTCCGAGCCCGGCGAACGCGAGCAGCAGGGCGGTGCTGAACCGGCGCTCCGCGAGCGTCTCGTCCAGCAGGGACGACATCGCCCGCACCTCCAGGAGCGGAAGGTCGGAGTCGACCTCCCGCACGACCGCCGCGAGCGGAGTCGCCCACTCTGTGGGATCGCCCTGCGTGCGGAGCGCCAGGGTCATCCCGTTGTGGGCCATCTGCCGAAAGTGGACGTAGATCTCCGGCCTCGACTCGTCGTCGAGGCCACGATGGCGGACGTTGCCGACCACGCCGACCACCCGGTAAGCCTGGCCGTCCGTCTGGTAGAGTCGGATCTGCTGTCCCAGGGGGTCCTCGCCCGGGAAGTAGCGGTCGACGAGCGTCCGGTTGACGAGGATGTTGGCCACGCCGGCGTCGCCGTCCGCGGGCTCCAGCGCACGGCCCGTTACGACCGGCACACCGATGCTCTCGAGATAGCCCTCGCTGACCACGCGGAAGTCCGCCCTCGGGGGCGCCTCGACAGGGGTCAGGTCGGGACGCTCCACCCTGAAGAACTCGATGTCGTAGTCGGTCCCTACCCGGCTCATGGGGAGCGCCGTGACCCACCCCGCCCCGGTGACCCCTGGCAGTGCTCGGGCGCGCAGCAGGATGTCGTCGTAGGCCGCCTCGATCCGCCCGGATCCGTACTCGTAGCGATCCGGCAGCTCGAGCGTGGCCGTGAGCACGCCGTCGGGCTCGAACCCCGGCTCCTCGGCGCGCAGCCTGAGCAGGCTGGTCACCAGCAGGGCGGCGCCCGTTGTGAGCACGATCGCCAGCGCCACCTCGAACGAGGAAAGCAGGGCACGGCTGCGAGATCCGCTCCGGTCGCTGATGGCCCGCTGGGTGCCTTGCCCGCCGGCCGCGGCCAGCCCCTGGCGACTCGCCCGGAGCGCCGGAGCGGTGCCCGCCAGGAGAGCGACCAGCACGGCGACGCCAAGCGTGAAGAGCAGGGCGCGCGCGTCGAGGGCCACCGGGTTCCAGCGGGGCAGGGTGCCCGGCTCCAGCGCCAGGAGGACGCGCACGCCGACGGCCGCGAGCCCGAGGCCCGCCGCCCCGCCCAGGATGGTGAGCGTTGCGCTCTCCATCATGAGGAGCCGAATCAGGCGTACGCGGCTGGCCCCGAGCGCAGCGCGGATCCCGAGCTCCTGGCCACGCTCGGTGGATCGGACCAGCAGAAGGTTGGCCACGTTGGCGCACGCGATGAGAAGGACCAGACCGACCGTCCCGAGCAGAACGGTGAGAGCTCGCTGGTCGCCGAGGAGCTCCCGGACCGGCGCGATCTCGACGCCCCACCCGCCGTTGGTCTCCGGGAAGCGCTCGCCCAGACTGGCCGCAACCGCGGAGAGTTGCGCTCGAGCCGTCTCGAGCGACGTGTCGGCCCCGAGCCGGGCGATCACGCTGGTGGTCCGCGTCCAGCGGATCCGCTCCCAGGGGTAGGGCGCCAGGGGCACCCAGAGCGCCACCTCGTCGTCGTCCGGGAAGCGGAAGGTCTCCGGCATCACGCCCACCACCTGATGTGGCTCGTCGTCGAGCGTAATGGTGCGTTCGAGCACGTTCGGGTCCAGGCCCAGCCGGGCGGCCCAGAAGCCATGCGACAGGACGACGGTCTTCCGGTCGGCCTCGTCCGCGGCGTCGAACACGCGGCCCCTGAGTGGCGACGCGCGCAGTGCGGCGAAAAAGTCCTCGGTTACCCGGACGCCGAGCACCTGCGTGGGCGGCCCGTCACCCGTGAGTGTGAAGCGCTCGCCCGCGTAGCCGGCGAACGCCTCGAACCCGTCGGCCCCCTCTCGGAAGTCGACCAGGTTGGGTGGGGAGGTGGCCGCACGCCGCATGTCCGGTGGCTCCGTCTCCCAGAACACGACGAGCCGGTCGGGGGCGTCGAACGGAAGCGCCTTGAAAAGCACGGCATCCGCGACGGTGAAGAGCGCGGTGGTGGCGCCGATCGCGAGGGCCAGGGTCATCACGATCGCGGCGCTCACGCCCGGCGATCGGCGGATGGCGCGGAACGAGATCCGCACGTCGTCGGCCAACGAGGCTGCGCTCCGCGCTCTCGGGCTCGAGGGCTTCAGGTCGCGGCGGGTGACCCGGCGCCAGGTGAGCCGCAGGACCTGACCCAGAACCCACCACCGCGCCCCCATGCGGGTCCGGCCGGCGGAGAGCTCTTCGAGATCGCCCAGGACGTCGACCGCTCGATCGTCGCCCAGGAGCCGCTCGATCCACCACTCCGCCCAGCGGGGAATGCGGCTCATGCTCCGGCCGTCCCGTCCGGGTGCGGCTCGAGATCACGCCACATGGCGAGCAGCGCGTCGCGAGCGGCCTCCAGGGCCTTCACCGCTTGCGGGCGCACCGTGAAGTACCGCTTGGCGCGCCCACCGCGCTCGGGCGTGGACTCGCCCAGCCGTGACTCCACCAGGCCGCGTTTCTCGAGTCGGCGGAGGGCCACGTACACGGCGGAGTGCTGGGCCCGGCGTCCCGTGCGCGCTTCGATCTCCTCGATGACGCGTACGGTGTAGGCGTCGTCGCGGAGGTGCAGACACGCGAGTAGCACCAGCTGCTCGAACTCCCCCAGATGCTCTCTGCCCACGACGCCTCCTAATAGTAGCAATGCTAGTAATAGTGATAGACGGTGACGGAGGGTAGTGTCAAGGCAGGGAAGCCACGGGTATCAAGGCAGGGGGAGGCGGGGTGCGGTGATCCTTGGTCGGGTCTCGTGGTATGAGGTAGCCGACCGACCGTGTGCCCGGTGCGGTGGAGCCCGGGCCGGTCGAGCTCCTTTCCACCGATGACCGGAGAAACGCGCGCGATGCCCGACGCCGCCGGACCGCCATACGACGCGACCGAAGCGGTCTCGGCGCGATATCCGGGCCGGGCCTGCCTGCTGGGGGAGCACTGTGACTGGGCCGGCGGAGCGAGCCTGGCGGTACCGCTCCCGATCGGAGTGCGGGTGGACGCGGCGGCGGGGGCGGTCGGCTCGGGCGTGACGCTCTCGACCGCGCTCGACGGGGAGAGCGTCACGGGCCGCTGGAACGCGGCCGGATCGGTGGACCCGGACGGAGGCCCACTGCGGTTCGTGCCGGCGGCCCTGCACGCGCTCGCCTCCCGCGGGGTGCGCGTGCCCGCAACCGAACTGAGGGTGTCCAGCGATCTGCCCCCGGGCCGCGGGTTCTCGTCGTCCGCCGCGTTCACGCTCGCAGTGGTCGACGCTCTGTCCCGACGGGCGGGGCAGGAGCTCGACCGCCCCACGTTGGCGCGCTTGGCCTTCGAAGTGGAGCACGATCTGCTGGGCGTGGACTGCGGGCTCCTGGACCAGATTGCGTGCGCCGAGGGCGCGCCGGTCTTCATCCGCTGGGGCGGGGAGGAGCCGGCGGTTCGGCCGGTCCGTCCAGGAGCCTTGTTCCATCTGGTGGCGTTGGCGCTCCCCGCCGCGCGAGACACCCGCCGGATCCTGGCCGCGCTGAACAGGCACTTCTTCAGCGCGGGCTCCGGGGCAGGGAGCGAGGACGAGGAAGCTGGCGCGGGCAACCGTGCGCAGGACGGCCGCCAGAAAGGCGCCACCGGAGCGGTGCGTGCCGCCCTGGCCGTGTTCGCGTCCGCCGCGGAGGCCGGCGCCACGGCCATGGAAACGGGGAGCGCGGCGGCTCTGGCGAGCGCCATGAACGAGGCCCAGGAAGCGTACGAGGTCCATCTGCATTCGGTGCTGCCGGAGCTTCGAGCACCCATGATGCTCGGCGCCTGCGCCGACCTCCGCGGCGACGGCGCCCTCGCCGCCAAGTTCTCCGGCGCCGGGGGTGAGGGCTCGGTGATCGCGCTCTTTGCCGACGAGGGCGCCGCGCGGGCCGCCACCGAGCGGCTAGAGAGGAGCGACGTCGGGAGCGCGCTCTACTGCCCGGTGGGGAGGGCGACCGCCCAATGACCGTGCCCGAGCTGGTGCATCATCACCGCACCGCCAATCGACTGCACTCGGTGCTGCTGATCACGGCCATGTTGGCCCTGACCGCCCTGCTCGGATGGGCGGCCGCAGGGGTTGTCGGGCTCGCCTGGGGTGCGGGCATCGGCATCGGCAGCCTGGTGTTCGGAGGCCGTATCTCCCCCGGGATGATCATGTCGATGTACCGAGCCCGGCTGCTCCACCCACGCGAGGCGCCCGACCTCTACGCAATCACGGAGGAACTGGCGAGACGGGCGCGCCTGCCGAGCGTACCCCGACTCTACTACGTGCCGAGCGGAGTGATGAACGCCTTCGCGGTGGGAGCGGAGTCCGACGCGGCCATCGGGCTGAGCGACGGGGTCCTCCGCGGCCTGACGCTCCGGGAGCTGGTGGGCGTGCTGGCCCACGAGGTGAGCCACGTGGCGTCCGGTGACCTGCGCGTGATGATGGTTGCCGACGTAGCCAGCCGAATCACGGGACTCTTCTCGACCCTCGGCCGCTTCCTGCTCCTCCTGAACTTTCCGCTCCTGCTGGCTGGCGTGACCCCCGTTCCCTGGCTTCTCGTGCTTCTGCTGCTCGTGGCCCCTGGCGCCACGGCGCTCCTACAGCTCGCCCTCTCGCGGACCCGCGAGTACGACGCCGACGTCCAGGCGGCTCACCTGACCGGGGACCCGGAAGGCCTGGCCCGCTCCCTCCAGAAGATGGAACGCTATCAGGGGAGGGTGCTGGAGCAGATCCTCGCGCCGGGGCGGGGGGTGCCCCACCCGTCGATTCTCAGGACCCACCCTCCGACGGACGAGCGGGTGCGCCGACTCCGGTCCCTCGAGGGGGAGCTCGTCCATCCGCTCCTCGCGGAGCCGGAACTCCTGCGGGAGTCGCTTCCGTACGGGCGAACGGTGAGGGCGCCCCGCCGCCACGTGCTCGGGATCTGGTACTGACGACTCGGTCCCGGACGCGCTCGGCCAGGCCCTTTGCCCGCCGGCCCAAGGTCTGTCGCGAGTCGATCCGTTGCTTCAGCGCACGGCGATTCTCACCCCGACCGAAACGACGGGGTATGCCTTGAAGCTCGAGACGTCGTCCCTGATCGCGGCCGTCTCCTTGTCCAGTTCCGCTCGGAACTCGGGATCCGAGGCCACCGGGCCACTGGCCGTGAGCTGCACATCCGGCGTCCCGTGGAAGGCGGCGCCGAGGTCGAGGAAGAACCCAGTGCCGCCTGCGTCGATGTTACCGATGCCGAGGCCCACGTAGGGGGCCAAGGCGTTCGTGACCAGCGTCCCGGTCAGCGTTCCGAGCTCGCTCGGAGCGTACGTCGCGTCTCCCACGTCGACCGGCTCGTCGAGAATCGCATCCAGGTCCAAGTCCGATCCGAAGTAGATGAAGCCGAAAGAGAATCGAAACGACCTTCCGCCGGGATGCACGTCCAGAATGGCGCTGAGGCTCGGGGACGGCAGGTTGAGCGTGAACACGACGTCCGACAGGTCGGGTTCGGGCGCGTACGGTTGGAAGTTCAGGCCGGCGCGGACGCTCACGGCCTGGGATAGCGCCACTCCCGCGTCGATGCCCAGACCCAGCGTGCCGACATGCGGCGAAACCGCGATCGACTGCGCCACGAGGGCGTTGGGCGTCGCTGCGATCAGTAAGGCGAAGAGCAATCTGGTGGCCCACATCGGTCTCATCTCCTTCGTGCCCTTTCGACGCGGCCGGCGCGTACGGTCGCGCCAGGACACATCTCAACCTGATGGAATCCGCCCCGGGCGTCTGTCGGCAAAGGACGGGATGTGCGTGACGGGCGTTGCCTTACGGAACGGACGCGCGTCCGACCACCAAGGACAGCCCATGGTCTCGAACCGATCCGGCGAGTGGCGGCCGAGGACGGGTGCCGGCTCTGCCTTCAGGAGGGGGCACGCCGGACGTCGCTCGAGCGCCTCACCGGTGGAACCCTTCGCGTCGCGGGCTCTATTACGAACATCGTCGCGCGCGTCCGAGCCCACTTTGCACGCGCAATCTTTCGTCGCCGAGGACAACGTTGGGATCGAGACTGGCAGGGTTCGTTGCAGAGCTCAAGCGCCGGCACGTGCTCAGGGCGCTGGCCGGGTACGCCGTGGCGGCGTTCGTGGTGCTCCAGGCAGGGGAGATCGTGCTGCCCGCCTTCGAGGCGCCCGTCTGGGTGCTACAGCTCCTGGTCGTCCTGGCGGTGCTCGGGTTCCCGCTCGTCATGGCCGTGGCGTGGATCTACGCGCTCACCCCCAAGGGGCTCGAGCGCACCGACGTGCTGGACGCGGAGGCCGGGCTCGTACGTTCGGAGCCGAGCGTGCTACCTCAGGTGGTCCTGGCGATCGCCACGCTGGTGGTCATGGGGGCGGCGGGCCTCTGGTTCGTGCGGCAGCCCGCGGCAGACGCGGCCGAGCGTGCCGGCGGCGCGCTTCTGACCGCGGCCGACGTCGACGCGCCCATCACGGCCATCGCCGTTCTCCCGTTGGCGGACTATTCGCCCGCCGGAACGGAGGACTACTTCGCCGCCAGCATGCACGAGGAGCTGGTCTCGCAGCTCAGCCGGATCAGCTCTCTGCGCGTTGTGTCGCGCACGTCCATGGCCCAGTACGCCGGGACTGACAAGCTCGCCCCCCAGATCGGCGCCGAGCTCGGCGTACAAGGGATCGTGGAGGGCTCGGTCACACGCGCGGACGGGAAGGTCCGCATCACGGTGCAGCTCATCCACGCTCCCACCGACGGGCACATTTGGTCGAACAGCTACGAGCGTGAGATGAAGGACATCCTCGCGCTCCAGGCGGAAGTGGCGGCGGAGGTGGTCCGGGCCATCGAAGGTAGAATCTCGAGTTCTCAGCCGGTCGACCGGCTGGCCGTGGCGCCCGTGAATCCGGCCGCCATGGATGCCTACATGCAGGCGCACTACCAGCAGGAGGTCGGGACGCCCGAGGCGCTCCGGGCCGCGGCCGGGCACTTCAGCGACGCCCTGCTACTCGACTCCACCTTCGCTCCGGCCATGGCGGGGCTCGCCGGGACCCGGTTCCTGATCGGGATGCAGGGCGATTCAGCGGGTCCGGAGATGCTGGCGGAGGCCCACCGCGACGCGCGACGGGCCCTCGCACTGGACGAGAGCAGCGAGGAGGCGCGCGCTGTCCTGCTTGCCGTCGAGGAACGCATGAACGAGCTCGGCCAGCGGATCCAGGTGAGCGTCGGCGGCTCCCAGCCGCTCGACTCCCTCGAGATGGACTACCTGAGGCGATTCACGGACTTCGGACGGAAGGCCCGCCAAGTGATGGTGGTGCGGAGCGGCCGCGATGGGCCGGCCTCGTCCAACTGGACGCTGGGCGCGGCTCAGGGGCTCCTGGCCGAGGGTCAGCATCGGCGCGCGGCCGAGATGCTCGAGGGCGTGGTTCGGGCCGAGCCCGAGCTCACGACCGCCTGGGACGGCCTCGAGCGCGCCTATGCGCTCGCCGGCGACTTCGACATGGTGGTCGACACGCGCAAACGGCGCATCCGCGCCACCGCCGACCGTGCTGCCGCCGCGTCCTCGGTCGCGAGCCTGGACGCAGCCATCTCCGAGGGCGGGCACGACGCGTACTGGCAGTGGCTGCGCGATGACCACCGAGCGCGCCGGGAGCGGGGCGAGTATTCCTCGGAGGTGGAGTACGCCGCCGCGTGCGTGGCGCTCGGCGATCACGAGGACGCCATCAACGCGCTGCGCGCTGGCCTGGCCAAGCGCGAGCGCGCGCTGGTGACGCTCCGGACCGACCCGGTGTGGGACCCGCTCCGCACGGACGCTCGCTTCCAGGAGATCATGGCCAGCGTGGGCAGTACCCGGCGCGGGCCGCCGCCTCCCGGAGCGGCCGTCGCCGGACCGGCTCCCAGCCGGCGCCCCGTCGGATCGGGGAGCTAACGCGGCCTAGCCTCCTGGAGACGAGGTTGCGGCCCGCTGCCGCTTCTGCTGCTCCACCATGCGAGCCACGTCCTCCAGCAGCTCGCGGGCGTCGTACACGATCCCGTCCTTGATCGTGTAGCGGATCCCGCCCACCCGATCGGTGCGGCCGGTCTCGTCGCTCAGCCGGACGTGCCCGGTGCCGTACAGCACCTTGAGGTTGTCGATCGGATTCTCCTCGACGATCACCAGATCGGCCAGCAGGCCTTCCCGCACCACCCCGAACTCGATTTCCCGACCTTTGGGCTCGAAGAGCGTCTGGGCGCCGTGCAGGGTGGCGCCCCGGAGCACCTCGAGTGGGTGGAAGCCGGCCTCTTGGAGGAGCTCCATCTCCTCGATGGTGGAGAATCCGTACAGGTTGTAGATGAAGCCGGCGTCCGAGCTGACGGTGACACGCCCGCCCATGTCCTTGTAGTCGTCGAGCATGGTCATCCACACCCGGTAGAAGTCCTTCCAGGCGATCTCGTCAGCCGACGTCCAGTCGTAGTAGTAGGAGCCGTGGTTCTCGCGGCTGGGCTCGTAGAAGTCCCACATGGAGGGCAGGGTGTAGCGCTCGTGCCAGTCGGCGGTCCGGGCGCGCATGACGTCACGGCTGGCCAGGTAGGCCGTCATCGTGGGGTCCAAAACGGTCCCCAGATCCCGGAGTTCCTCCAGCAGTGCATTCCATTCGTCACTCCCCGGTGGGTGGATCAGATTCCACTGGCGCGCCACCTGCCCGAACCGGTGCTGCTCGTTGGCGTAGTTCATGTCGGTAGGCCAGGGCTGCACGTCGTGGTCGTCGTAGATGGCCTCGAAGAGCCCATAGAAGTGCGTGACCGTCCCGAGGCCCAGACGGGCGGCGTCGAGCGCGTTCATCTGCGCCACGCCGGTCTGAGCCAGGTGCGCCGTGGTGCCCATGCCGTGCACCTTGGCCTCGGAGATCAGTGCCTCCATGATCTCCGGCCGGTAGGCCACCAGCTTGATGCCGTCAATGCCCCGGGCCGCCGCCCAGCGGACCCATTCGCGCGCCCGTTCCGGAGTATCGATGCTGCCGCCGTCCCACCCCTGGCCCGGCCGCTGATAGACGAACATGCGCGGTGCCGTGATCTCGTTCCGAGCGCTCCGCGCCTGCTCGCTCAAGGAGAAGTCCACCGGCCCGAACTCCACGCCGCGGCCGGCGGTGATCCCATGGGCCATCCAGAGCTTGTAGGCGTACTCGGCCTCCGGGTTCTTTGGTGAGCCGCCGGTGTGTAGGTGGAGATCGACGAACCCGGGCAAGACGTACTGCCCTTCGGCCTGGATCTCGCGGGTCGCTCCGCCCGGCCGGCCCGCCGGGTCGATTGGGACCCCCGGCACGCCCACGCCCACGATGCTCGTGATGCGGTTCCCTTCGATCACGATGTCCACCGGTCCGCGCGGTGGAGCGCCGGTGCCGTCGACCACGATGGCGCCCCGGATGATCAGGCGGTCGAACGGACCGTCACCCTCGTCCCGATCGGGGCCGGGCACCGCGCCCTGGGCCACCGCGCCGGGCGCGATCGATCCGAGGGCCAGACAGGCCAGGACCGCCGCCGCCGCGGCGCCCATGAGGATGCTCGGAGCGCGCCGCGCCCATCCGCGAACCGTGCTCATCAACGCCTGCAGCCCGTACATCCGCTCCCCTCCCGTCGGGGTCGTCAGGGCCGGCGGTGCCGGGCACGCCCGTCGAGCGGCCGGGAACCGGCCGGGCCGGTTTCCGCGGAAGAATAGGGTGGGGGACGGGGCTGGACGAGCGTAGGCCGCGCTCGAGGCGGGAGGCGCGGACTCAGCCGTAGTAGCGGGGCCGGTACTCCCGGGTGCGCGTGGACCTGCCGGTGCCCGCCGTGGTGAAGAGCGCTCCGACCAGCCCGAGCAGTGTCAAGCCACGGCCGGCCCACTCCACCCAGGTGTCGACGTACTCGAGCCGGACCTCCTCTTCGCGGGGGATCACCAGCATGAACGCCGGCGACACCCGGAAGGGACCGACCGCTCCGACGGCGAGCCAGTTCGGGAAGTAGGAGACCCGCACGATGTGGGGGACCCCGATCGCGGTGGTGCGGAAGGAAATCGACTCCGGGCCGATCTCGACGTCCGATACGGCCCCCCCGCCGGTGACCGGCGTGGGCGAGCCGATGTCTGAGAGATCGGCGGCCACACGCCGCCATTCCACCGGACCACCCGCCGCCACCAGTGTCGGCTGCGCGTAAAGGCTGTCGAACCAGAGGGTGGCGACGTCCTGGAACCCCGGCCCTTCGTATACCACCGGCCTGTACGAGAGCGGCTGGACCAACGGTCGGCCATCGACCTCGAACACGGTCCACTGTTCGGATTCCGCAACCGGCCTCATGTCCGGGCGGGCGCGGGAGAGCGAGCGCGTGCGTTCGCTGTATCCGACGAAATAGTCGGCTCCGAGCAGCTTGGCGTGCTCGATCCCCCGGTCGAAGTCGAAGGGACCGGGGACTCGAATGTGGACGGTGACCTGCGTGGCGGTCGAGTCGCCCACCTCGCGGCTGAGCCGCAGGTAGTAGGGGTAGTGCAGGGCCGACTCGGACCAGAGGCCGTTCAGAACCGTGTGCTCGGGGGACCAATAGGGCAGCATTTGGAGGGCGAGCGGCGAGCCATAGTCCTTCTGGCGTTCCGTCTCCTCCCAAAACACCCGGCCAGGCGGCAGCTCGGAGATGCGATCCACCAGCTCCCGATACTCCCCGGCCAGCTCAGCCCCTTCGTACCCTTCCTGCGACTCGCGTACGTAGTTCTTGACGTACTCGACATCCCGGATGTTGTTGATGCCTACCACGTAGAGGATGCCTGCCGCAGCCCCCAACAACGCCAAGAGCGACCGGCGCCTGGCGAACCGCTCGAGCCCGGCGCCGATGGCCAGACCCGCCATCACGTGGACGGCGAAGAAGCCGTACGGGAGCCAGCGGGTCCTGTGGATGGCCTCCTGCGGGAAGAGCTGGAATAGGACGGCCAACACGGGAAACAGGAGCAGTGGGTACGCCAGATGGCGGGCCCGCCACCAGACCCAGGCCGCACCGATGGCGGCGAGCGGCAGGAACACGCTCAGCTCGGTGGGGAAGACTTCCGACCACTGCGGGTCGTGCAGCCACGGAGGCCCGGCGCTCAGATTCAGGCGAGCCAGGAACGGAAACGCCCAGAATCCGGCGAACAGGAAGCCGAGGAACCACGATCGCACGATCACGTGTCGGAACCGGGGCCGCGCCAGGAGAGGCAGGCTGCTCGCGACCGCCATTCCCGTGGTGAGCACGTGCGACAACGCCGTCAGAGCCAACAACGCGCTGGCGGCCAACGTGCCGTCCGTTCGCCGCCGTCCGCTGTTCAACACCACGGCCAGGTAAAGAAGCGAGAGCGCGAACGAGATCGAGTAGGAGAACTCGCCGATGTAATTCGACAGCAGGTTGCCGCCGAAGATCGCGAACGAGTTCATGATCAGGAACGTCGCGCCCATCGCGGCCCCGCTGACCGCGGCCCAGCGAGAGAGCCCCATGGACCGGATGAAGGCGTACGTCGCAGGGGGCAGTAGCAAGGGCCCGAGCGCCAGCATCCACTTGAGCGCGACCTCGAAGCCTAGCAGCGGGGTCAGGGCCGCAACCAGCAGGGGCGGCAGCGGGAAGTAGAACGTGTAGAGCGGGATACCCGCGTACCAACCGTGCGTCCACCCCGTGATTGTCCCCGACGGCAACAAGCGCGTGACGAACTCGTGGATGGGATACACGTGTGACGTCAGGTCGCCGTTGTTGACGAGGGTGGGCGTCATGATGAGGTCGGGCGACAAGAGCGACAGCACGCCCAGACAGGTGAGCAGCACGGCGGTGCCCGCGACGAAGGCCGCGTAGCGGGTCAGGAACGCCAGCCGGGCCGCGACGCGGTCCATCCCCGCGCTCAAGCTCTGGAGACGGGCCTCGATTTGGTCGCGTGTAGCTCGTACGGACGCCAGACGGTTCCGTTTGTCGCTCGCGGTCGGCGGGACGGTCCCCGACTCGTCTCCCTGCTGCCCCTGCTCGGTCACTGGCGTCTTCCGGCGTCCGTCAGAGTGTGACGGCCGATTCCGCCACAGGGAGGTCGCGACTCCGCCCCCGTCCCCATCCCAATCGGGTCCGGACGAGCAGTGTCGTCAGATCGCGTGCGGCTCCGAGCCAGGAGCGGCCGAAGGCCAGGTGAGAGCCTTCGCGCTGGCTCACTTCGACCGGAACCTCGGCCACGGTGGCGCCGGCCCGGGTCAGGTACACCAGCACCTCGGTGTCCCAAAGCCAGCCCGTGTTGGCAACCCGGCCGAGGACGCTCCGCAGCGCGGGGCCCCGGAAGAGCTTGAGGCCGGCCTGGTGGTCCCGGAGGGACGTGCCAAAAGCGAGCCGAATGCACCGGTTGACGACCGCGGTGATGGCCCGCCGATAGAGTGGCCTGCGGGCCTCCAACTCGGGGCGGGACCCTTTGGAGGCGATTGCCGCATCCGCCCCATCCAACACCGCCTCGTAGAGCGTGGGGATGTACGACTCGGCGATCTCCAGGTCGGCGTCGATGAATCCGACCACACTGCCCCGGGCCGTCGAGAGCGCCCGGGTCAAAATTCTCCCTTTTCCCGGGAGAGGATCACGGACCACCCGCAGCCGGTCGATGCCGGCCGCCAGCGCCTCCTCGACCGTCTCGTCCGAAGACGCCGAGTCGCCGAGGATGATCTCATACTCCACGTCCAGCCCGTCGAGGGTGCGAGCGATCCGCTGGAGGGACCGGCGAATGAGCGCGCGTTCGTTGCGGGCGGGCACTACGATCGACAATTGCATGCCCTCATCTTCGGCAACGGGAGTGCCGGGATGAGGACGGTCCGGTAACGTGTTGCCAATCATGTCGTTAGGCACGATCGCCCGCCCATTCTCCACCGGTTGCTGGTAACGATTCGTTACGGCGCCAACCGGGCGGATCATTACACCGTCAGAAGCGCAACTCGTACTTCTGGATGATCCGGTCCAGCCGCGGTCTCGAGACCCGGAGCAGCCTGGCCGCCGCGCTCTTGTTACCCGCGGTCTCCACCAGGACCTGCTGGACGTGACGCCGCTCCATCTCCTCCAGACTACGGTCATCGCGGCCATCCCGCTGGCCGGGCTCCCCACCGGCCGATGCCGTGCGGCCCAGTCCAAGGTCTTCCAGTCGAATCGTGGGACCCCCCGCGAGCATCAGCGCCCGGGTGAGCGCATTCTCCAGCTCACGCACGTTGCCCGGCCAGGCGTACACGCCCAGAGCCTTCAGAACAGCATCCGGCACCGCCGGGGCTCTGCGACCGAGCTCTTCGCTACGCTTGGCCAGGATGTGGTGAACCAGCCGCGGAATGTCGCTCCGTCGCTCCCTGAGCGGTGGGACTTCGATCTCGATGACGCGGAGTCGGAAGTAGAGGTCCTCGCGGAAATCGCCTCTGCCGACCATCTCCGCGATCGGCTGATGGGTGGCGGCCACGACCCGGGCCTGCGTCTTCCTCGGGGTCTCGCTGCCCACCGGGTAGAACTCACGCTCTTGAATTACCCGGAGAAGCTTCGCCTGGAAGGCGAGGGAGGTGTCCCCGATCTCGTCGAGGAAGATGGTGCCCTTTCCTGCCATCTCGAAGCGTCCCCGCTGGGGGCCCTTGGCGCCGGTGAACGCTCCGGCCACGTGTCCGAACAGCGAGGACTCCAGGAGCGTCTCGGGGATCGCCGTGCAGTCGACCGCGATGAACGGCTCCTCCCGGTGGCCCGAGTGATCGTGGAGCGCCCGTGCGATGAGCTCCTTGCCGGTCCCCGTTTCGCCCCGGATGAGCACCGGGGCCGGCGCGTCCGCAACCCGCCCGATGAGCTTGCAGATGCGAAGCATCGTCGGGTCGGTTCCGACGATCTGCCTGGGCCGGACATCCAGATCGGGTACCGTCGCGCCTTTCCCGCGGTCGCGCGCAACCTCCAATCGGTGCTCGAGCGCGGCCTCGATCATGGCCTCGAGCTCGTCAAGGTCGAAGGGCTTGATCAGATAGTCGAATGCGCCCCGCTTCATGGCGTCGATGGCCCCGGACACGCCTTCGTAGGCGGTCATGAGCACCACGTCGAACGAACTGCCGCCCCCGATGTGATCGAGCAGCTCATACCCAGACATGCCCGGCATGCGCACGTCGGAGAGAACCACGTCGGGCCCGAACTCGGCCACGCAGTTCAGGGCGGCCTCCGCGGAGTCGACCGCCATCACCGCATGACCACTCTTGCCGAGATGTCGCTCGAGGATCTGCCGCTGGGGCTCGTCGTCCTCCACGATCAGGATCCTCCCTCGGAGGTCCATTGCCTTCATCGAAGCCGCTCCTCCAGCGTCAATGGTGTTGCCGTTTGGGGCTCGTCGGGTGTTCGGGTCCATGCGAACAGCTTTCGTTTCAATCGGTCACCGAGCGCCCACCGGGGCCCGGCTGGACTGAGCTCGGACGACTCAACGATAACCGGGAAGACGATGCGGAACGTCGCGCCTCGCCCGAGCACCGAGGGCTCCAGGAGCTCCACGTGCCCGCCGTGTCCCTCGACCGTGTTCATGACCACCGCAAGGCCCAGGCCCGAACCGAGCTTCTTGGTCGTGAAGAAGGGATCGAAGATCCGAGACCGGAGATGCACCGGGACCCCGGGGCCGCTGTCCGCGATGCGGAAATCGACTGCCGGCTGGCCGGACCACACGGTGCTCTGCGTCGAGAGGTCGATCTGGCCGCCGTCCGGCATTGCTTCGGCAGCGTTGAGCATCAGGTTGATCAGGGCGGCCTCGATCTGTTGGGCGTCGGCCCGTATCCAGTCGCCCTCGGCGCCGAGGTCGAAACGGGTCACGACCGCGCGATCCTCGAGATCCTCCTTGAGCAGCGCGGTCGCCTGCCGGATCACGCCATGAAGGGAGGTTAGGCCGACCTGCCCCGAGGCCGGCTTGGTGACCCTGAGGACGCCGCTCACCACCCGATCGAGACGGGTCACCTCGCGGAGGCACGTCTGGAGAGAGTCCAGGTCGTCCTCGTCGAGCGTTCCGCTCGCGGCTGCTCGTTCCACGCTCTGCAGATTGAGCCTCAGCGAGTTGAGCGGATTCCGGATCTCGTGCGCCACGTGCGATGCCATCTCGCCAACCGCGGCCATCTGTCCGCTGCGCTTCACCTTGTCGAGCATCTCGCGAATACGGTCCATCATGCGCCCGATCGCGTAGGACAGGCGTCCCGCTTCATCGTCGCCGGGGGGAGGGAGCCATGGGGAGAAGTCACCTTCACCGATCCTGTCGGCCGCCAACGCGAGTTGCTCGAGAGAGCGGGTCACGCCGGAGAGGAACAACCGGAACAGCAGGGTGGCCAAAAGCGCAGCGAGCGCGGCCACGGCGAAGAACCATCCGGCGTCGCCGTTGCGGAACCCGAGTAGATCGCGGCTCACGGTGGCCCGGACAGTCCACGTGGAGCCATCGAGGGCGCGTTCCCGGCGAAACAGGTGGTCGTCGTCCGCCGAGCGTCCGCCGAAGACTGGACCGGACGCCGAGCCCATGCCGGCAGGTCCACAACCGGTGGTCGTGACGTAGGCGCCGCCACCTTCGATGATCCGGATCCAGGACCCAGCGACCAGTGGTGCCGGTAGCGCCTGCCGCCCCACCGCAGACGCGAGGTCCGGCGTCACTCGGACGCTCGCCGGGGGCGCGTTGCCCGCCCGTGGGACCGAGACGACGAGCTCGAAGGCGCCGCCGGAGTCCGGCGGGGCGCAGACCTCGGACGTGCTCGGCCGAGCGCTCTCCCAGCTTCCCAGGTGGGCCCCCGTCGTGTCCACGACCTCGATGCCTCGCACGGAAGCGGGAAACCGAGGCGTCCAATCCGCCGCGTCCTCCGACTCCCGAAGCGCCCGTGCGAACGAGAGCGCGTCCGTCGTGGCCTCGCTTCGAATCCGATCCATCCTGGCCACGACCGTTCCGGCCAGGCTTTCGGCCACGGCGGCCGCTGCCCGATCGGCATCCACCTCGGCTTGGCGGTACTGAACGAGCGACGCGAGCAGGAACGGAGCGAGCGCGAGCGCGCTGAACAGCCACAACACCCTGTTGCGGAGTGTCCGCGGCTTCTCGCGCTTCGGCGACGTCATCGGGATCGAGCCCTCTTCGTTACGGCCATCACCGGCTTCGGGCGGGGGATGGGAAGGACCGGTCGTGCAGTCGGCCGCGCGGACGCCGCTCCAGGCCCGCGGGGCGGCCTATCGTCTGCGGCAACAGGGACTTCCGGAACGCTAGCGGGGGACGAAAACGATACGCGGAACATTCGTTTCCGGCAAGCGGTAACTCCGCGATTCACCTCCATGCGTCCGGGCCCTCCTCGGTAGCGATCCAGGGTCCTCGGGGCCAACTCCCCCGGTGCCGGCTCCGGTCGAACCCGTGGGGGTGGAATTGCAAGATTCGCGCTCCAAGGGCGTCCTCGTTTCGGCCGTTGGCCCCTCCGGAGCAGGCGCGGTGGACTGGGGCGTTGCCCTGGGACCTGTAACGAAGCCCCGACGGAACGTGCGACGGGTCGTTACAGCCCGCGGCGACAAACTCGACGCCATGGTCACGGAAGTGGTTGCCATATAATAATTTAGACCAACATACCATCCGCGGCACGAAGGATGTTCATGGAACGACCTGAGCGGTCCGGGCCGGTCCCGACCGCACCCACCACCATCCAAGGAGCGTTACGAAATGGTGGCTTTGTGGAAGAACTTCTGGTCGGACGATTCCGGTCAGGGGCTGGTTGAGTACGTCCTGATCGTCGCACTCGTGGCGATCGGGCTCACGGCCGTCTTGATTCTGTTCCGGAACCGCATCGGTGGTGTGCTTAACACCGCGGCTACGGATCTGGCGACCGCCCCAACCACGCCGTACGCCACCACCTAAATGGTGGTTCTGCTGGTATGCGAACCGGCCCACGTCTTCGGACTGGGTCGGTTCGTGTGCCAGTAGCCCGTTCCCCAAGGCCCGGACAAAGACCTCCTCCATGACCTCGACGAGCTTCACCCTCCTGTCTGTCGCCATTGTGGCGGTGATGGGCCTGGCGGCCTTGAGCGACGCCCGCGACCGGCGCATCCCGAACGTCATTTCGGTGAGCGGCGTCGTGTTGGCGCTTTTCCTGCGTGGGATGCCGGGAGACCCGACCATGATGGCCGGGATCCTCGGCGCGGGATTGGGGCTGCTACTCGGCTTCCCCCTCTTCGCGTTGGGTGGGTTCGGCGGCGGAGACGCGAAGCTGCTCGTCACCGCCGGCGCTTTTCTGGGACCGGGGCCATTCGGAATGGCATTGTTGTTCATTGGAATTTTCGGCGGCGCTCTCGCTCTCTGGGTGATGTTGAGACGGCGAGTGGCGCTGCCGGCACTATTCAGGACCTGGGACGCGATGAAGTTCCTTGCGTCGTTCGGGAGGAGTGGCGAGTGGCCCACGCTCGACCAGCCCGCCCCCATCACCGTCCCCTATGGGATCGCCATCGCGCTCGGCACGGTCGCTGCGTGGTTCGTTCCCGTATTGGAGCTCTCTCTGTGACTTGCGACTTCGTCCCCACGCCGCGCCCCGAGGGCCCGGCGGATTTTGGAGGTAGAATCCGATGAAGCGACGGCGTGTCTTCGTCGTTCTCGCCCTGGCTCTGCTGTCCGGGCTGGTGGCCGCGTTCTCGGCGCTGCGCTACATGCAGCAGCGTCCCACGCGGCTCATCGCTCAAGAGCCCGAGTCGACCCTGCAGGCCGTGGTCGCGGCCGTTGACCTTCCGGTCGGACACATGGTGAGGCCGGAGGACGTGCGCCTCATCGCCTGGCCCGGTGACGGCATGCCCGAAGGCATGGCCATGTCGATCGAGCAGGTCGCCAACCGCGGCCTGGTCGCGCCGATGCGGGCCAACGAGCCCATGCTCGAGTCCAAGCTCGCGGCGCCAGGCCTGCGCGGCGGACTCCCCGTCATCATCCCCGAAGGGATGCGCGCCATCAGCATTGGTGTCGACGAGGTCATCGGCGTGGCGGGGTTCGTCACGCCCGGGACCCGCGTCGACGTGCTGCTGACCGTGACTCCGGTCGGGGCCCGCGAGCCCATTACGCAGGTCATCCTCCAGAACGTGGAGGCCGTAGCTGCTGGCCAGGTGATTCAGCACGACGAAGAGGGCACGCCCCTCTCCGTGACCGTGCTCACCGTGCTGGTGACGCCCGAGCAGGCCGAGGAGCTGGCCATGGCGGCCACGCAGGGCCGGATCCAGCTCGCGCTCCGCAGCTATCTCGACCAGGCTGAGGTAACGACTCCGGGCACGCGCATCAGCGAGCTCGTGACCGGCGGCCGGCCCGCACCGGGGCGCCGCGTGATTCGCGGCGACGCGACGGATCCGGGCGGCATCATCGAATTCTATCGGGCGGGCGTACGCACGCTCATCTCCTACTGAGCACCGAGGCTGGAATGACCAACACACATAGACTCTTCGCGGGCGCCGCCCTCCTCGTGGGAGGGATGCTTGCGGTGCCGCTCGTTGGTGGCACGGCCGAGCTGGAAGCGCAAGGCGTTCTCACCACTCCGGAACAGACGATTACGATCTCGCGGGGAATGTCCGCCCTGATCACGATCCCAGCGCCGCTGGAGCGAGTGTCCATCGCCGATCCCGCCATTGCAGACGCACTTCCGTTGTCGGGGACCGAGATCCTGATCAACGCCATCGGCGTCGGCTCGACGAGCCTCGTGACGTGGTCCGAGAACGACCGTCCCCGGCTGTACGCCATCGAGGTCTACGCCGACATCCAGGGCCTCGAGCGCCAGCTCGCGGCGCTGTTCCCCGGGACCGGCCTGACGCTGGACACCCAGGGCAGCACGGTCATCATCTCCGGAACGGCGCGGGATCCATCCGTGGTGCGCCGCGCCATCGAGATCGCCAGCGCCTCGGGCGTCAACGTCATCAACAACGTCACGGCTCCGTTCCCGCAGCAGATCATGCTGCACGTGGAGTTCGCGGAGGTGAACCGCACGGCGCTCAAGTCGGTCTCGGCCGATCTGATCGCACTCAACCCGCAGGTGGCCGACGACGCGTTCCGGAACCTCCAGAACTTCGCCGTGACCGAGGCCACGACCGAGGGCCTGCGCGGCGAGATCAGCGGGTCCGTGGCCGGCGTAGAGACGCTGGCCGAGGGGATGGTGAACTTCCTGGTCTTCGGGGAGGGAACCCTGCTCGGAGCGGCCATCCGCGCGCTCAAGTCGACCGGTGACTTCAAGAGCCTCGCTGAGCCCAATCTCATGGCGCTCGAGGGAGAGGAAGCGACGTTCCTGGCGGGTGGGGAGTTCCCCTATCCCGTGATCCAGCCGGGCGGCGAGAGCAACGCGGTCACGATCACCTTCAAGGAGTTCGGGATCCGCCTGTCGTTCACGCCGGAGGTCACCAACAACGGCAGCATCCGCCTGACCGTGGCTCCGGAGGTGTCGTCTCTGGACTTCGCCAACGGCCTCACGCTCGGCGGCTTCCAGATTCCGAGCCTCCTGACCCGGCGTGTCCAGACGGTGGTCGACCTGAACGCCGGCCAGCACCTGGCCATCGGTGGCCTGCTCGACAACTCCATTCTCGAGAACACGGACAAGATCCCGATCTTGGGCGATATTCCGATCCTGGGCACGTTCTTCAAGAGCGAGTCGGTGCGGCAGAACCACTCCGAGCTGCTGGTCGTGGTGACCCCGTACCTGGTCGACCCGAGCAACACGCCCATCGACCTGCCGACGAGGCAGCCGCAGACGTGGACGGATTGGGACGGGTTCATTCCGGTGCCGTCCGGCCTACACGGGACGCAGCCGGACTCCACGGGCGCGGCGGGCGCCGCGCCGCAGGGTCAGCGCAATCCCGGATCGGACGGCAGTCGCTAGAGGATGGCCACGAGACCCCCGCGAGGACACGGCATGGGATCGCAGAAGGCATCGGTCGCGTTCATCTCGACGGATCGCCCGCTCCAAGCGAGCTTCCGCGAAGTTCTCGCGGAGGTGGCCCCGGAAGCAGGGGCGCCCATGGAGGTGCTGACGCCCCTCGGTGAGATGACGCCTGAGGAGCTCCTGAGGCTCGACTACGCCGAGGTCAGCATCGTCTTCGTGGATCTCGGCTCCGACTCCGCCAAGGCGCTGGAGCTCACGCGGATACTGATCGGCCGGCAGGCGGATCGTCCCGTGGTCCTGGTCGGACCGACCTCGGATCCCGAGCTCCTGTTGGCCGGGCTCCGCGCGGGCGCGTCCGAGTTCATCGGCCGTCCGCTCGACGTGGCGACCATCCGGGAGTCCCTTTCGCGGCTGTCGCCGCGCGCACCAAAGGGCTCCGGGCGTCCGGCGCGTGACGCGCGCTTGTTCGCGGTCTTGAGCGGCAAGGGCGGCACCGGTGTCACGACCGTGGCGACCAATCTGGCGGTCACACTGGCGAAGACCACGCAGCGCAAGACGCTGCTCCTGGATTTCGACGAGCTGGGGACGGCCGGTCTGCTGCTCGGCCTCTGGCCGCGCTACACCTTCCAGGATCTGGTCAAGAACTTCCACCGCATGGACGACGAGCTCCTCGAGTCCATGGTGGAGCACCACGAAACCGGCGTGGACTTGCTGGCCTCGCCGCTCGATTCTAGCGAGGCGGTAGCCATCAGCAGGGAGAATACGGTTCGGGTAATCGAGTCCGTGAAGGGGTCATACGATTACGTGGTGATGGATCTGGGGCGCTCTCTGGCACCCTGGATCGACGCGGCGTTGGCCGAGTCCACCGACGTACTGGTGATATCGACTGCCGAGGTCACCTCAATTCGGAACGCCAAGCGCATGCTCGAGCGGGTGGAACGCTCCTTCAAGGGGATGAAATCCGGCATCCGCGTGGTGGTCAACCAGTTTACGAGCGGCGCCACCAACGTCCGCCTGGACGAGCTCAAGGGGACGCTCGGATACCCGGTCTTCCGTACGCTCCCGCGGGACGACGAGTCCGCGCTGTTGGCGGCGGACACGGGTAAGCCGCTCGTACTCGATACCGGCTCCAAGTACGGGAAAGATCTCTATGCGCTGGGCACCGAACTGGCCGGCGACGCGGTGCTGAACGGCACGCGACCGAGCGGGTTCAAGGGCCGCCTCTCCTCGCTGGTGCGGAGGAAGAAGGGAGCGCAGACGCCATCCGAAGGAAGTCCAAGGAGTTCTAAATGAGTCGTGCGAATCTGCCGTTCTTCCCCGTCGGGGAGGACACGGACGGGGGGCCGTCGACTTCCCCCGACGCGATGACCGAAGCGCCGAGGCACCGCAACCGCGGTGACGCAGAGATGCAGGAGGTCCGGGCGCGCATCCACAGGCGACTGCTCGAGCGGGTCAATCTCGCTGACCTGGAGCACGTGGAGCGGGAAACCGCGGCGCAAACCATCCGTGAGGTCGTGCAGGACCTGATCGGACAGGAGGCGCTGGCGCTCAACCTGGACGAGCGGCGCGCGCTCGCCGACATGGTCCTGGACGAGATCTTCGGGCTCGGGCCGCTCGAGCCGCTCATGAAGGACCATGAGATCTCGGACATCCTGGTCAACACCTTCGACAACGTGTACATCGAGCGTCAGGGCAAGCTGGAGCCCACCAACGTGCGCTTTCAGGACGACCGCCACCTGCTGCAGGTGATCGACCGGATCGTCTCGGGCGTCGGCCGCCGCATCGACGACTCGTCGCCGATGGTGGACGCGCGACTGCCGGACAACTCCCGCGTCAACGCGATCATCCCGCCGCTGGCGGTGGACGGCCCGCACCTGTCGATCCGTAAGTTCCGCCGGGATACGCTGTCCGGTGAGGACCTGCTCCGGACCGAATCCGTGACCCCGAAGATGCTCGAGTTGCTCGAAGGGATCGTGCGCGCCCGGCTGAATGTGCTGATCAGCGGGGGTACGGGGTCGGGGAAGACGACGCTGCTCAACATCCTGTCGTCCTACGTGCCGGTGACCGAGCGCATCGTGACCATCGAGGACTCGGCCGAGCTCCAGCTCAGGCAGCCTCACGTGGTCCGGTTGGAGACCCGGCCTCCCAACGTCGAGGGCGAGGGTGAGGTCAACCAGCGCTCGCTCGTGATCAACACGCTCCGCATGCGGCCCGACCGGATCATCCTGGGTGAGGTCCGTGGAGCCGAGGCGGTGGACATGCTGCAGGCCATGAACACCGGCCACGACGGCTCGCTGACCACGCTGCACGCCAACAGTCCGCGCGACGCGCTCAGCCGCCTCGAAACCATGATATCCATGGCCAACTTGAACCTGCCCGATCGCGCCATGCGGCAGCAGATCGCCAGCGCGATTCAGGTGGTTGTCCACTGCTCCCGCCTCTCCGACGGAAAGCGCAAGGTCGTGTCGGTCTCGGAGGTCGTAGGCATGGAGGGCGAGGTCATCACCATGCAGGAAATCTTCGAGTTCCGCCGTACCGGGGTTGATCCCGAGGGCCGGGTGCTGGGACAATACCGAGCAACGGGCATCCGTCCACGGTTCTCCGACCGGCTGGCGCAGTACGGCATCAATCCGTCCGAGCTGCTGTTCTCGGACGACGACGACGAGTATCCGGTCGGCGAAGCGATGGCGGATCCGGGCCATGATTGAGTTCCTGAACGGGGCGGACTGGGTCACCGCCGCGCTGGCGTTCCTGGCCGTCTTCCTGGGCGCGCTCTCGCTCGTTCTCATTGCCGAGCTCGTGCGGAACTGGTGGGTTCAGCGCGCCGTTCGCAGTCGACTGAATCCGCTGATCTCGGGGCAGGAGACGAGCGGCGGCCTGCTACGGGCCGACGAGTACGAGGGTGCCCTCGACAAGGTCGTGAATCAGTTGTCCGATCGCAGCGGGCTCGGCACGCTGATGCGACAATCGGATTCGACCTGGAGCGTGCCCGCGTTCATCTTCATCTCGTTCGCCCTGGCGGCAGGGACTGGGGTCGCGTCCACCCTGGTCATGCAGTCGAACCTGGCCCGGTTGCCCTTCATGGGGATCGCGGCCCTGATTCCGTACTTCATCCTCCGCCATCGACGCACGCAGCGCCTTGATCGGTTCGAGGAGGGACTGCCGGAGGCGATCGACCTCCTGAGTCGAGCGATCCGCGCGGGGCATCCGCTCTCGTCCGGCGTCGGCATGGTCGGCGACGAAGCGCCCGAGCCGGTGGCTTCCGAGTTCCGCACCCTCTTCGAGGAGCAACGGTTCGGGATCCCCATCGACGAGGCCCTGATGGGCATGGTCGACCGGGTGCAACTGATCGACGTGAGGATCTTCACGACCGCGGTGCTCGTGCAGCGCGAAGTGGGCGGCAACCTTGCCGAGCTGCTGGACTCGATCGCCCGCACCATGCGAGAGCGCTTCACCATCCGGCGGCAGCTGCGCGTATACACTGCCCAGGGTCGGCTGAGCGGCTACGTCCTCGCGGTCATGCCGTTCATCGTGGGAACGGGACTCTGGATCCTGGACCCCGACTACATGGGCGCGCTGCTGTTCACGTACCTCGGCAGGCTGATGCTCGGCATCGCGTTCACAATGTGGATCTTCGGGTTCTTCTGGATCCGTAAGATCGTCAACATCGAGATCTGAGGCGGGTCGCATGCTCTATGTCGTCGTGACCGCGATCGGGATCACCGTCGCCCTCGTGGTGCTGCTCCTGGCCCAACTGGTGCCTGCCGAGCCGCGCGAGGTGAGGCAGCGGTTGGTCGTGGTCTCGGGTCAGTCCCAGGGCGAGGCCCAGCGCCGTCGTCGCGAGGAGCGCCGCCGGCGGCTCGAGGTGCTGCTCCAGGAGGTCGGGTCCCAGTTCGAGCAGCGCTTCCGGCAGGCCTCGGAGACCCGCCGGATGCTCTGGGCCGCGGGCTTCCGACATCCGCGAGCGAGCGAGCTCTACTGGGGTGGTCGCATCCTGGCCACCGCTATCCTCACCGTCTTCGGCATCCTGATCAACTCGGTGCTGGTGGCGCCCGCGTTCATGTTCCTCTTCCTGACACTCTACTTCGCGGGCCTCGGCTGGTTCGGTCCGGCCCTCTGGGTCTCGATGAAGAGGAGGCGGAGGCAGAAGGACCTCCAGAAGACGCTGCCGGACGCGCTCGACCTGATGGTGGTCTGCGTGGAGGCCGGGCTCGGTCTCAACCAGGCGCTCCTCCGCGTGGCGCGCGAGATCGGCCACATCAGCGAGGAGATGAGCAAGGAGCTCGCCCTCGTGAACCTGGAGATCCGCGCCGGCGCGCCACGGGCCGAGGCCCTTCAGAACCTGGCGGACCGGACCGGCCTCTCGGACATCCAGTCCCTGGTGACGATGCTCGTCCAGACCGACCGTTTCGGGACGTCGATCGCCCGCTCCCTCCGGGTCCATTCGGATACCGTCAGGGAGAAGCGGCGGCAGGCGGCCGAGGAGGCGGCAGCGAAGACGACCATCAAGCTCGTCTTCCCGCTGGTGATCTTCATCTTCCCGGCGCTTCTGCTCGTCATCTTGGGCGGCGGGATCATCAAGATCCTCGAGACGTTGAGCCAGTTCACATGAGGACCATGCGGGTCACCAACACCGAACGAGGTGTCGTCCTGGGCACGAGCGTCCGCCTGGCGGACCGGTGGTGGCCGCGAATGCGTGGGTTCCTGGGCCGACCCGCGCCCGAGCCCGGAGAGGGGCTGCTGCTGACGCCGTGTCAGGCGGTCCACATGTTCGGGATGCGTTTCAGCCTCGACGTGGTGTTCCTCGATCGGGACGGCGTGGTGGTGGCGGTCTACGAGGATCTCGCCCCCGGTAAGCGCACCAGGGTTGAAACCAAGGCGATTCACGCTTTGGAGCTTCCCGCGGGTACCGTGGTCGCGACCGGGACCGAGCGCGGGGACCGCGTGGCCTGGGTCCCGTCGGAATCACACTACGGGACCCACGCTGCGGAGGCCCCCGGTGCGGCGGGCGGAAACGGCCGGGATGACATAGCCCCCATCGACCCGAGGGAGCATCCGCGGGTCGAGCGGGACATCGATAACAGCGGAAACGGCAGAATGTGGAGGAGCGGATGAGCTCGCTGGACGTACTGGACAGAGCGGGCCTGTCCGCGGAAGCGGTCCCGTTCGTGGAGCGGGACGGGGACGAGCTCCCCGCCGCGCCCGAGACCATCGAGGAGACGGGCCTCACGGCCACGGCGGTCATCGATCTGCTGCTCAAGGCGCTCTACGCCCAGGGCGTGCGGACCGGCCAGGAGCTCATCGACCTGGTGTGCCTCCCGTTCCCGATCGTCGACGACCTGCTGCACGACATGCAGCAGCGCATGTTGGTCGAGGTGCAGGGAACCGCCGGACATGGGCGGGGCGGCTATCGCTATTCTCTCACGGCCACCGGGCGGGCTCGCGCCGTCGAGGCGCTCGAGTTCTCGACCTACGTCGGGCCGGCTCCCGTCCCGTTGGCCGTCTACGCCGGGTGGATCCGGCGCCAGTCGGTGAAGAACGTCCGCGTGACCCGCGAGGGAATCTCCGAGGGTCTACAGGGTCTCACGCTCGACCAGACCATCGTGGATTCGCTGGGCCCGGCCATCAACTCCGCCCGCTCGCTCTTTCTCTACGGCGCGCCGGGCAACGGCAAGACGGCCATCGCCGAGCGCATTGCCCAGATGGCTGGTGGCGACATCTGGATTCCGCACGCCATCGACGTGGACGGTCAGACCGTCATCCTGTTCGATCCCGTCTATCACGAGCCGCTGGAATTCGTCGCCCAGGAGTCGCCGACGGGGCCCAGCCTCCTGAGGACGCAGCCGACGCACGACGTTCGTTTCGTGAAGATCCGGCGACCCGCGGTGTTCGTCGGTGGTGAGCTGGCGCTCGAGCAACTCGACCTCCAGCACGATCCGGTCACCAAAGTGTACAAGGCACCGTTCCAGTTGAAGGCCGCCGGCGGCGTGCTGATTCTGGACGACTTCGGACGCCAGCGTGTGGAGCCGCGGGTGCTGCTCAACCGCTGGGTCGTACCTCTCGAGAAGGGGATCGACTTCCTGGCGCTCCATACCGGTGTAAAATTTCCCGTACCGTTCGATTGCCGACTCGTGTTCGCGACCAACTTGGATCCCGGCGATCTCGTCGAGGAAGCCTTCCTCCGCAGGATCCACTACAAGATCCGCGTCGGCAATCCCGATCGGGCCGCGTTCGCCAACATCATGAAGGACGTGTGCGACGAGCGGGGGATCACCTACCAGTCCTCGGCCGTGGATCACGTGTGGGACAGCTACTACCGCCCTCACGGCATCGATCCCCGGGCCTGCCATCCCCGCGATCTGGCGGACCACATCGAGGACTTCGCCCGCTTCCAGGGCACCGAGCCCACGCTCGATCAAAGCTTGCTGGATCCGGCGTGCAACACATACTTCCTGCTGGACAACCTGGAGGCGCTGACGGAGGCGCAGAGCAAGTACCAGCGCATGGGGGGAACGAATGGCGAAGGGTGACGCGCGCGCGGACGGGGCAGCGGAGGCGGTTGAGGCTGCCGAGGCCGTCGAGGCCTGGGTGAGGGCACGCGTGGTCGAGCTCGAGAGCCGAAACGCGTCGCTCAGGGGGCAGGTGAGGCTCCTCGGAGTCGGCCTGCTCGGGGCGTTCGGCGCCGTGGCTACCCTGGCGTGGGGCAGTCGGTCGGCCGCCTCGACACCGCCGGAGGTCATCGAGACCTCAGCGTTGATCCTGCGGGACGCCCAGGGCGTCGCCCGAGCCGAGCTCTCCCTCGGGGAAGACGGCGGGCCGGTTTTGGCGCTCCGCGACCGCAACGCAATGGACCGGCTCCGTCTCAGCGTGCTCGGCGAGGGATCGCCCGGCATGGCGTTCCGGGACCGCGAGGGCAAGCAGCGCATCGTCCTGGCGCTCCTTCCCAACGAGACCAGCACCATCGGCTTTTCCGATCAGGGCGGGACCATGCGCGCGATGCTGGGCCTTTCGGAAGACAATCGGTCCAACATAGTGTTCGCAGACCGAGGGGGCGTGCCGCGGGTGGGGTTGGGCGTGGACGCGCTGGGCACCGCGACGGTGATGCTCCCCGAGGAACAACAGGCTAGAGACTCAACGTCAGACGGCGCACAGTCGCCGGGAGTCGAACAATGATCCTTCGGTCCCTCAGACGGTTCGTGAGGCGAAACGGCCCCCGTGACGAGCGGGGGCAAGCGATCGTCGAAACGGCCCTGGTCTTCCCGGTCCTTCTACTGCTCATTTTTGCGGTCTGGGAATTCGGTCGTGCGTGGAATACATTTCAGGTACTGACCGACGCGACGCGGGAGGGCACCCGCATTTCAGTCGTCGCCAACGCCGATCCCACCATGCCGGTGGACACGGTGGAGAACGCAATCATGGGCCGCTTGGCCGGGGCGGCTCTCGACACGACGCAGGCGGTCATCACCAAGAGCGGATTCCGCCAGGGAATCGGCGTCCCGTCGATCGTGTCGGTGCAGTACCCGTATACGTTTCCGCTCGTCGGCTATCTTCTTTCTTGGACGACGGGTCAACGGAACATCACTATGACTACAACGTTCATGATGAGGAACGAGTAGGGCACGGCACACCGGTTCTGCGTATCTCGTACGTACTTAGCGCCCCAGCCGTGTAAAAATCGGGGCGCGCTAGCGGTCGAGCGAGTCTCGACCGAGTTGGAGTTGGACATGTTCGACGGTTCGCCCTCCCCCTTGCGAGACCGGAAAGGTCTTGCTCTACCGCTTTTGGCGGTATCCATGATGACCCTGTTGGCGGTCGCCGCGATCGCCATCGACCTCGGGATGCTACTGACCGCACGCGCCGAGGCCCAGCGAGCGGCCGACTCGGCGGCGCTGGCGGGAGCCAGCGCGTTCCTGGACTTCATCCCGGCCACGGCGGCCGTGGACACGGCTCAGGACCGAGCCATCAAGTACGCCATGCAGAACACCATCCGGAACGTCCCCATCGCCGGCACGGACCTGGGTGTGAACGTTGACCCGGCGAACCTCAAGGTCACGGTGGCGGTCCGGAGCGTGGGCCTTCCCATGTGGTTCGGGAGCCTGCTGGGTCCGCAGTATCGGGGAGTGACCGCCGAGGCAGCCGCGGTGGCTGCTCCCGCGGGCGGAGCCAAGTGTGTACTGCCATTCGCGATCCCCGACAGTTGGTCCGAGATCACGGGGGAAGACGTGAACGGGGACCGCTCCTGGGGCAACACCGAGGCGTGGGATTACAACACCGGGGCGGGGGACAACTACAAGAAGTGGAATCCGGCGCAGGCAAACGACCCGACGGCGACCGGATACTCGAGTCAGTGGCGCCATCAGATCGGGACGGCCATGCCCTACGACGATGGGCTCGTCATGACCATCAAGGCGCAGCAGCCCGGCACCACCATAACGAGCGGGTTCTTCTATCCGTGGCGGCTACCCGGGAGCACGGGCGCCAACGACTACAAGTGGAACATCATCAATTGCAACCCGGCCGAGGTCTACGTGGGCCAGCCCTACGACATCGAGCCGGGGAACATGGTCGGTCCAACCCGCCAGGCCATTCAGCAGGTGATGAACATGGACGCCGGTGCCACGTGGGACCCCTTGACGAGCTCGGTGTCCGGCTCGGCGTGGGGGGCCAATTGGCAGGCCAGTCCGAGGGTGCTGATCGCCGGACTGTTCGACCCCGGTCAGATCGCGGGGATCCAGGGATCGAGCAACCCGATCGTGTTCAACGATTTCGGGCTGTTCTTCCTCGAGGGGTTCGACCCCGCCTGGCCGGGACCGCCCCCGCAGGCGCCTGTGCAGGCCCGCTTCCTGGGGTTCGCCAAGGGCACGTTCGGCGGAACCAACACGGGTAGCTTGCTCCGGATTCTGAGGCTGGTCGAGTAGCGCCGAGCGACGATTCTGGCGTCTTCGCAAGCGGAGTTCGAGATTTGACCCTATATTGATCGGTCGTTTGTTGTATCGGCACGCCCCCCGCGTCCGTCAGTGCGTGGGGATGGCGTGCCTGCATTAGCGGAGGCACAATGTCCTCGAGGCGTTCCTCCCCCCTCCGGAGCTTCTCAATCCCCCCGAAGAACCGCCGCGGGTTTTCCTTGGCCCTGATGGCGCTCGCCCTTGGTTTTCTGCTCGGAGCGGGCGCATTGGCCATCGACCTGGGCATGTTGCTCACGGCGCACGCCGAGGCGCAGCGCGTCGCGGATTCTGCCGCCCTGGCAGGGGCGAGCGCCTACCTGGACTTCATCCCGGCGACCGCCGCCGTCGACACCGCCCAGGAACGCGCGCTCCAGTACGCCATGCAGAACACGATCCGGAATGTCCCGGTGCAGGGAACGGATGTGGGCGTGGACGTCAATCCAGCCGCGTTCACCGTGTCGGTGTCGGTGCGAAGTATCGGCCTACCCATGTGGTTCGGCAGTTTGCTCGGGCCGCAGTACCGGGGCGTCACCGCCGAGGCCACCGCCTGGGCCGCGCCGGCGGGCGGCGTCAAGTGCGTTAAGCCCTTCGCGATCCCCGATCTCTGGCGGGAGATGACGGTGGTGGCGCCCGAGGACGCCAACGCCAACCGGGTCTGGGAAAACCAGGAGTTCTGGGACTTCAAGCCCGGCCAGGGAGACAACTACAGGAAGTGGGATATCACCAACCCCGGCGACCCCACGGCCACCGGGTACGGAAGCCAGTGGCGGAACCAGATCGGCTCTGCCGCCCCCTACGACGCGGGCTTGATCCTCACCATCAAGCCGCAGGATCCCAACAGCGGGACCACGCCGACACCCGGCTTCTTCTTGCCCTGGCGGGTAGGGACCAGCCAGGGAGCGCAGGACTACAAGAACAACATCACCGGGTGCAACCCGGCGGTGTCGCAGGTGGGCGTGCCTTACGACATCGAGCCGGGGGACATGACCGGACCTACGCGTCAGGCGATCACCCAGGTCATCAACTCGGACCCGAACGCGGTTTGGGATCCGGGGACCGAAACCGTCATTAATTCCACCTGGAGCCCCAACTGGAGGGGTAGCCCCCGAGTGATCATCGCCGGGTTGTTCGATCCGGCTCAGATCGCGGGAATCTTCGGGGCCAGCAACCCGATCGTCTTCAACGACTTCGCGTTGTTCTTCCTCGAGGGGTTCGACCCTTCCTGGACGGGGCCACCGCCGCAGGCGCCCGTGCAAGCGCGGTTCATCGGATTCGCCAAGGGGAACGCAGAGGGTCCGTCGAACGGCACGCTGCTACGGATCCTGAGATTGATCGACTGACGGAAGCGGATTGACGGATGACGGAGGCCGGCGCTCGAACGGGGCGCCGGCTTTCGCGTTCTCGGGTGCCTAGGACTCGTCAGGACTCGTCGGGCCGTCCGGCTGGAAGTCCACGCGCCGGTGGCTGCTGTCGCAGAACGGCTTGTTCTGGGACTGCCCGCAGCGGCAAAGCCAGACGGGCTTTCCAGCGCGAATCTCGAGCGGGTTGCCGTCCGCGTCCAGAACCCGGTCCACGCCCTCGACCTTGTACGGCCCGTTACGAGTTGCCGTGATCTTCAGGTCCGACACGCGTGTTTCCTCCTCGAGCTCTCAAGGGGCCTTAGCCCCGATCGGGCGGACGGCCGGAACGCAGAGTGGCAGGGGGAGCGAGGCGGGTCAACCTCGTGGCAGCGCGGGCACACCTGGGAGTCACCGGCCTCCGTTCCGCCCCGGAGGATTTCCTCCGGGGCGGTGAGGTCCGCCGCTGGCGGACCGTCTCGAGGCCGCGTGGCGACCGCTATGCCGCTGCGCCTGAACGTGGCGACGTGGAGCTCATGGAGCCCGACCGAGCGGGCAACCGAGCTCATTGGCCGCGGCCAGTTGGTCCTTGACCCCGTTGAAGTCACCCGAAGCGTAAGCCGCCTGGACCATGGCGATCACCTGCGCCTCCGAGTACATGGCATTCACGCCTGCGTTCGCGGCATTCAGGAGAGCCGCCACCGCATGTCGACCGAGTGCCATTTCCTTCCCACCACCACGCTTGAGCGCGTCGAGCAGCGTGCCGCCGAACGACGAGACCACGCCGAAGGTGGCGTCGTAGGAATCACCCTGTGCGTAGGTGGTCCAGTTTCCGAAGTGATGCGGCTGCTTCCAGTAGCCCGGCGTGCAGCCCTCGTCGCCCGGGACTACTTCGGTGTTCGTGAAGAAGGCCGTCACGCCGGACGGGCCACCTGCACCCTGGACGTTACCCGACACCGAGTTGGCCCCGATCACGATGTTGGACGAGCCCGTTCCGGCCGCCTGGATGGTCACCGTGTACGGATTCGTTCCGCCGGTGACTCCGACTTCCGTCACCGTCACCGTGTTCGGGCCGCCTTCCAGCCAAACGTCGGCGCACCACCAGTCGTTGAAGCCCATGGCCGAGAACGGACCCAGGAAGGTCGCGCTGCTGAAATCATGGGTGTGGGTGGCGTCGGCAACCGAGAAGTCTGCGGTTGCAGGTGTGCCCACCCAGCGCTTGCACACCTCGAAGAGCTCACCGTCCGGTACAGTTGGTGTCCCGATCTGGGTGTCCGCGCCCGTATGGGCGAACGCCGCGTTCAGAAGCGCCGCGTCCATCGACGAAGTGGGTCCCGTCTCCGAACAGGCAGCGAAGACGAGAAGGACGGCCAGACCGGCACCGCATCGGAAAAGTCCTCTAAATGAACCGTGTTTCATCCGAGCCTCCTTGGATGAATCGTGCGTGCGGTGCGTCCCTAGTGGCCGGCACCGCGGCGTCCTTCTTCGGTAGCCTGGCCGCTCCTTGAGCTCCAAACCCAGGGGCTTTTACGTAGCGCCCTGAGGAGCCGAGCCGCTTCGGAAAGACGCGTCAACTCGCGGGAACGCGCGGGACGGTCCCTTCCCACCTTGAACCTGACGGGGCCGGGGCCACGCAGACAAGTCGTTTCCTGTCCGGGGTTTCCCGCTTCTCAGGCCCCGGAAACAACCGCGTGCGCCCGCAAGTCAGCCTGCCGCGCTCAGCCTGCCCGAACGCGGAACGGCCGCCCCGGGTAGCCCGGGGCGGGGTGTGCTTGGTCTCGTGGAGCCCGAGACCCTTGGGGATGCAACCCCGACTTGAGGAGCGCGTCCGAGCGGGATCGGACGCAGACCGGACATCGGTCCCCTCATGAGTGAGGAGCGGTGGGGCCGGCGCGGCCCGGATGGCGGTCGGTGGCGGGACACCACGACGCGAAACCGCCCCGGAGGGTGATCCCCCCCGGGGCGGCGTCCAACCCGCGTAGAGGCGCTCAGAGAACGCGTCTGCAAGGAGACCGAAGCTTACGGAGCCCGACCGAGCGGGCAGCCGAGCTCGTTGGCCGCGGCCAACTGGTCCTTCACGCCGTTGAAGTCACCCGACGCGTAAGCCGCCTGCACCATGGCGATGACCTGCGCTTCCGAGTACACGGCATTCACACCGGCGCTCGCAGCGTTGAGCAGTGCCGCCACCGCATGCCGACCCAGCGCGTTCTCCTTCCCGCCGCCGCGCTCGAGCGCGTCGAGCAGCGTGCCGCCGAACGACGAGACCACGCCGAAGGTGCCGTCATAGGAATCACCCGGCGCGTAGTTGGTCCAGTTCCCGAAGTGATGGACCTGCTTCCAGTACCCGGGCGTGCAGCCCTGGTCACCAGGAGGCACTTCCTCGGTGTTGGTGAAGAACGCCGTCACGCCCGCGCCCGTGAATCCGTCCACGCGGCCGCTGACGTAGTCCGCGCCGATCGTGGCCGGGTTGGCCGTCCCGGACGTCAACGCCTGCACGAGCGTCAAAGCGTACGGGTTCGTGCCCGTCGCGCTGATCTCGGTCGCGGTGACAATCTGACCCGCGGCGCCTTCGATCCAGACGTCACGGCAGGACCAGTCCGTCTCTCCCAGAGCGGAGAACGGACCAAACCATGAACCGTCGTCGGTCGACGTCTGATGGGTGTTGACCGGCCCGCTCACCTCGAAGGTGGCGACGCCGGGGGTACCGACCCAACGCTTGCAGATCTCGTAGCGCTCGACGTCCGGCGCTCCCGCCGTCTTGCCGAAGGCCGTCGGGTCCGGATCTCCGGGTCCGCCCGATGGTGGTATGAAGTCCGCCGCACCCGCCAAAATGGCTTCGTCGACGGACGTTACGACATCGCCCTCGGAGCAGGCAGCCAGCGCCAGCAGTACGGCGCAGCCTGCTCCGAGTCGAAAGGCCGTGCCGAATGAACCGTGTCTCATCCAATCCTCCTGGGATGATTTGAGCGTGCGGTGCGCCCCTCGTGAGCCGGCACCGCGTTGTCCTTCTTCGGCAGCCGGGCTGCTCCGTGAGGTCGGAGCCCGATCGGCTTTGCGTCGCGCCGGGGGGGCGGAGCCTTTTCGGAAGGAAACTGTTAGTCGTGGGAACATGCGGGGCAGTCCCTCAACTTCCCGAACCTGACCGTGCACCCACGCCGCGCGCAACCCCATTTGCGCTTTGGAAAACGGGCACTCGTGCGAGATCAGGCCCTGCCTGCTCCCAACGTGACAAGCGGAAGAACGGACCGGGACCGGACACGGGTGTTGGCACGCCTGGCGTCACGAGGCCAGAACCGGCTGCGCGCCTACATGCGACCGGGCTTCCGACACTCGGCCGAGGCGGTGCCTGGACGCGAAACCGCCCCGGAGGGTGATTCCCCCCGGGGCGGCGTCTACCGCACCTGCTCTACGCGCCCAGCGGACGCGCAGGAAATGCGACCGAGCTTACAGGGCCCGGCCGAGCGGGCAGCCGAGCTCATTAGCCGCCGCCAGCAGGTTCTTGGTGCCCTCGAAGTTCCCGGACGCATAGGCCGCCTGGACCATGGCGATGACCTGCGCTTCCGAGTACACGGCGTTCACGCCCGCGTTGGCCGCGTTGAGCAGCGCCGCCACCGCGTGCCGGCCGAGCGCGATCTCGCCACCGCCACCGCGGTTGAGCGCCTGGAGCAGCGTCCCGCCGAAGGACGAGGTTACGCCGAACACGGCGTTATACGAGTCGCCCGTGGCGTAGCCCGTCCAGTTCCCGAAGTGATGGACCTGCTTCCAGTACCCGGGCGTGCAGCCCTGGTCACCAGGAGGCACTTCCTCGGTGTTGGTGAAGAACGCCGTCACGCCCGCGCCCGTGAACCCGTCCACGCGGCCGCTGACGTAGTCCGCGCCGATGGTGGCCGGGTTGGGGGTCGACGTGGTCGAGGTCAACGCTTCAACGAGCGTCAAGGTGTACGGGTTGGCACCCGTCGCCGAGATCTCCTGCGCGGTGACGATCTGTCCCGCGGCGCCCTCGAGCCATACGTCACGGCAGAACCAGCCCGATCGGCCCAGAGCGTCGAACGGACCGTACCAGGATCCGTCGTTGGTCGAGGTCTGATGCGTCAATACCGGGCCACTCACCTCGAAGGTGGCGACTCCGACGGCGCCGACCCAGCGCTTGCAGATCTCGAACCGCTCCACGTCCGGTGCCCCGGCCGTCTTTCCGAAGGCTGTCGGGTTTGGATCTCCGGGGCCGCCCGACGGCGGGATGAAGTCCGCCGCACCGACCAAGGGGCCCTGATCGACGGGGGAAACGACCCCGCCTTCAGAGCATGCGCCGAGGACGAACAGCACCGCCATCGCCGAACCGAGCCAGTACGGCCTGACAACTGAACCGCTTTTCATTGACCCCTCCATTGTAGACACGCCCAGGACGTGGACCCTCATGGCCACGATAGGCTTGGACCTTCTTCGGCAGCCTGGCTGCTCCGACTCGGAGTCCGGGGGCTTTGCGACCGCCCCGGGGGGGGCGGGTTGCCTTTCTCGGAAGGAATCGATCGGGTGGCGATCTGTAGGGGCAGCTCGCTTTCGATCTGCACATAATTTCGCGGGTCGGATTCTCCGCCACAATAGGGTGCCCACCCCCAAAGACGACCGCCCGGGTGAGGGTCCCCGGGCGGTCGTTCGGCTCTTGCAACCCCGGGAAGATCCGGCGTGGAGACGTCGAGCCTGGGAGCCAGCAGTGGCCCCCATTTGGACTACGGTTCGGACTACGGGTTCCGGCCCAGCGGGCAGCCCTGTTCGTTGGCCGCGGCGTACTGGTTCTTGAGCGTGTTGTAGTCGCTCTTGGTGCCGGGGAACACGCCGTTGAAGCCGGCGATCACCTGCGCCGCCGAATAGTCCGCCGCCACACCGGCCGACGCACCGTTCAGAAGCGCGGCCACCGTGTGCCGGCCGAGTGCCTTGAGGCCCCCGCCGCCCTGCTTGAGAACGTCGAGCAGCGTCATGCTCGGGAACGCGTCCTCGAACACGTCCGAGAACAACGTGCCCGGCGTGTAGGGCGCCGTCCACGATCCGAAGTGGTGCGCCTGCTTCCAGTAGCCGGGCGTGCAGCCTTCACCGCCCGGGGGCGGCGGCATTTCCGTGTTCGTGAAGAACGCGGTCACGCCCGCGCCGGTGAATCCGTCTACACGGCCGCTGACGAAGTCAGCGCCGATCGTGGCCGGGTTGTTCGATCCGCTCGTCAACGCCTGAACGAGCGTCAACGTGTACGGGTTCGTGCCGGACGCGCCGATCTCGGTCACCGTGACGATCTGACCTGCGGCCCCTTCCAGCCATACGTCGCGGCAGGACCAGTCGGTCTCACCGAGAGCGGAGAACGGACCAAACCAGGAACCGTCGTCGGTCGACGTCTGATGGGTGTTGACGGGCCCGCTCACCTCGAACGTGGCCACGCCGGGGGCGCCGACCCAGCGCTTGCAGATCTCGTAGCGCTCCACGTCCGGCCCCGCGGGTGTCTTGCCGAAGGCGGTCGGGTCCGGATCTCCGGGACCGCCGGACGGCGGTATGAAGTCCATCGCGCCGGCGAGCGCCGGCGCATCGACCGACGTGGGCGGCGCGGAATCGGCACAGGCTCCGACCAGGAGCAAAGCCGACATCGTCGCGACCACCTGTAGTAGGCCGCGCAGTGAGTCTCGCATCATCCAACTCCTCCGAGGGGATGAGTGTCTTCGGCGGCGCACCTTCTGCGCGCCGCCTCCAGTCCCCCTTCGGTAGCCGAGCCGCTCGGGAGCGGGACGCGGAGCTGTAGGGTGCACCACGTCCAACAGGGCGCGCTTCCCTACTGGGATCGCGCCCACGAGCCTCCGGCTTTGCGCCCCGCCGGCGTGGAGGGCGCCGACGGGTTGCCATTTCGGTAGGGCGTGTCCATTGGGAGCAGGAAGAGGGCC